>CAZDTG010000069.1:0-22106 GCA_964508005.1 uncultured Steroidobacteraceae bacterium
CGCGGTCCGCGGTACCGTGCCTGGCCGCTGGCGCTGACACAGCTATGCCCTTGGTTGATTAAATGCAACATCGCGCCGTCGAAGGCATCCTGATTAGTCAGTCTGCGCGTCATATTCAAATTCAAATCACTCCGGTTTAGCAGATCACTGTGAGGCGGTAGAAGGGGGGGCGAAAAGAATAGTCACTGCTCTGATTCGGCGCCGCGACTGGGGCCTTTGGTGTGCTGGCGCCCACGGAACGCTTCTCCAGCGTTCCGCACAGCCTGGGAGACGGCAGTCGTACCGCCGATTCGGCACGAACAAGTGAACGGTCGCTTTCGCAAGTCAACAAAGGTTCGTCAACGATAAGGAGGGCAGGAGAACCGTGGGGTAGCGAAGGCGAATCCTACCCCTTCCAATAAGTGAATAGAAGAAGTGAGCCAGGCAAATTAATCAGAGCGCTTTGGAGAGAAGCCGGTGAGTCCCGAAAATCATCATCAAGAGTGGCCTGGTTGAGTGAAGCGGCGGCCCGACGCCGTGGGCGTTCTCGACGGCCCAAGGAACAAGGCGAGTTCAAAGGCAGAGTACGTCGTTAGTCTCACGAACCCGAAGCTCTCTCCACGCCCTCGCTTGGAGGCGGGGCGGAACAGGCCGGCTTCGTTCAACGAAGCCGGGTGTCCGGGTTCGAAGGCGAATGCTCGCCCATCGTCCCTTCGTTACTTGGAGGCCATTGCGGTCACTAGCGCGAGTTATGCGCTTTCGCGCCAGCGGTACTATTCCTGGCGGCGCGAGGTTTGGCCTTCGGCGCCTCCTCATCCGACTCCGTTTCCGCCATCAATTCGGCTTTCCGCTCCGCCATCTGGACGCCGAGCGCCTCGCTATCGATCTTAGCCTTCCTGGCTTTGGGAAACATCTCGCCTTCTTCCTCCTTGACGTGATGCTGGATATGCTCCCCAAGAACAGTGACTTTAGCATCATATAACTCGTCGTTTGGACTCATATCTTCGAGCTGCGCGATCAGCTCCTTGGCGCCGGCGTGCTCGACGAGTGCTTCGTCCATGAGGTCGCTGTCGTCGATTGCCTTGCGGACGGCCGGGTAGAATATTTCTTCCTCGATTTCGGCATGTGCCTTGAGCTCGTTGCAGATCCGGGTGACCAGCGCGGACTTATCCTCGGCTGAGCCGTCTTCTTCCTTGAGATCCTCAAATTCTTTGAAGAGCTTCTTTACCTTCGCATGGTCTGCCGTCAGCAGGGTGATGGCGTCCTCATTCTGATCAGCCTTCGTGTGTGAGACGTGTGACTTACCTGCGCTCATTACAGATCTCCTCTCTGGGTGGACCGGTATTCAGCGCGCTTGGGCCGACTTGCCGCTGTAGGACGACGAGCGGAAGTAGGGTACACGTCATATCATTGCGAATCGGAGGAGTCCGCCACGGCGCAGCCACGCGACCCACGTTTCGACCCGGATCAATGTCCGCGCCCTGCTTGCCGGTATTGCCAGTGCCTGGCTGGGCCTGGGGGCGGCGATCAGCCACGCCGCTGATGAGGCGCCCGGCTACGAGCCCCGAACCGCGGTGGTGCAATACGGCGACTTGAACCTTGCGAATCCGCAGGCGATCCAACTGCTGTACCAGCGGATCGTCGCCGCGGCCAACAAGGTCTGCGACAGCCGCGACCACCGCTCGCTGCAGGCCTTCGCGCACGACCGGAACTGCAAGGAGCGATCGATCGCGAGCGCAGTGGCGGCTGTCGGTCGTCCGGAGCTGACCGCACTGTACGCCGCGAAGACCAGTGGGCAGAGCCCTAACCCCGCTAAGCTCGTGCAGCGCTAGCTCAGCGTCGACCGTGGCGATGGAAGTGCTCGGGTCGGGAGCAGACAAAGCCCCCGCTCCCGAGCACCTTTCCGGCCTCCTCAGCAGCCCTGCGGCGACAGCTGTTCCGATGAGCGCCGGGGTACCTCCCCGCGCGAGCGCATCAGCGCGAGCTGCCGCACCTCGACATTCGGCACGTACCGCCAAAAAGGCCTAGGGGCCGGAACTCCGAGCCGGCTCGTGCTCCCCGAGCGGCCGGTCCGCTCGCACCAGCGCGTACAGGCGGGCTTCTGTCATCGACAATATCCAGCCATCGATGGATACGGTACGGCGGTACAGAAAATCAACCTGGATGTGTTCGACGACCATCCGCCTGATTGCCGCCGCTGTCATACCCGGAACGCTCGAGAGCGACGTCTGACCAAAAATGGCGCGCATCAAAGCCAAAGGTGGCGCCTGCCCACCGGGGACCGTACGCAGGTAGGCTTCCGCTATGGTGGGAACGCCGAGCGTCTCCCAAAACAGAGCAACGAGTATCCTTCGCAGCCGATCGGGCTCGCCCGCGGCTGCGGGCTCGATGCCGCCGGCCGGACTCCAACACGAGGCCGCAACGCCCAGGAGCAGCTGCAGGCACCTTCTGCGCGTCGAGGATCGGTTCATGGGAGCTCCGCTACGATGTTGAGGCCAGTCGCTCCTTGATGTGATCGGCCAGGCGCAGCGCCAGGGCCGTGATGGTCAATGTTGGGTTGTTGCCGCCGATGGTCGGAAAAACCGAGCTGCCGGCCACGTAGAGGTTGGCGGTCCCGTGGACGGCGCAGTCCGGATCGACGACCCCCTGCTTCGGATCCCGATGCATCCGCGTGGTGCCGGCATGATGCTGGTCCCCGAACAGGTCACTCGGCCAGTTGAGCTCGTCCTCGAGGAACCAGGAGCGAACACGCCCCAGCCCCACACGGCCGACTTCCGTGCCCAGCAGACGCAGGCTGGTCGCCGCTCTTGCCCTATCCTGCGCTGCGAGTCGCCAGTCGATGACGATCTTGCGCATCCCGAGCGCGTCCCGTTCCGTGCCGAGTCGCACTCGGCTGTTGGGATTCGGGAGCTGCTCGGACTGGCAGCGCAGCAGCGTCATGCCGACCGTCAGCCCCGCCCGCGAGAAGGCCGGACGCTCCTCGAACTTCGGACGACGCTCGATGTCGCGAACGATGTCGTTGAGGTCACTCTTGAGCTCACTCCAGCCATCCCTGCCTTGCAGGATCCGGACTGCCGTATGTACGGCCTCGTTCATCGGCGTGAGCGCATACGTCTGCCGAAGCTTGAAATTGGGCAAGGCGAATTGCCGCATGGCGTAGTCCGACAGCCCGATCCAGGACACGAAGTCGTGCGCGCCCTCGAAGCCGGTGTAATGGTCTCCGTCAGTGCCCGTGTCGAAGTCGAACCGGGCGCGGCTATCGAACACCAGCATCTGGCCGCCGTGATACTGGAGGTGCACCATGAAGAATCGGCCGACCAGATCGTGGTCGTTCCCCAATCCGTACGCCTCGGGTCCCGAAGAAAGCAGCAGGCGCGCATTCTCGATGGCACCCGTTGCGATCACGAACACCCTGGCTCGAACCGAGAAGCGATGACCCTGCAGCGTCGCGACGAGCACCTCGGAAATCTGACGATGCGATTCGTTCGTCACCAGGCGCACCGCATTGGCGTTCAAGTACACGTTCACCCGCCGCGCACCCTGCAGCAATGCACGGTACACGGTCCCAAAGCGCGTCGGCGGACTCAGCTGCAATATTTCGCAGCGGAAATACGGGCCGGTGAACGGCTGCGGGATCCTGGCGACGTCGATACCCCAGTGATGCGGCAGGTAATCGAAAGGTCCGAGCTGGCAGACCTCGTGAGCGCGCCGATACCACGGATCGAGATAGACACGGTCGAACGGCCAGCCGCTGTAGGGAAATGTTTCGCGGCTCTCGAAATCGATCGAATCGAGCGGCGCGCACCAGCCGCCCCAGTGATTGGTCGTACCGCCGAAGTAGCGCAACCGACACAGTGCCGGATCGAAGTAGCGGTGCCCCGCATTGGAGCCGGCGTACAGATTCTGGGTTTCGCTGTCGGGCTCGAGGCCGCCACTCTCGAGAAGCACGACGTCGAGACTGGAGTTGACGAATTCTCGCGCCAGGGTTATTCCCGCCGCACCGGCACCTACTATGCAGACGTCGGCTTCGAGGACCGTGCCGGCCGGTTGCACCGATTGAGCGTCAGTGATCATGTCAGTTGCCGCGAGACCTTCGGCAGACCTGTCCATATCCAAAGCAACTTTTGCGCCTGTACTTCCGTGCGCCGGACGAGCACCGGCGTGCGCGCGCCATCACTTTGAAGAGGTCATGTGCCACCGTTCCCGCCGCCGCGCCTCTCGTGAACCTCTGACATGCGAAAGTTGGGTGGCCGGTCGACGGTGCGCTCCTACATACCCCTGAAGAAATTTCTGTCCCATGTGTGCGGGACGTGCCTCACGTGATCGAGCTTGGCGGAGCATCTTCGCGATCTGTTGCTCGAACTGGCGATGCTGGCACAGAGCTCGTCCTGAGAACGAGCGAGCGTTCCGGGCGAGCGCAGGAAGCGTCGGCTCGCGCCCGAAAGCTGGGGCTGTGCGGTCGGGGATCGATCCGTAGAGGGGGGGCCCAACCGCCGAACCGGACAGGATCTCCGTTAAAGCGTCCGTGAGCAGATAATCACGCCCTACGGGCTATGCGGCGTTAACCGCGGAGAAACCCTGCGTCAACGAAACCGGAATTGTTTCCCCCATCGGCCCAAGGTAGTGTGCGGATCAACGAATAGCTTGCATCCCTGACGGAACGCGTGATCGGAGTGACAGCCAACACGGCAGACACATGCTGCAAACGAAATCCGCATGCAAACGCTGGCGCACATCGCCTTCGCTCTAGTCGCCGTCTCGCTCTTATTGATGGCGGTGTTGGTCCTGATTTTGATTCAGATGATCAATACGTGCGCAGAGGACGACCAGCCGGAGGGCGATCCCTGCGGCGAACGCGAGCGAAGGACGGGCCCACTCTGCGCAGCACGGCGCATACCGGATAATCTTTCGGCCGGCGGCTGGCCAGACTCCACCCTGGCGGATCGGCTGCCTAGCCCCGCCGGCGAGCCGTCGGCCGACCGTCATCCGTGAGTCGACGTCAATCCAACACCGGCTCGCCGCGGAAACATTCGAGCAGTAGGTGTAGACTATGTCGGCCATGGACACTCTGCTCAGTATGAAGGTCTTTCGACAGATCGTCGAGTCGGGCAGCTTTGTAGGGGCTGCCGAACGGTTCAGCCTTTCGACGGCGATGACCAGCAAGCACCTCATGCATCTCGAGAAGCATCTGGGAACGCGCCTGCTCAATCGCAGCAGCCGCAGCTTGAGTCTTACCGAGTCCGGCAAGCTGTTTTTCGAGCGCTGCAAGGGCATTCTCGAAGACGTTGAAGAGGCGGAATTGGTGGTCGGGTCCGTCAGCGGCGTGCCACGCGGCACGCTGCGAGTGACCGCCCCATCCTGGGGCGCGACCCGGGGAATGGTGGATCTGGTCGCTACCTACCGGCAGCGCTATCCGGAGGTCGTGGTGGACCTTTCGTTCGAGGATCGGTTCGTGGACCTCATCGAGGAAGGCTACGATCTTGCGATACGTGCCACGACAGACCAACCTCCGGCCGGCCTGATCGCTCGTCCCCTGCGACCGATGCCGTTCGTCATTGCGGCCTCCGAGGACTATCTGAACCGTTGCGGTGCTCCGCAATCTCCGGAGGATCTCGCCCAACACGACTGCATAATGGTCGGCAACGGCCAGTCCTGGCACCTCACGGGCCCAGACGGCAACATCGATATTCCGGCGCGCGTGGTACTTCGGTTCGGGTCATCGATGAGTGTCGCGGTCGCGCACGCCGTCTGTGCCGGTATCGGCCTCGCGCCACTGCCGCGCATGATGTTTGAAGACCCTATGTTCAAGGACGCGCTGTGCCCCGTCCTCGTGACGCATCCGCTCCGGCACCCCCATCTGTACGCGCTGTACGTGAGTCGTAAACACCTGCCGCTCAAGATACGCACCTTCCTCGATCACCTGATCGAAAAGACCCGCAGTCCGCTGCCATGGGAGCAGCCTGTCACCGCCGGGCAAAAACGCCCGGTCAACGCAGCGCCGGTCGTTCGACTCGCGCCCAACAAATAGGGAGTGCGCCCTGCCGGTTTACGGCACCGTACGCGATTGCCTGGTATGCGGATGCACACCGCGGGGACTCAGCCGAGACCCTCCCGGGCCATCGCGTACATCCGTCGCGCCCCAGCGCCTGTCCATGTTCACCGCTGTGCCGTCGAGCGCGAGATTCTGACACTCATCGCCCGGAATCCCGCGGCGCTGAGCGATCACGACGGCTTCGGTTCGGCTCCGCGCGCCCAGCTTGCGCATAATGGCTTTGACGTGTGTTTTCACTGTTCCGATCGCCAAAGTCAGCTTGCCGGCAATTTCCTTGTTGCTGACTCCGAGCATCACTTGCCGCAGAATGTCTTCCTCCCGTCGGGTCAGCGCCTGCTGCTTCATCCACTCGGCCATGCGGCTGACGACGAGCGGCCCAAGGGCCAGGCGACCGACGCTTACCGTTCGCAGAGCGTCGGTCAACTCCTGAAGGCTGCAGCCGAGCAGAAGGTAACCGCGGATACCTCGTTCCAGCGCCCGGCAGATCTTCGCTTCGCCGTCATGCTGCGTCAGGATCACGACTCGAGGGCTTCCCGAGCTCGCGGACTCGAGCAGCCGTAAACCCGAATCGTAGTCCGCGACTACGATGTGCACCGGCGGCAGTTGTCCGTTGGCGTCTGCACCGAGTGCGCGGCTGCGAACAAAGACTTCGAAGTCGCGCCGTTTGCGCAGCAGTGTCACGAGTCCGGCCGCTATGAACGGGTCGCCGTGCGTGATGAGCACCCTCGTTCTGGACTGTTGGGGCATGATCGATTCGCTCGTCCGAGCCGGGCCGTCCATTACGCTCCGCCCCCGCCAAGCGCGAGAAAGAGCTGAATCGTGTCCAGGTACTGTTGGGATTGCGCGCGCACGAAGCCGAGCTGTGCCTCCTGGACCTGACGCTGCGCATCCAGTACCTGAAGAATACCGGCGCTTCCGGCGCCATAGCTCTGCCGGGAGAGCTCGAGGTTGCTTTGCGCGGCGGCCAATGCACGCGTCTGGGCGGCCAGGTTGCCGGCATCCTGACTCAATGCGTCGAGCACGTCGGCCACCTGTCCGAAGGATTCCACGACAGTCTGCCTGTAGCGCTCGGCGGTTGCCTGCAACTCGTCGATCGCAGCACGACGCTCGGCGCGTCGTGTGCCGCCATCAAAGATCGGCGCGGTCAGCGAGGAGATCAGCGACCAGGCCGTACCGGATCGATCGAACAGCTGCCAGGCGGTGGCCGGCAGCGCCTGCTGACCGCCGCTTGCGGTCAGGGTGATCTGCGGATACAGATTGGCTGTCGCGACACCCACCGCGGCCGTCGCCGCATGTAATTGCGCCTCGGCCGCGAGGATATCCGGGCGGCGATGAACGAGCTCTGACGGCAGGGTGACGGGCAGCTCGCGCGGCAGCTTGATGTCACCCAGCTCGAAATCGGGCGGCGACCAGTCGGCCGGCGTCCGGCCGACGAGCACCGCCAGCGCATGCCGCGCGACGGCGCGCTGATGATATAACGGAGGCAAGAGGGTTTCGTCGCTCGCGAGCTGGCTCTCCGCGGCGAGTACATCCGTCTTCGACACCGAGCCGTTTTGGAACGCCGAGCGCACGAGATTCAAGTTATCGCGATCTTCGGCAAGCAGCTCGGAAACGGCCTGCAGCTGCGCCCTGGTCGAGGCGATGATGATCGCCTGCAGGGCAACATTGCCTGTCAGGGCAAGGTAGGATGCCTCTACCTCGCTCTGCTGGTACTGCGCGAGTGCCGCGCGTTGCTCCACGGAGCGGGCGATTCCGCCCGTGTAGTCGAGCGTGTACTGAACAGCCGCGCCCACTGCAAGATAAGTGAAGGGCGGCACCGAAAACGGCCCGGCGAATTGCCTTCCGTATTTCTGGCGTCCCGCTCCAGCATCGACACTGACCTGCGGGTAGCGTGCCCCCGACTCCGCCGTCACCAACTCCTCCTCCTCGAGCAGCGTGGCCCGTGCCGCCGCGAGAGTATGATTATTGGAAGTCGCGCGGCGAATCACCTCATCGAGCTGTTGCGATTGAAACAACTTCCACCAGTCCGCCGCCGGCGTCGTGCCGGACAGGATCTGCTGCCCGAAATCGCTCGCGATTGGCGCACTTTGTGCGGCGGCCGCCGCTGGTTCGCCCGGCAGGGACTCGTTACGGTTGAGGTAGCCGGCGGGGATAGGCGGTGTGGGCCGCCTGAACGAGGGTCCGACGGTGCAAGCGCAGACAGCACTAGCCGCAAGCAATCCTAGCGCCACTATCCGACTGCGTCGGACCCGAGGTCGGCACGCCACGGGCGGCGGCGCGCATACAGCTCGCTGCGGATTGCTGGCCCTGGCTCGCTCGAAGGTCATGACAGTCGATCCCATGCAGGACTCGAGGCTCTATTCCATCATCACGGATGCGGTGGCTGTGCCGGCGCGCGGCGCCTTGAGCAGGAGAATCAAGGGCAAAATGGCCAGACTCAGGATCAGTAGCAGCTTGAAGTCATTGTTGTAAGCAATCATCTGGGCCTGACGCGTCACACTTGCATTGAGCGCTGCAAGCCCCGCAGGCGTCGAGAAGTTGTACGGTGTCGCGGGGCGCAGCTGTCCGCCGAACAGAGTGATATGCTCACCGAGCCTGAGGTGCATCATTTGCGTGTTGCGCGTGAGGAGCGCTTGCACTGCGGAAATGCCGATGCTGCTGCCGACGTTCCGCAAGAGATTGAACATGGATGTGCCGCCGGAGCGGAACTGCGGTGCAAGCGTCGCAAAGCACACGGTCGTGAGCGGTACGTAGGCGAGACCGATTCCCACGCCTTGAATGAAGCCGCTCCAGACGATGAGCCGATTGTCCATGAGCGGAGAAAAGCCGCACATCTGCCACGTGGACAGCGCTGTGACGGCGATGCCGGCGCCGATCAGGAGGCGCGCATCGATCCAGGAAATCAGTCTTCCGACCATGAGCGTGGCGATGAGAGTGCCGACACCGCGGGGTGCGGTGACCCACCCGGTGGTCACGACGGGGTAACCGAGAAGGTCCTGCAGCAACGGGGGCAGCAGAGCCAAAGTGGCGAACAGCACGACGCCGAAGGTGAAGATCGCGAGGCAACCGACATTGAAGTTCCGATCCCTGAACAAGCCCGGGCTCACGAACGAGTTGCGGGCCGTCAGGGTGTGAACCATGAACAGGTAGAACGCGATTGCGGCAAGTGCCGCCTCGACGCAGATTTCCGTGGAGCTGAACCAATCCTGCAGCTGCCCGCGATCCAGCATGATCTGCAATGCGGCGATCGCGAGGCTCAGCGTCGTGAAACCGAAGAAATCGAAGGTCCCGCGCCCGGTCGCTGATTCACGCAGGGAGCTCAGGAGTCCGAGCACCGATAAGACACCGAACGGCACATTGATGAAAAAGACCCACCGCCAGCTGTAATCGTCCGTCAGCCAGCCGCCGAGCACCGGGCCGACGGCCGGACCTACGACCACGGCCAACACCCAGACCGCCATCGCCCGCCCCTGGCGTTCGGGAGGATTGATGTCCAATAGTACGGCCTGCGACTGCGGCGTCAGCGCTGCACCGGCCAGTCCCTGCAGGAAGCGAAACAAGACGATCTGTCCCAGGGACTGGGCAAGGCCGCACAGCGCCGAGCTCACCGTGAAGAGCACGACCGACAGCACCAACACCTTCTTGCGGCCATACCGGTCCGCGAGCCAGCCTGAAAGCGGGGTCATGATCGCCGCGGCGACGATATATGAGGTCAGCACCCAGCTGACCTGCTCCTGCGTCGCCGAGAGCTCGCCGCCTATGTGCGGGAGGGCGACGTTCGCGATGGTCTGGTCGAGTGCCTGAAGGAAGGAGGCGAGGATCACTGAAATCGTGATCAGTCCGCGATTCAACCCCGGGGGTGATGACTTATCGGCGACCACGGGCATGACTCACACGCTCTCCACGGATCACCTGGCAGCTTTGGCGTTCACAGCCGCGGCGCGGGCGCCATCCGACCCGACGAGGCCGTGCCGATATCCCGTGTCGACGGTTACCCACGCACTGAGCCCGGACTGGACCGGAACACCGTCCTCGAGCCGCAGCCGCACTGGAAGCCTCTGTACTACTTTCACCCAGTTCCCGGTCGCGTTCTCAGGCGGCAGCAGAGAGAACTGCGAGCCGGTTCCCGGACTGATGCTGACCACCTTTGCCCGCATGAGCCGGCCGGGGTAAGCATCGATGCGCACAGTCGCCGACTGGCCGGGCAGCATGTGCGTCAACTGTACTTCCTTGAAGTTAGCTTCTATCCAAACGTCGCGAGTCGACACAAGCACAAATGCGGGAGTGGCCGCACCGATGTAGTCGCCGGCCTGCAGTTCCTCCACGCGGGTGACGATGCCATCAATTGGAGCAGTAATGGTCGTGTAAGAAAGATCGAGCAGCGCGCGATCGAGTTGCGCCTGGGCCTCCTGCACCGCCGGATGGCGGTCGGCTGGACTATTCGGGTCTCCTCCCAGGGTGGCGAGCGTGGCGTTGATCTGCTGTTGATCGGAGATGACGTTCTGCTGCGCCTGATTGCGGGCGTCCAGGGTTCTCTCGACCAGCGACTGGGGCGAGATACCGCTCGCGAGCAGGCGCATCTGCCGCTCGTACTCACGCTTCTGATACTCGAGCGTGCCTTGAGCCGACCGGAGATCCGCCACGCGCTGCCAGTACGTCGCCTTCAGAGACTCGATCTGCAGCCTTGCATTGGCAACTCGCGCCCGCGCGTCCTGCACGGCGATACGGAAGGGACGCTCATCGAGGCGAATCAGTGTCTCTCCGCGGCGCACAGGCTGGTTGTCGCGCACATCAATCGCGATTACCCGTCCCGAGACATTCGGGCTGATCGACACCTGAGCCGCGCGCAGGTACGCGTCGTCGGTCGATTCGTAACCAACGCTCGCCAGGTAAAAGTAGAGTGCGACGACACCGGCAATGACCGGGACGCCGATCATGAGCGGCAAACGGAGTCGCTCCCGCCGGCTCCTGACTGGTGGCGCTTCGGACTCGCGCGGCCCGGCGACGGGGCTCTCCGGGGCCGAAGTGTCGTTTACGCGGGTCGCAGCATCGTCCTCAATCACTACACTCATCGCGCGGTCCTTCAGGCTCTTGAGGCACTCTGTAACCGACCCAAGATAACCACGGGACCTGCGTGCAACAAGAGCCGCTTCGTTGATGCAGGGTTTCTTCGCGGAAGGCCGTGGGGACGGTCACTGCCAGCCCCCGCCCAGGGCGTTGTAGAGTTGAACGAGCGCGAGCCGCTCGTTGAGCTGTGCCTGCGCGAGATTGAGCTTCGCCGAGAAGTCATTGTTTTCACTCGTGAGGACTTGAAGGTAGCTCGCGCCGCCATGCTGGTAAAGGATCTTCGAGAGACGGTCGGTATCTTGCGCCGCCGCGGTGAATAGCTCCTGTTGCTCGCGGAACTCGCGGTCCTTCTGATATGCGACCAGGGAGTTGGAGACCTCCTGGAAGGCGTTCATGACCGCTTGTTGATAGGTGAGCAGCATCTGTTGCTCCTCCGCTTCGGCAAGCCGCACTCCAGAACGGATGGCTCCGCCCGCGAACACAGGTTGCGTGAGAGAGGCGGTCTCGTTCCAGATTCTTTGCGAATGGCTGAAGAGGTTGTTCAGCGCATTGCTTTCAAATCCCGCCAGGCCGGTGAGGGAAATGCTGGGAAAATAGGCGGCCTTGGCAACCCCGATCGCGGCGTTCGCCGCCACCAGGTTTTCCTCGGCTTCCCGTATGTCCGGGCGGCGCTCCAGCAGCTCGGAAGGAAGGCCAACGGGAACGGCGGGCGGATCCGGCTGCTCGGTGAGCGGGCGGCCGCGCGGAATGGGACCGGGACTACGCCCGAGCAGAATGCTGAGGAAGTTCTCCTCCTGTGAAATCTGGCGCTCGAGATCCGGAATGGTCTCGGCCGCCGAGTACACGAGCTCCTCCGACTGCCGCACATCGAGCGCGGATGCCGAGCCGTTTTGGGCGAGTACGTTGGTGAGTTGCAGTGAATTCTGTCGCGCGGCCAGCGTCTGTTTCGACAGGTCCAGCGCCAAATCGAGCTCGCGGAGCGTGAAATAGGTCGTTGCCACGCTCGAGACGACGGAAGTGAGCACCGCGCGCTGGCCCCACTGCGATGCGAGCAAGCTGGCGCGCGCCGCTTCGGTCTGTCGGCGGTATTTTCCCCAGAAATCGAGATTCCAGACGACGGAGAGATCGAGCTCTCCCGCGTTGGTCCTATAGCCTGGGAATACGCGTGAAATCTTTGGATTGTACTGTCCGAAGACTTCACCCCCGGCGCTGACGGTCGGGAACTGATCGGCGCGCGTTATACCCAGTTGTGCCTGCGCTTGAAGAACCCGGGTGGCGGCGATCCGCACGTCATAGTTCTGCTCCAAGGCCGTGCGAATCAGTTGCTGCAACACCGGGTCTTCGAACACGTCCCACCACTTTTGATCGCCCAGCAATTGCACCGAAACGGCGGCAGACGGGTTCGGACCGGCGCCGCGATAGACCGCAGGTGTGGCAATCTCGGGTCTCGAGTAGTTCGGTCCGACGGCGCAACCGGCGAGCAGGAGCCCCAATGTCAGTAGCGCACACGGCCGCACTTCAGCCCTCCTCCGCAGCCGTGGCGCCCGGAGCAGAATGCGCTGCGTCCTCTCGCTTTGCGCCTGCGAGTTTCTCCACGAGATAGAAAATCGCAGGAATGAAGAAGATACCGATCGCGCTCGCGGCCAGCATGCCCCCGATCACCGTGGTACCCATGATTCGGCGGGCAACGGACCCAGCACCCGATGCGAGCCACAGCGGCACGCAGCCGACTACGAACGCCAATGAGGTCATCAGAATGGGCCGCAGGCGCAGCCTTGCACCAGCGAGCGCGGCATCGACCAGAGGCCGGCCTTTCTCGTGTTCGTCCTTGGCGAACTCGACGATCAGGATGGCGTTCTTCGCCGCCAGGCCGATCAGCATCACCAGGCCTATTTGCGAGTACACGTCGTTTTCCATGTCGACCATGTACGCGGGGTAAAACGCCTGGATATACAGTCGGCGCAGCAGCAGCACTCCAAACGCACCGAATACGGCCACCGGGGTGCTCAACAACACGCTGAACGGCAGTGCCCAGCTTTCGTAGAGAGCCGCCAAAATCAGGAAAACAAACAGAATGGAAATCGAGAAAATCGTCGTGGACGATACGCCTTGCGCCGCCAGCTTCTGCTGGAACGACATCCCCATGTAGTCGTAGCCCATGTCATGGGGCATGGTTTGAGCAAATACCTGTTCGAGGGCGCTCATGGCCTGATCCGAGCTGTAGCCGGGCGCGGCGCTGCCGTTGAGCTGGGCCGAAGGGTACTCGTTGTAGTGCATGATGTATTCGGGACCCGGACGCGGCTCGAACTTCGTCAAGGCCGATAGCGGGACCATGGCGCCGGTGTTGTTGCGGACGTAGAACTGTCCGGTGTCCTGCATGCCGGCCCGATAGTTGCCGTCGGCTTGCACATAGACCTGCCACTGGCGGCCGAACCGATTGAAGTAGTTTACGAAGATGCCGCCCATGTACGCCTGCAAGGTGGTGTAGACGTCGGCGATCGCCACGCCCTGTTTGAGCGCTTTGTCGCGATCCACCTCGACAAACACCTGCGGAACGCTCGGCAGCAAAGACGTGCTGATCCCGGCAATTTCGGGGCGCTTGCGGGCGGCGGCCAAAAACTTATCGACGTTCTCAGCCAGATAAGCCATGTCGTTTCCGCCCCGATCCTCGAGCACGAAGGTGTAACCGCCGGAAGTGCCCACGCCGGGAATGGCGGGAGGCGAAAAGCCGAAGGCGGCTCCCTGCGGAAGCCTGCTCAGCTGCTGATTCAGGCGCTGTTTGATGGCTTGGAATTGCTCGGCTCTGTCGTTGCGGTCCGACCAGGGCTTCAAGGTGACAAAGAAGAATGCGTTGTAGCTGGTCTGAATGTAGCTGAGCAGACTGAAGCCAATGACGCTCGTCGTGTACTGGACGCCAGGCGTTTTTGCGAGGATATCCTCTATCTCGCGAGCGGCCTGGTCCGTGCGTTGCAGAGAGGCGGAATTCGGAAGCTGAAGATTGACGTAGATGTATCCCTGATCCTCGTCGGGCAGAAACCCGGATGGCAACTTCGCGCCAAAAAAGACCGCTACGACCCCGAACAGCAGCAGAGCGAGCACCGCCACTGCGCTTTTGCGAATCAGCCTCCGGCTGACGTTCACATACCCTTCGGTCGCGCGCCCAAAGGCGCGATTGAACCAATCGAAGAACTTCCGCAGCGGTCCTTCGCTGCGTTCCCTGGGACGAAGCAGGAGCGCAGCCAGGGCCGGACTCAAACTGAGGGCATTGAATGCCGAAATGATCACGGAGATCGCGATAGTGACCGCGAACTGCTGGTACAACCGTCCCGTAATGCCCGGTATGAACGCTGTGGGCACGAACACCGCCGAGAGCACGAGAGCAATGCCGACGACAGGCCCTGAAATCTCCTGCATGGCTTTGAGCGCGGCATCTTTCGGCGCCATGCCTTCCTCGATATGACGTGCGACAGCCTCGACCACCACGATCGCATCGTCCACGACGAGGCCGATGGCGAGCACCATTCCGAACATCGACAGCGTATTGATGGAAAAGCCAAACAGCGGAAAAAAGGCGAAAGTGCCGACCAGCGACACCGGAACCGCGAGCAGCGGTATCAGCGTTGCGCGCCAGCCCTGGAGGAAAAGGTAGACTACGATGATCACGAGCAAGAGCGCGATACCAAGCGTCAGCACGATTTCCCGCAGACCTTCGGTGACGGCCTTCGTCTGATCCAGCGCTATGACGTAGTCCATGTCCGGCGGAAAGCTCTTTTTCAACTGCGCCATCAGCGCCTGGACCGCCTTGGAGTCGTTGACCGCATTGGAGCCCGGTAGCTGATAGACCGCAAGGATGGCGCTCGGCTTGCCATTCATACGGCCCATCAACGTGTAGCTCTGCGCGCCGAGCTCGATGCGTGCCACGTCCTTCACCCGCACGGCCCCGCCATTGGAATTCTCACGGACGATGATGTCGCCGAATTGTTCGGGCGTCACCAGACGGCCCTGCGCGCGCACCGAGTACGTGAACTCCTGGCCTTTGGGCGCCGGTTCGCCGCCCAATTGTCCGGCAGGGTTTACCGCGTTCTGTGCTTGAACGGCATTGACAACGTCGGACACGGTGATGCCGAGATTGGTCAGCACATCAGGTTTGAGCCAGATCCGCAGTGCGTATTGTCCGGCGCCGAAAATCTGCACGCTGGCAATTCCCGCAAGCCGGGTGACGGGATCGCCGATGTTGATGTATTCGTAGTTCGCCAGGAATTGCGCATCGTACGTGCCGTGGGGGGAATAGAGTGCTACGATCATCAACGGCGCGCTCGTTGACTTCTGCACGGTCACGCCGTACTGCGTGACGCTGGCGGGTAGTTGGGACGCTGCCTGGGTCTCCCGTATCTGGGACAGTATGAGATCGGTGTTCGGATCCGTCTCAACCCCGAAATCCACGATCATGGTCGTCTGGCCATTGGCCGTCGCGTTCACCGAATACATGTAGTTCATGTTATCCACGCCGCTCATCTGTTCCTCGATGGGCGTGGCAACCGATTGCGCGAGCGTCTCCGCATCCGCACCGACGAAAGTGGCTTGCAGCTTCATTTCGGGGGGAACGATATTGGGAAATTGCGAGATGGGCAGCCCGAGAATCGTGATTGCGCCGATGATGACCGTCAGGATCGCAATCACCATGGCGACGATCGGGCGATTGATGAAAAATCTGGACATCTTTCACCTGCTGGCGGATGTTGTGCTGTACGGAACGGGCGTCACGGTACTGCCGTCTTTCACTTTTTGAGTGCCTTCCGCGACGACCCGGTCGCCAACTCTCAGACCGTTGCTGATGACCCACATGGTGCCGACGCGTTCGCCGGTTTGAACGGCGCGAATGCTGATCTTCCTGTCAGGGCCCACGACGGCCACCTGATTCGATCCTTGCAGTTGCGATACGGCACGCTGGGGAACGAGTAATGCGCCCTTCAGGATCTGCGTTGCAGCGCGTACCTTGGCGTATTGCCCGGGGCGCAGAATGTTTCCGGGGTTCGCGAACGCGCCCGCTATTCTGATCGTCCCGGTCTGCTGATCGACTTGCCGATCCGCGAAAAGGATGCTGCCGCTCTGCGCGTACGTGCTGCCGTTCGAGAGGATCAGCTGCAACGGAATCGACGCGGCGCCCGACAGCAGGTTCACGGTCTCGGGGTGAATCCTGTCGGCAATCCGCAGGTAGTCTTCTGCACCGATGGGAAAGTACGTCTTGATGGGATCGACCTGGGAGACGCCCGTGAGCACGGTTGCCGGCGTGACCAGATTACCGACCTGAACCTGCGTGATACCGGCGATTCCGCTGATGAGCGAGCGAACTTTCGTGAAACTCAAATTCAGAGCCGCCTGCTCCACCGCGGCGCGGCCGGCCGCCACGGTCGCTTTCGCGGCCAGTTGCATCTGCGTGTCGCTCTCGAGCTGGCTTCTTGGAATTGCATTCGCCTCGGCTTCCGGAACGTCGCGTTTGACGTTGAGGGTGGCGTTGACGAGCTGTGCCTCCGCCTGTGCGAGTTGAGCTTTTGCCTGGTCCAGCGCGGCCTGAAACGGACGGGGATCGATCTCGAAGAGCACGTCGCCCTTGTGAACGACGGAGCCTTCCCGATAATCCTGCTTGATCAGATACCCGCTCACCTGCGGTTGGATTTGCGCATTGACATACCCGTCGAGCGTGGCCACCCACTCGCTGTAGAGGCTGACATCATTTTGGACCACCTGCGCGACCTGCACCTGCGGCGGCTGCAAGGGTGACGAGCTTTTCCTGCTGCATCCGACACTCGGGAGCAGAGCAGGGATGCCGAGCAGAAAGGCGCTCCAGGCCTGAAGTGCAGCTCGCGTGTTGTACAAACCGTTCTCCTCATCATTGGCCGATGCCATTTCAAGGGTGGCAAGCAGGAAATCCGTCAACCCCACGGAGCCGCACGCGCTCGACGATGCGGGTCAACCGTGCTTCCTTGAAGTTGGCTTCTATCGATCCGTTGCAGGGAGCCTGGGATTCTTGCGCTCTTTTCCGGATCGCTGCACCCGCCGCAACGCCTTCAGGCGTCCGCGGCCGCAGCATCGACATCCTGCGGATGTGCGGATCCTGGACGAAGCGGCTCGAGCGCCGCCAGGTTCTCGTGGACGCGCGCGAGTAATTCAGCCAGCACCGGCAGATCACGACCCGCTATCCCATGCAGTGCCTCGGCGTTGGTCTTGCTCACGAGGCGCCAGATGCGCCGCACGACTGGCGTCGCGCTCTCGGTGACGGTAAGCAAGTGCGCTCTGCGATCGTGTGGGTCGGGGCGGCGCTGCGCCAGCCCGCTGGCCTCCAACCGGTCGAGTATGCGCACGAGATTCGCGGGAACGATGTCGCTGGTTTGCGCCAGCCGGCTCTGATTGATGCCCTCGCAATTCGCGAGCACAGCCAGTGCCTTGCATTGATGCAGCGTGAGGGATAGCGCCCGGGCACGCTCCTCGAACCTCCTGGTGTAGAGGTAGGCGAGGTCATCCAGGCAAAAGCCGAGATGTTGATGCCAGTCCATACACTCGAGTCAGGTCGAAAGGTCAAAAGACCAGCCGGAAGGGGTACCTTCCGGCCGGAAGAATGAACAATCGCTGCCGCGCAAGGGAGAGCGCCGGCAATGCAATCGTTCATGGGGGTAGGACAAAGACATGGAGGCCATCGCATTCACAACATCAGCGCCGGGCGATGCAGGGACGAGCGGACCCATCGAGCACCGTGCAAGCAAGGTAGCCAGGCCATCCGCGTCGAGCAAGCCGTGCCTGGTTAACGCTGGGTTTCCCGGTGAGAAACCATCGAGATGAGAATTTCCGGCGCACGCGGGCCGCAAGATGATGGGATGCAACGTTTCCGCTCGGGAAATGCTTCATCAACGTGCCGCGCGTTGCTTCCAGGATGACCGGCGCTTAGAGTCATGAGGTAACACAGAGAGCAAGTCGGCATTCACAACCGGATGGCGGTTGGTCCGATGAGCCTGACAACTCGAGGAGCCACGAATTGTCAACGAGGACGCGAGATACGACGACACTTGCGGCCGCCCCGGCGGGAGCTGCGGCGGCTGACAACGTCCACGTCCGATACGGCGTCAGTCCCAACCGGTTCGCGGGATCGGACGGCGGAATTTACGAACATCATCTCGCTACGGACAAGGCAATCGATCCACGCGCCGCGCGCCCGCGCGACTACTTCGAAGCGTTTGCCCGTTCGGTGCGCGATGTCCTGGCACGGCGGTGGGCGCTGACGACGGAGACCTACCGGCGGCGCAATCCAAAGCTCGTTTATTACGTATCCGTGGAATTCCTTCTGGGGCGCGCACTGGCGAATAACGTCAATAATCTTCAATTGGACTCTCTCGCACGGCAGGCGGTGGCGCACAAAGGCGGGGAGTGGCTCGAGATGCTCGAGGAGGAACCGGACCCTGGTCTCGGCAACGGGGGCCTCGGGCGATTAGCTGCCTGTTTTCTCGACTCCATGGCCACGATGCAACTGCCGGCGATGGGGTATGGCTTGCGTTACGAGTACGGCATCTTTCGCCAATCGATTCGCGATGGCTGGCAGGACGAGCAGCCGGACAACTGGCTGCGGCGCCCGGATCCCTGGGAAATTGCCCGTCCGGACGAGCGCGTGAATGTGCACTTCGGGTGCACGTTCGCGCTGCGTGCTGGAAATCTCGAGCTCATCCCGAATCGCCCGTCGACCTTGATCGGGATCCCCTTCGACCGGCCCGTCGTGGGATACGGCGGCGGTACGATCAACACGCTGCGATTATGGAGTGCCGCGGCGCCTGACTACTTCGACTTTCATCGCTTCAGCGCCGGCGAGTTCGTCGGCGCGTTGGCAGACCGGCTGGCGGCCGAATCCGTGACCCGGGTGCTCTATCCGGACGATTCAACGGTCCGTGGACATGGCTTGCGCTTCGTTCAGGAATATTTCCTGGCGGCCTGTTCGTTGGCGGACTTGATTCGCCGCTTCCGGTACTCGAACCCGGACTGGAGTGCCTTGCCCGAGAAAGTCGCTATTCAGCTCAACGACACCCACCCGGCCTTTGCCGTCCCGGAGCTGATGCGTCTACTGCTCGATGAGGCGCACCTCGACTGGGATGCGGCGTGGGATCTGACGCGGCGCACACTTGCCTATACCAATCACACACTGTTGCCCGAGGCGCTCGAGAAGTGGCCCGTGCAATGGTTTGAGATGTTGATACCCCGGCACCTGGAGATCGTATACGAGATCAATCGGCGTTTGCTCGAGGACGCCAGAGGAATGTTTCCGGGTGACAGCGAGCGCATTGAGCGTATCAGTCTGATAGAAGAGGGCGCGGCGAAGCACGTGCGTATGGCGAACCTCGCGATCGTGGGCACTCATAGCACCAATGGCGTCGCGGCAATCCACACCGAACTGCTGCGAAGCAGTACCGTCCGGGAACTCGCAGGGATGTTTCCGGCCCGCTTCAACAATAAGACGAACGGAGTGACACCGCGCCGCTGGCTGCAACTGGCAAACCAGCCATTGACGCAAGTCATATCCCAGGCGATCGGCTCGGATTGGGTGACCGATCTCGGTCAACTCAGCAAGCTCCGCGCGCTCGTAGGCGATCGCGAGTTCCGTCGGGAGTTCCTGAAGGCGAAGGGTGCGGCCAAGGCCGGATTCGCCGCCTGGCTGACGGCGACTGCGGGTGTGAGCGTCGATCCGGAATCGATTTTCGACTGCCACATCAAGCGCATTCACGAGTACAAGCGACAGCTCCTGAACGCTCTGCGCATCGTGGTTCTGTATAACCGGTTGCGGGCGGATCCTGGGATGAGCGTGCAGCCGCGAACGTTCTTCTTCTCCGGTAAGGCCGCACCCTCGTATCACATCGCGAAGGTGATAATAAAATTCATCAACAACCTGGCGCGCACGATCGATGGCGATCCGGTGGTGGCCGGGCGGATCAAGGTGGTATTTCTTCCCGAATACTCGGTCACGCTCGCCGAGCGCCTCATTCCGGCAAGCGACATTTCCAACCAGATCTCGACGGCCGGCTATGAGGCGAGCGGCACGAGCAACATGAAATTCATGATGAATGGAGCCTTGACGCTGGGTACGCGCGACGGTGCGACGATCGAGATGGCGCGGGAGGCCGGCGAGGAGAACCTCTTTCTCTTCGGACTGACCGCGGCGCAGGTCGCGAGCTCGCGCAGCTGGTACAACCCATATTGGCACCGGGATAACGAACCCGAGACGCGGGCGGCACTCGATCTCATATTTTCCGACCATTTCAGCCGTTGCGAGCCGGGCGTCTTCGAGCCGCTGCGCGACGAGTTGCTGACCCGTGGCGACTACTACATGCACCTGGCTGACCTCCGATCCTATCTCGAGGCGGACGAGGCGCTCGCGCAGCTGTACGGCAACCCACAAGAGTGGGCCCGGGTCGCGATCTTGAATGTATCGGCGTCGGGAAGGTTCTCCAGCGACCGGACGGTAGCCGAGTACGCGAAGGAGATCTGGCAAGCGCAACCGTGCCCACCGGATGAGCGGGTTGAGTGAACCGATGCGCACACTGAAGAAGGCGGTTGACATCGAGAGACCGAGCGTCGCGCTGGTCATGAGCGGAGGCGGCGCGCGGGCGGCATACCAGGTCGGTGTGTTGCGTGCCATCGCGCGGATTCTTCCACGAGGCGCTCCCAACCCGTTCAGCATCGTTTGCGGTACTTCCGCCGGCGCAATCAATGCGGCCAGTTTGGCGAGCAATATTGATCACTTCGATCTCGCAGTGCGGCAACTCACGCGCGCTTGGGGAAATTTGCACGTCGGACAAGTCTATCGCGCGGACTTTCCAGGGACTGCGCTGGCCTTTTTCCGATGCATGGGGGCACTGTCGAGAGGCGGCTTGCATCGACCCGAGCCGATATCGTTGCTCGACTGTACCCCGCTGGAGACTTTCCTCGAAAGGATGATCGATTTCGGGCGTATCCGCCACACGATCGCTGCCGGGCATTTGCGCGCGTTGTGCGTCACGGCCTCCAGCTACACATCGGGGGACTCGATCAGCTTCTTTGAAGGGGATGGCACCCGCCAGCCCTGGAGGCGGGCGCATCGAGTTGGCCGTCCGGCCGAGATCGGCCTTGCGCATGTGTTGGCGTCCTGCGCGCTGCCTGTCGCTTTCCCCGTCGTACGCATCGACGGTGACTACCTCGGAGATGGGTCGATGCATCAATTGGCCCCGATCAGTTCGGCACTCCATCTCGGTGCGGACCGGGTGCTGGCCATCGGGGTCGGTTCCGGTCGTGGAGCGCCCGACGCGAGCGTATGGCCGTCGCTTGCACAGATTGCCGGTCACATGCTCGATGCCATTTTCATCGACACGCTGGATATGGATCTGGAGCGCCTGCAGCGGGTCAACCAGACCATCGCGCAGATTCCGGCCGAACGTCACAAGCACGATGGCGGTGCGCTGCGACCGATTGAGACATTAGTCATCAGGCCCAGTCGGTGGATAGACGTGATCGCGGCGGCCCATGCCGCCGAGCTCCCCCGCACGATGCGATTTCTGATGCGCCGCGTGGGTGTGCTCGATCCGAATGGTGCGCGTGTCCTCAGCTATCTTCTATTCGAGGGAAGCTACTGTCGGCGCTTGATGCACCTGGGGTTCATAGACGCTATCGCTCAGCGCAAGAGCATTCTGAGTTTCCTGGGCTACGACAGTGTCGGGGCGCTGGATCGAAAGCGACCGTTGCGGGCGGTATGACCAATTGAGATTTGACCGGAGTTTTTGACAAATGCAGGCATGACTGCGCAATCGTTGCGCGCGCCGTGTTCGGCCGGCGGTTCACGCGTCAGGTGTCGGAATGGGCCCTCCGATCCGCGTGAACCGTTGGTCGACCCGCGGCAGCGCTGCAGCCGCTAGGGCTTGTGTAATGCGGTCCCCACGCTGTACAGAAGCGCATATTGCTGTTGATTCAGCTGGGTCACCACGGTGTTCAGATCACTGCG
>CAZDTG010000070.1:0-20583 GCA_964508005.1 uncultured Steroidobacteraceae bacterium
GATCCGCGAACCGCTCTAAATTCGGCTCAGCGTCCGGCCTCTGAAGGCGCAGACTTGCTCTTTCGTTAGCAGTTCCGCCGTCATTGACAGCCAGAATGACGGCCAACTTCAAAACAGACGGTGCAGAAAACCGTCTGAGGTCGGTCTTTCCTCGTCCGCTGCCGGTAACGATCGTACGCCGGCTCGATCGGCTGAACCAGGTGACAGCCAATGACAGCCACGAAGTTGCTGTCGATCAGGGCCTGATCCGAAGCATGGTGGGCGCGCATAAGAGCGCTACAGCCAGTGCCCCTCAACGCGCCGAGCTACAGCGCGAGCGCCTCCGCGAGGCCGTGGACAACAGCGCGCCCTGTGATGCCCGACGTCGCAGAGAAGCGCCAAGCCGCTCCTGAGGAGGCGCGACCGGTGGCCGTTCGAATGGTGACCGCGCCGTCCGGGCGCCGATTCTGACCCTTGACAAGGCAACCGGTCGAGCCTACGATGCCGCCGCTGATGAAACGGTTCAACGAATCGGTTCAACGGGCCGGATCGATTGCGGACAGGAGCCGCGGTGGGCGAGGAGCGCCGACCGTGGTGGACGTGGCTCGACTGGCGTCGGTCTCAGTGGGGACTGTCTCCAACGTGCTCTCCGGAGCGAGGTACGTCCGTCCGGAGACGAGGGCCTCCGTGGAGCGAGCGATGCGCGAGCTCGGTTTTCGTCCTAACCGGGTCGCTGGATGGCTGCGCGGACGGCGTACCAAGGCGATCGCGGTCGTGGTTCCCGACGTTTCCAACCCCTTCTTCGCCGAGCTTCTCAGGGGAGCAGAGGATGTGTTCGCCGAGGAGGGCTACGTGACCGCAATCGGGAACTCGGACAACGATCCGGTCAAGGAGGGGCGGTATCTGCAGGACTGCCAGGAGCGACTGCTGGAGGGCCTGCTTCTCGTCGTGGCTTCCGAAGACCATCGCGACCATGTGAGCTCTTTGGCTCGAGAAATCGCGACGGTCTTGGTGGACCGGACGATTGAGGATTGGCCCGGCGACTCTGTCCGCGGAGACAGCCTAGCTGGGATGCGACTGGCGGTCGATCACCTTTTCGGTCTCGGCCACAGGCATATCGCATTTGTCGGAGGCAGCCCGACCATCTCTACAGGGCGGCAGCGGCAGCAGGCCTTCTTGGAGATGATCCGCGCTCGTGGGCTGGAGCCTGCAGCTGCAAGTGAGGGCGTCTTCACCATCGAGAGCGGCTATCAGCAGGCAATGGCTCTCTTCCACGGCGGCTCGCAGATTTCAGCCATCTGTGCGGCCAACGACCAGCTTGCGCTGGGCGCCCTGCTTGCTGCCACGGAGATGGGGATCACCATTCCGGACCAGCTCAGCATCACCGGTTACGACGACATCGCATACACGAAACTGAGTGCACCTCCCCTCACAACGGTGCGTCAGTCGAGCTATGAGATGGGAGAGGTCGCGGCAAAACTGCTGCTGGGGCGAATTGCGGGTGGACGCCAGCGCACGGTTCATAAAGTCCTCAAGCCAAGGCTGGTCGTGCGATCCACGACCGCCCGACCGGCGGCAGGACGAGTGCGGGGGAGATCGTGAGCAAAGTTCCCCGGGTCATCGTCGTCGGCTCAATCAACTCGGACCTTTGTCTTCGCGTGCGGCGGCTGCCGGTCGCCGGGGAAACCGTTAGCGCACGTAACGCCAGGCGCTATCCGGGGGGTAAAGGTGCAAACCAGGCCACTGCCGCGGCGCGGCTCGGCTGCGACAGCATCCTGATCGCCGCCGTCGGCCTCGACGACGCGGGAACCGCCATCGTCGAGGAGCTCTCGGCTCTTGGCGTCGACACCTCTCGTATCCAGCACGTTGAGGAGGCGACCGGCCAGGCCGTAGTCGTCGTCGGCGACGACGGCGAGAACCAGATCGTCGTGGTCGCCGGTGCCAACTCAAGTCTCGGCGCGGACCACGTGGCGTCCTCCCTCGCACAGATCCTCGTTCCGGGTGATGTCGTCCTCGCCAATCTCGAGGTATCCGATGCCTGCGTGTTCGCCGCGGCAAGTGTCGCCCGGGATGCTGGTGCTCTCTTCGTGCTCAATCCGGCCCCTGCCCGGCCTTTGGCTCCTGAACTTCTGGCGGCGTGTGACGCCATAACCCCAAATCAACGTGAGGCGCAGGCTCTCGGTCCGCTGCCAGTTGACGAACTTCGCGCTTCTGTCAAAGGAGCCGTGATCGTGACGATGGGAGCGAATGGCGCGGTCCTCTACGAGCCTGATCAGAAGCCGCTGATGCAGCCGCCCTTTCCGGTCCGTGTTGTCGATACGACTGGAGCTGGGGACGCGTTCAGCGCCGCGTTCGCGTGCAGCATTGCACGAGGATCAGCAGTCACTGATGCCCTCGGCTATGCGACCGCCGCGGCCGCGCTGTCGACGCGAATACCGGGCGCAAGCGGCGGCATGCCAACTGACGACGAGGTGTGCAGGTTGATGGACGAGCATCGCGAGGTCCGGAGACACCAGCTGGAGGCCGCTCTCTGACATGGAAGCAAAGATGCGAATCCTCAACGGCCAGCTCGCCAAGCTGATCGTCTCTCTCGCGCACGGGGAGATGCTCGTCATCGCAGACGCCGGACTACCCATACCACCGTCCGCTGAGCGCATCGACCTTTCCTTGATGCCTGGCATTCCCAGCTTCCTCGATGTTCTGAAAGCTGTTGCTGGCTCCTGCGCAATCGAATCGGCCGCGATCGCCAATGAGATGGAGACAAGCAACCCGAACCTGTTCCGAGAGATAGCGAAGGTGCTTCCGAATGGCCTCTCGGCGCAGCAGGTATCACATCAGGCGCTCAAGGAGCAGATACAGAAGGCGCGAGCTGTCGTTCGCACAGGTGAGTGCACGCCTTACGCGAATATTGCGCTGATCGGTGCCGCACCGTTCTTTGTACCGGACGTCCTGTGACTGTCGCGGCTCTACCGGCCGGCACGGTTGTTACCGGACGTTGCCTCCCTCTCGAAGCCCAAGGAATACAGAAGCGATTCGGCGGCGTAGTCGCACTCGATGGCGTCGATCTCAGCGTAGCGCCGTCCGAATGCGTCGCGGTCGTGGGTGAGAACGGCGCCGGCAAGAGCACGCTTGTCCGAATACTGTCCGGCGTCCACCGTCCAGATGCCGGAGTCATTCGTCTGCGCGGCACCGAGACCGTCATCCGAGATCCGCGCCACGCGCGCGACCTCGGGATCTGGCTGTGTCACCAAGAGCTGCCGGTCGTACCAAAGCTGTCAGTGTTGGAGAACATTCTGCTCGGGCGTGAACGCACTCGGCTGGGGCTTCTGGCCGATGGTTCCGCGCGACGCGCATCTGTTGGCCGAGCACTTGAATCTCTCGGCTTGAGCATCCCGCTGTCGCGCCCGATGGGATCCCTGACTGTCGCTGAGCAGCAGCTGGTCGAGATCAGCAAGGCTTTGGTGCACGACGCCGAGTTGATCATCCTCGATGAGCCAACGGCAGCGCTGGCGCCTACCGAAGTTGACAGGCTATTCACTGCTCTGCGACGCCTGCTCCACGAGGGGCGCGGGCTGGTGTACATCTCGCACCGAATCGACGAGATCGGCGCAATCGCCAATCGCGTTGTGGTCATGCGCGAAGGGAGGGTGGCCGGCCAATTACCACCGGGCTCGGAGCGGGGGGTTGTCGTCTCGATGATGATCGGGCGCGACCTGCGTGAGCTCTATCCGCGGACGCGTCACTCGCCTGGCCGCGTGGTACTCAAGGTCGACCGCCTGCGTGCGGGTCCGATTCGCGATATCTCATTCGAGCTTCACTGCGGCGAGGTCCTCGGGATCGGTGGCTTGGTCGGGGCCGGCCATCAGGAGGTCGCCGAGGCGCTCTTCGGAGAAGTTCCGATCTCCACGGGATCGGTAACGGTGGACGGCCGCACCCAACGCTTGATGACGGCGAGAAGGGCGCTGCGCTCGGGGATGGCATTGGTGGCTGCCGACCGAACCCGGCAGGGCCTGAATATGAAGGCGAGCATCGCGGACAACATCGTGCTCTCGATCGCCGACCGCTTATCACGATTCGGCTTCATAAGTTCGAGACTCGCGCGGGCAACTGCGGAAGGCCAGATAAAGCGCCTGCAAATTCGTGCACGTTCGCCTCACCAACCGGTGCGCGAGTTGTCAGGCGGTAACCAGCAAAAAGTTGTGCTCGGCCGGGCCTTGGCGTCCCGGCCAAAGATCCTCGTCTTGGTCGAACCATCGCGCGGTATCGATCTCGGTGCTCGCTCTGAGATCTACCGTCAGATCGACCAACTTGCGCAGGAGCAGACCGGAATCCTGCTGGTGACCAGCGACTTCGATGAGCTCCAGGCGATGAGCGACAGAGCTCTGATCCTCTACCGAGGAAAGGTAGCCGGCGAGGTCCGTCAAGAAGAGGCATCGCGTGGGCTCATCACCTCCCTCGCTACCGGCGGAGGTGTCCACGATGGCGACTGAGACAGCGTCCGTGCAGACCACGCGCCGGCGACTTGCTCAAACCATCCCCCACGCCATCCGGGCTCGCCCTTGGCTGCTTCGGGATTTCGGTAGCCCGGCCATCCTAGCGATCTTGTTCGCCGTCCTTGCATTCACCGCACCCAACTTCCTGACCGCTCTCAATCTCTGGGATCTCGCGCGCCTCGTTGCGATCGTGGCGCTGATTGCCGCCGGCGAGACCCTCGTCATCCTCACGGCGAACATCGATTTATCGGTTGGAGCTGTGCTTGGACTATCCGCCGCGTTCGGGGCCGGCGTCCTTCGTAGTTTCCACAGCGCGCCGCTGGCCGTCTGTGCGGCGATTGGCTTCGGCGCTGCAGTTGGCGCTGTTAATGGCATTTTAGTAGCGCGATTCAAGCTGGCGTCGTTCATCGTCACGTTGGCCACCGCCGGGATCAGCAGCGGGGTAATCCTGCTTTACACCAACGCCAGCCCGATCGCGATTACAAACGCGAGCTACGTGTTCCTCGGCGAAGGCGCCATCGCCGGTGTGCCGTTTCCAATCCTGATTACGGCCGTTGTCTACCTGGCACTCTGGGTGCTTCTGCAACGTACACGACTCGGCCGCTACGTCTACGCCATCGGTGGGAACGAGACAGCAACTCGGCTGGCGGGCGTACCAGTCGACCGCTACAAGTTCCTCGTGTTCCTGCTCGCGGGTGCTCTGGCCGGCCTGTCCGGGATCGTCTTAAGCGCAAGGCTCAGCGCATCGACGCCAACCCTTGGTCTCGGCAACGAACTGCTCGCGATAACGGCGGTGGTGCTTGGCGGCACCAGCCTATTCGGCGGCGAGGGAAAGATCTGGGGAACCTTGCTCGGCGCGGCAATCCTGGAGCTAATCAGCAACGGCCTCAACTTGCTCAACGTCACGGCGTATTACCAGTCGGTAGTAACCGGCATTGTCATCGTCGTCGCGATTGCGGCGGATCGAATAGTCAGAGCGAGGACGCTCAACCAATGAAACCACCGGTGGTCATGGATGTCACTACGTTCCAAACATTAGTGGAGGAGTGAAGGCTATGAATACACGGTTCCGTCGGCTGCGAGGCGTTCCTCTTGTCGCAGGGCTCGTCACCGCGATGGTGGTGGTGGGGTGCGGAGGCGGCAGTTCGTCAGGATCGAGCGGCAGCACCAAGACTTGGAAGATTGGTGTGCTCTATCCGACGCTAAACAACCCGTTCTTCGTCGCCCAACAACAGGGCGTGCATGCCGCGGCGCAGGAGTTCGGTGCCACCGTCATCGACCTCAGCGCCAACAACGATGCCAGCACCCAGACAACACAGGTTGAGAACCTGATAGCACAGCACGTGGACGCAATTCTTCTACAGCCCGTGGACGTCCAGGGAATTCTGGGGGCTGTCGGTCAGGCGAATCAGGCTCATATCCCGGTTGTGCAGGTCGGTGAGAAGCCCGCCGGCGGCCAGGTTACGACCGCTGTCTACTTCGATGAGGTCCAGGACGGTGCTGCTGGAGGACAGTACCTTGGTAAGGCCCTTTCGGCTGGCGCCAAGGTGGCCGAACTCTTGGGCCTGCAAGGCACCAGTACCGCGGCCGAGCGACAGCAGGGATTCGAAAAGGCCCTCCAGAGCGGCTGCAGCGGTTGCACCATCGTAGCGAAGCAGCCGGCTGACTTCGACAGGTCTAAGGGTCTGTCGGTGACCGAGGCCATATTGAAGGCGCATCCGGATATCACCGGCCTTTACGCGGCGAACGACGAGATGGCATTGGGCGCGGTAAAGGCGATCGCCGAGGCGGGCCTGCAGAGCAAGGTCGTGGTGGTCGGTAATGACGGTGAGAGCGACGCACTCGATGCCGTTCAGTCCGGGACTATCCAGGCCACCAACGCCTTGTCAGCGTATCAGCAGGGTTTCATGGGTGTTGAGGCGGCCGTCAAGCATCTGAAGGGCGGCAGCGTCTGCAGCGTCATTACCGAGAAGGGAGTCTTCATCACGAAGGATAACCTCACCCAGGCTAAACCCCTACTGAGTTCGGCAACTCCCGATCAGAGGTACTGGGACAGCTGTTTCAAGTGAGCAGCTTATAGGTCACGGGAAGGGGCGGCGGATGCGCCGCCCCACCGCCACCGCTGGAGGAAAGGGAGGTCGAAGGACGCCGAGTGATCGTAGAGCGTGATGTGCCAACTGCCATGGAAGACAGGCGGTTTATCACGACCCTGGACATCCTTCGTAAATCGAATTGGCGGTGGTGAAGTGAGGGCTTCGCATTGATGTATGGCCGTGTCTTGATGGGAGCCGCCGGCTCCGTGCGCGAAGCGCTTGAAGAAGCGACAGTCGTCGATGCTCACTCGCACCTGCGCGAGATCGGCGACCTCAGGCCTATGTCTTTTGCGAAGCTTCTGGATGATAGTTTCGTTCATCTTTGCCTTCGTGTCGCCGACGGCAGTCCAAACGCACTTGGCACAAAGCTTGACCTGCCGCTCGATACCGACTCTTGGACCACGATCCAAGACGTCGTTCGTAGAGTCGCCACGAACTCGTTCTATCGCTGGTTAGTGGCGGGAACATTTGCACTCCACGGCATGGAGTACACCGAGCTCAGCGAGAGCGCCCTAGCCCGCCTCACTACAGAGATTGCCGATTGTTACGATACCGATGGTTGGCTGACGGCCTCCCTTGACCGGGCTCGCATCCAGTCAGTCATCTGGGATCCGTTCTGGTTGCCTGGACAGACGAGCACCCCGGAGCCGCGAGTCCGCCCATCGCTGCGTGTCAGCTCCGCAATGGGCGCCTATCACCCGGACGCGAGTGATTACGAGGGGGCGAACCTCATTCGTGACTGGGCGCGGGCTTTCGATCTTGACATCGCGTCACTTGACGACCTCGAGGACCTTATCGATGCCGTAATGCTGGCCAACATCCGGGCCGGAGCGCGCTCGCTCAAGGTCCCCATTGCGTACGAACGGACGCTTGCGGTCGGACGAGCACCTCGGGTAGACGCTGCCGGAATCTTCGGAAGGTCGCCGGAAGCCGTGTCGAAAGAGGAGCGCTTGCTCTTCGGCGACTACATCCTCCGCTTCTTTCTCGATCGCGCCCGTGACCACGGGTTAGTGGTTCAGGTGCACGTCGGTCTAGCGCGCCTCGAGGATTCGCATCCCCTGCAGCTCCTGCCGCTGCTGCGAGAATTCCCAAACGTCGTCTTCGATCTGTTCCATGGGGGCTACCCCTGGATCCGAGAAGTCGCGGCGCTTGCACACTCTTACCCGAACGTCCGACTGAATCTCGTCTGGCTACCCCTGATCTCTAGCGACGCCGCAGTCGCTGCATTACGAGAGTGGATTCAAGTGATCCCGCAGGTCGACCGGATCAGCTGGGGTAGCGATGCACGGACGCCAGAGGAAACTTTCGGCGCACTGCTTGCAGCTAAGCATTCGATCTCTCTCGCCCTCGGTCAGCTCGTTGACGAGGGTTACCTAACGCTCGCCGCCGCCATTGAAGCGGGCGAGAGTATCTTGGCCGGCGGAGCCCGATCAATTTACGGATTGCCGGACCGGCCTATCAAATAGTGACTCCGCTGATGACGCACAACGAGCTGATGGCGGCGCTCTTCTCGATCCCGCTGGAGAGCTGTGGCGAGTACGAGATCTCTGCTGCTCGGCTGGATGGGGCGCGGCCCAGGCAGCTAATCGTAAACGCGATGTAGCAGCGCTCCGATCCTCAACGTGAGGGTCAGCTACTTGCCCTCGTCTTCGGGCCACGAACTCGCCGGTGAAGGAGTCGACGGCCGCCGGGCCGTGACAGCCAAAGCGACAGCCAAGCCGCTGGACGCCTGTGGATCGTGATGGACTGGGCGCGTAGCTGGGCCGCCCGTTTCGAACGCACCACGGATGTCGGGGGACGTCCAGAGACGACCGGGGCGCAAACTTCAAAACAAACGGTGCAGAAAACCGTCTGAGCCCGGTCTTCCCCCGTCCGCCGCCGCCTCGGCACCGGCGAGGGCTCCAGGTGGTTGGCGCACGCGAACCATCTCGATCACAATCTCGCCGTGTTTCTCAAAGTCCGCGACCGTCTCGTCAACACGTTCTCCTTCGGTCAGGGCGCCCCCGCGCTGATCGCCCACGGCGGCTTCGCCGGCTCGAGTGAGCTCTGGCTGCATCCGTTCGAAGCGCTGAGCCGCACCTGGCGGGTGGTGACCTACGACCATCGCGGCTCGGGTGAGAATCCGGCGGATGCGGCAGACATCTCACAGGAAGAGCTGGTCGCCGACCTGTTCGGCGTCATGGACGCGCTCGACCTTGAGCAGGCCGTGGTCGCCGGCGAATCGATGGGGGCGGGGATCGTCCTCCGCGCGGCCCTTGAGCGCCCGGAACGCTTCCTCGGACTGATCGTCGTCGACGGTTCCGCGATCTGGCCACCGGGTCGCAGCAGTGACTTCGTCGCCGCGATTCGCGGTGACTTTCACGTCGCCATGAAAGGCTTCGTGGAACGCTGCTTGATCGAGCCCGAGGTCGACCACGTCCGGCGTTGGGGCTACGACATACTGACCCGCTCGACACCGGAAGCCGCGGTTGCGCTGATCGAGTCCATGTACGGGATGGATTTGACGGAGCGTCTCCCGTCGCTAAACCTTCCCGCCCTGGTCATTCACGGTCGCGAAGATGCCATCGTTCCCTTGGCCGCCGGCAGGCTGCTGGCCGAACGGCTTCCTCAAAGCCGCCTCGTCGTCATCAACGGCTGCGGGCACGTGCCGACCCTGACGTTTCCGAACCGCGTCTTCGATGAGATCGCGGCCTTCCTCACGGCGCTGGAGTCCTCTGGCGCCGCCGGTCCGCGATGACTACGTAGGCAGGAAGTCGTGGGGAAGCACCTGCAGACTTACCCGGCCTTCGGAGGTAGGACGAGGTGGGCTTGACCTTGACCCAGGGTCAAGGTCCGAGCATTCGAGGCATGAAGCCCCTTGAGCATCGTGCAAGTCGAATGTCACCCTGTCCGATTTCGTCGAGGCCACCGCCACGAAGTTCGGCATCCCTGGTGTTGCCCTCGGGCTATGGACGAACGGTCAGAAAAGTCTTCGCGTGCCGAGGCGTAAGGAGCGTCGACAACCCGCCGCCCGTCCGACAGGACACTCTGTACCTGCACGGAAGAAGTACGCGTTGATTTGCGGTGGGATCGCGGTGGTGGCATATGGTGCAATCTACCTGCTCTTTTTCAGCGGGCTTTTCGGCGCGGGCGCGTCGTCGCCATATAGCTACTAGCTGAAGCACGGTCGACAGACTTAGGAGGCGACTAAGTTGCCGATCCCGCGTCTGGCTGGGATTCAAGTTAACGTCCACAGTTGTGTAAGGGGGGCGAGACCGCTTCCTCTTAAAGCGGACCTACCCCTTCCCGGCGCGACGCAGCACTCGTCGACTGGATACCACAGCAGGCTTGCAACTGTGCCTGGAAGTGCAGCTCGCGGCCTCCGAACCAATTTCGGCTCCGCTATCGCAGCTCCAAGTTCTGTCACAGCTTCGACCAGGTCTTCGCCGAGCGAGTTCTCGCCGTGGACGCGCCGCTAGCGGTCCGAATCATCACAGACTGAGCGCCGCCTCTTTAGGCGGCTCACGCGTTTTCGTGGTGTGAGACTCGCAACCGCGGCCGATCGCGGGTTGGGCGGCGGCTTCCCGAAGGGCTGGTCAGGCGTGGGGAGGTGCTGTTCGAGTCCCTGGTACGGCCCGCCTCCAAATGGTGGGCGAGAAAGTCCTCGACCACGATGGCGATGTGAGCCTGGATCCGGACGGCGGGCGGATATCGCCCCACCGCCGACCGCGCCCTTCGCACCGCGTCGTTGCTTGGCCTGGCTGACGATTACCGGTGCTAGAGACGGGGCCGTCGGAGCCCGGCCGTGCGATCCGCCAACCGGAACCCCAACTTTGCCGCGGCGCATCGAAGAACGCGCCGGTATCCAACAGCCGGAACTTCCGAGACCCCCTCCCTTGACAACTAACCCGCCCGATGTTCTCATTTGTGGACCAAATATGGAACAAACGGTTCACATATCGAACCCACTCGCCGGAGTTCAGACCGCTCGTCGCGCGTTGGACCTCCTACTTCTGGTGGTCAGCTCGGCAGAGCCCGTTGGCCTGACCGAGCTCGCGCGCCGGTCGGCGGTGAATAAGGCGACCACCTATCGACTCGCCGCTCTCCTCGAGGAGTACGGCTACATCGCTAGGGAGCCAGGCGGTCGGCGATATATCCCGGGAGCCGGCTTAGTCGGCTTCGCGGCGGTCATCTTCGGTCGTTTGGATATCGCTCAGGTGATGCAGCCGGTGGCCAACCGGGTGGCGGAGTTGACCGGAGAGACGACGTCGGTTCACATTCCGCGAAACCTCGACCGCGTCTGTATCGGTGGCGCCGAGTCTCAGCACCTAGTTCGTCGGACAGTTTCCCTAGGGCACGTCGCTCCGCTGCTGCAGGGCGTAACTGGTCGCGTGCTGCTCGCCTATCTCGGACGGGATCACATCGAGGCCGTGACGGAGGCGCGTGGCCTCAGCCAAGACGCTGTCTCCGACCTCACCCGAGAGTTGGCGGATATCCGGGCGGCCGGGTACTGCATCGCGGTTGAACCTAGGGACGGCGGCATGGTCGGTGCGCTCGCGGTTCCAATCCTGCGGGCCGACGGGATCGCTGCGGCGCTCACCGTGGCCGGGCCGGCGGACCGATTCAACCGCGCGGCCATTGAGGCGGTTTTGGCCGACGTCCTCCGCGAAGCCGAAGTCCTGTCCGCACAACTTGGCTATAAGCCGCGTTTGGGCGACGTCGGTTCGGCGGCGGGGCATGGAGGTGAGTGATGCCGGACGGTGAGTCCACAGGGAGCCGGACGCTCTTTGCGGGGCCGGGCTACCGCCCAGGCGCCTGGCTCGTCAACGATGTCTATTGGAGCGACGCGGCAACAGACGCGATGCCGCTCCGGCGCTCGAGCATCCGCTTCATCGACTGCACGCTGACGGAGGGCGACGACTGTGTGGGGCACCAGCTCAACTGGAATACGCGTCTCGAGCTGATGCGACGCCTCGACGCCATCGGCGTCGGTGCCATCACGCTGCCAAGTCACACCCAGTTTGAGGAAGAAGTCGATCTAGCGAGAGCCTACCGGCGCGCTGGAGGTCGGACGCCGCTCGCCTTCAAGGGACCTGGCCTTGAAGTGCCGCTGACCAACCGCTGGCGCGACGTGCTGGAAATGGCGGTCGAGCGAGTGCAGCCGGCGATTCTGTGCCCAGTCCTCAAGATGCCGATGAGCGATCTCTTCTCGGATTTCAGCTCCGGCATGACGGCGGAAGATGCGGCCGGCGGAATCACCGAAGCCGTTGGCTTCGCGAAGGCTCTTGGGGTTGCCGTTGTTCCTTGGCTGCCTGAGGGGCGCATCCCGGTCAGTCGTCTCGTGCAGTTCGCCAAAGCTGTCGCGGACGGTGGCGGTAACGGGGTGTATCTCGTCGACAGCCGAGGCAACTTGGCCCCTCGAAGTACCCGCCTCATCGTGCAGCAAATCGCGACGGCCGTTCCACAGCTGCAGATCTACATGCAGCACCACAACGACCTGGGCGTTGCAACGGCAAATGCCCTGGCCGCGGTCGAGGGTGGAGCCTCGTGGATCGACGCTGCAGTCCTGGGCATCAGCGAGCGCGGCGGCTGCGTCGCCCTTGAAGAGGCAGCAGTCCTCCTGGAGATGTATGGCGTCGAGACGGGGGTCGACCTGTCGGGCCTTTATGACCTGGGTCGATTTGTGGCCGAGGCATTTGGTGTTGCGCTGGCACCGTGGAAGCCAATCGTCGGCGATAGCTGGAACAAGGAAGAAGGGTGGGGCCACCTGGCGCATCAGGGAGCACCGGTTCCCGGCGTCGACGTTGAGACCGATGAATTGATCGGATCCGGCGTCGCTCCCAGCGTGGTCGGCCGAGCCTATGAGCCGGTGGTTGGGTCGAAGATCCTGTTCGGCAAGGAAAGGTCGACCTCCAACTCCGACGCGCCGATATTCGTATCAGAGCTCGCGTCCGCACTTGGTTATGACCTCACTGAGACTGAACTGCAGCGAGTACTTCACAGGGCGCGGGCGGCAGTAGCGACGACATATGACCGCCACTACCTCACGTACGACGAATTCAGGGGCATATGTGAGGGTGCCGTCGGAGACCGCATACCCGAGAAAATCGTCAAGGGCGCAGTAGCGAGCAGGTCATGAGGATCGTTCTGCTTCTGGTTCAGGTCGGACTCATCGATGGCGCGATCCTGGCCATCTCCGCGACGGGGTTCACCATGCAGTTCGGCGTCACCAATTACGCGAACTTCGCCTATGGCTCGTTCATAAGTCTGGGCGCGTTCACCGCGTACGCAGTCGATACGCAGCCACAGCGCCCGGGATTTCTGGTCGCTCTGGTCGGCGCGGCAATCGCAACCGCGGCCGTCTCGTTCCTAGTGGGAGTATTCGTCTACACGCCTTTCACCAAGCGCCGTCCGCAGCTTCTGTACGGACTCGTCGTCACGTTCTCCATGTGGCTGATCCTGGACAACGTCCTGACGGCCATCTGGGGCGGCCGCTACTACCAACTCAGCTACAGCTCCGGCAACGGAGCGACGGTGTACAACGTTGGTCCATTCCAGATCACGCCGAATGACCTGCTCTTTGTGGTCGTGGCGCTCGTCGCGCTCGCGTGCGTGCACCTGCTCCTCCGTTACACGACTCTCGGGCGCTCGATGCGAGCCATGGCCGATGACCGGTCGCTGGCCACCGTCTGCGGGCTTGACACCAACGCGATCACTCGGTGGACGTGGATCATCACCGGCGCCCTTGCCGGACTGGCGGGCTTCGTCCAGGCGGATCACATTCGCACCTTCGACACAGGTATAGGAAACACGTACATCTACTTGGTCCTCGCCGCGGTGGTCTTGGGCGGCATTGGTCGGCCGTATGGCGCGGTGCTGGGAGCCCTGATCATCGGGCTGGTTTCGGAACTGGCCGTTCCCATCATCGGCGCTGCCCTTTCGCCAGTGGTGATCTTCGCCGTGCTCGCCTTTCTGATGCTGTACCGGCCGACCGGGTTGTTCGGTGCGACTGGACGGACCCACTTCGGCAATGCTTAGCCTGCTCAATTCGCCCATTGCGTACTACGCGATGGCGGTTCTGATCTACTCGGCACTGGGCGCCACGGCCGCGCTCGGTTTCAATCTCCAGTTCGGATACGCCGGCGTCTTCAACATGGCGTTCATATCGCTGGTGGCGGTCGGCGCGTACGCAACCGCGATCGCGAGCTTACCGCCCGGCTCCAGCGACCCCCTCATGCACTACATCGGCGGGTTCAACTGGGCGTTCCCGTGGAATCTGCTGTTCGGCGTCGTCTGTACGCTGCTGTTTGCGGCGATCCTTGGGAGCTTCGCCTTTAAGCGCCTCCGCGAGGACTACTTGGCCGTATCCATGGTGGTCATTGGGGCCGGCCTCAGCGTTCTGGTCAACGATGACGTCCGGCTGTTCAACGGCGTGTCGGGCCTGAGTGGCGTAACCAGTCCCTGGCAGGACCAGTTGGACCCGGGCCTCTACCAGCTGGCCTTTCTCGGCCTGTCGGTGCTGGCTCTCGGGGTTTGCCTTGTGCTCTACAACCGGCTGACGGGCGCCCCCTTCGGTCGGGCTCTCAGGGCGCTGCGCGAGGACCAGGACGCGATTGCGTCACTAGCCCGAAATCCGTGGCGGCTGAAGATGATCGCGTTCCTACTGGGGGCGTTCGCCGCCGGTCTCAGCGGGTCCCTGCAGGTCATGTACTTCGGTGGTTGGAATACGGCAGCCTGGCTGCCCACGGAAACTCTGATCCTGGTCGCCGCCATCATCGTCGGCGGGCGCGGACGGCACATGGGCGCGGTGGTCGGGTCCTTCTTGGTGCTCGGAGTCCTGGCTCAGGCAACGAAGTTCATACCCCAGGTCGGTGACGCGAGTGTCATCGCATCACTGCAGGCGGTCGGTATCGGCGTCCTGCTGCTCGTGTTCCTGTGGTTTCGTCCACAGGGACTGCTTCCGGAGCGCAGGGACTTGTATCGTGCCGTGCCCGTTTCCGACGCTGGGCCAGTCCTCGCGGCAACAGTGCCATCGCTCCGATTCGCGCGGGACGCCTCGGATGCAAGCGGGAACGGTGGCCAGCGACGCACGCCCGCACTGGAAGCCAAGGAGATCACGGCGTCCTACGGCGGCGCGCAGGCCGTGCATCGCGTCTCCTTCTCGATAACGCAGGGTCAGTTCGTCGGGCTCATCGGCCCCAATGGCGCTGGTAAGACCACGTTGGTCGATTGCCTGGCGGGAATGAAGTCCTACCGCGGCCGGGTCGCCTTTTCCGGCACCGACATCACTGGATGGTCGACCGATCGCGTGGCGAGACAAGGGCTCGTTCGAACCTTTCAGATACCACGGATCTTCCGGCGCCTGACGGTTCTATCCAACGTGATGCTCGGGGCCGCGGAGCACCGGGGTGAGTCATTCGTGCACGCGCTGACCGGTGACTGGCACAGGCAAGAAGATGAAAACCTGGAGCGAGCGTGGGCGCTCCTCAGGACCTTTGGGCTTGAGCGAGTGGCGAGCAACTATGGGTCCGAACTGTCGGGTGGCCAGGAGAGACTGGTCGAACTCTGCCGACTGCTGATGATGCGGCCGCAGATGATTCTGCTGGACGAGCCGTTCGCCGGCGTCAGCCCTGCCAACCGCGAGCGGCTGGCGGCACAGATCTTGGATCTGCGAACCACGCGCGATCTCACGATTCTCATGATCGAGCACCGCCTCGAGTTCGTGGAGCGGATGTGCGACCAGATCCTCGTGATGGGGAATGGGCAGCTGATTGCCAGTGGAACCATGGAGGAGGTACGGAGAGACCGCCTGGTTGTCGATTCCTATCTCGGGAGCAAGGGCGCATGACCCAAGGTGGAGTGGCCGTTGCGTCCCGCGCATCTGATGCAGCGCCGGCTCTTGAGGTCAAAGGACTCACTGCCGGGTACAGCAATCTTCCGATCCTCCACGACATTTCCGCCACCTTCAACTCCGGCGAGATCACCTCGATCGTCGGCCCTAACGGGGCCGGCAAATCGACCCTACTGAAGGCGATGTTTGGCATCGCCACCATCCATCAAGGGACTGTCTGCCTGCGTGGAAAGGAGGTCGGTCGGTCAGCGCGTGAGCTGGTCAAGAGTGGCGTGGCCTATGTCCCCCAGGTCAACAACGTCTTTCCAACGCTCACCGTTGCAGAGAACCTGGCAGTCGGGACTTACGTGCGCGGCTCCCACTCCGGTATTGCTCACGCGCTGCAGATCTTCCCTGAACTGGAGCCGATGCTCAAGAAGCGAGCCGGTCAGCTAAGCGGCGGCCAGCGCAGCATGTTGGCGACGGCCCGAGCACTCGTCAGTCGCCCGGACGTCCTGCTGGTGGACGAAGCCAGCGCCGGGTTGGCCCCCTTGGTGGCTGAGCGATTGTGGCAGCAGCTCCTCGCCTCCGCGCAGGAAGGCGTTGCGGTCATCGTCGTCGAGCAGAACGTCGCCCTGGCCCTGGATCACTCGGCTAAGGCGTATCTCCTCAGCGGAGGTCGCACCAGCTTTGAGGGCACAGCGCAACAGCTTCGGGCACGCGCTGATTTTGAAGCTCTCTTTTTCGATTCCGCCGAAGCGGATCGTGGCCCGAAGAACGGTCGCCGAAGCGGCTAAAGGACAGGAGGGGTAGACAATGCACGCTCTTCATTCAGCGCGGCTGAAGTCCGTGTCTGGACTCGTTGGGATGCTCGCGGTCGCTGTGCTTTCGGCCTGTGGTCAGGGGTCGACGCCCACCGCTCAGGCGTCGCAGCCGACCGGTCCGGTGAACGTGGGCATTCTGGCCGCCTTCTCGGGTTCGAACACGTACGGCAGCTTCCTCTTGAAAGGCGCCCAGGTGGCCCAGCTCTACATCGAGCAGAACGGCGGGATCATGGGCCGGAAGCTGCACTTCATCCCAGAAGATGACGCGCTCGATCCGATCGACGCCGTGACGGTCGGCCGGAAGATGCTCGCGACCGATGACGTTTCACTGTGCATCGGACTCGCGGTGCTGGATTGGCACAACGTTCTGCCGATCCTCAATCAGGGCAAGATGGTGAGTTTCACCCACGTCACCGATCCCACCCTCGATACGAAGGTCTTCCCGTACAGCTTCGCCGATGCTCCGTCGGACGCCCTTGACGGCACCGCGATGGTCGATTATGCGGCGAAAGCCAGCTACAAGCGGATCGCGCTTCTCTTTGATGAGAGTTCGAACGCGCAGACGCTCGTCCCCGCCATCACCGCGGCGGCCAAGGCGCTGCATATTTCAGTCGTGGCCCAGCCGCAGCTGCCGGTCGGTGTTCCGTCGTACGTCGCAGCGGTCCAGGGAGTGGCCGCTGCTCACCCGGACGCGATCCTGACCCAGGTCGATCCGATCACAGCCGGTGTGCTCTTCCCCGAGATGCGCGCCGCGGGCCTTACGTCGACGCCGGTCATCGGTAGCGATGGAACGCTGAACCCTGCGTTCGTGAAGGCGGTCGGAGCCCAGGTCCTGTCGGACATGAACTTCGTCGCGGTCCAGTCCACAACCGGAGCAAGCGGGCCTGGCGGCCAGCTATTTGTGGACGGCTACCAGAAGCTGTTCGGCACCAACGTGTACCGGGCCAACGTGCTGACGGCCTATGACGGCATCAACGTTGCTGCCCTCGCGATGATCGACGCCAAGTCCAGCGACCCAGCCGTCTACGTGAACAAGATCCTGGACGTCACAACTCCGCGTGCGGGCGCGGTCCAGGTGACTGACTTTGCAACCGGGGCCAAGCTGCTCGGTGAAGGCAAGAAGATCAAGTACTTCGGCGTCGGCAGCGCCATGACATTCAACAAGTTTCACCGCGTCACCGCCGACTTCGAAGTTGTCAAGGAGACGCCGACTGGCTCGCCGACGCGGATTCAGCTCATCACTGCGGACGACCTGGCGAAGGTCATCAGCTCTTGAACCGGTCGAGAGGCGGAAACGACGTCGACACAGACGTCGTCGTCGTCGGAGCGGGCGCGGCTGGGCTGATGGCCGCGCTCGCTGCGGCTGATGCAGGTGCGCGAGTGCTGATCCTGGAGAAGGATCTGTCGGCGACGTGCAGCACGCAGCTGAGCGCAGGCGTCCTCATGGCCGCCGGCACCCCAGAGCAGGCCGCCTTGGGTGTGGCTGATACAGCCGAGCTCTACGCCCAGGACATCGCAGCGTACAACCACCAGCAGTCCGACCCATTCTTCACGCTGAGTCTGTGTCAGCGTTCCGCCGCGGTCATCGATGTCCTGAAGAAAAAGGCCGGACTGGAATTTCGGGTCGATCGCGATTACCTGTACCACGGGCACTCGGTGCCACGCGGTCACACGGCCGGAGGCGGAGGCAAGGCGCTGCTCGATGCAATGCGCTCAGCCGTCGCCACTCGGTCAGACATCACCGTCCTCGACCACCAGCCCGTCTCCGCGATAGACGTGAGGGACGGAGCAGTGTGGGGTGTGAGCACGTCGGGCAAAGAGTGGCTGGCGATCACCTGCAAGAGCGTCGTTCTAGCGACCGGTGGCTTCGAAGCGAACAGTTCAATGGTCGCCGAGTTGATTCCCGAGGTGGCTGACGCTCGCTACATCGGCGCGTCGACTGAGACCGGCGATGGGATCCGATTGGCCGTCGATCTAGGGGCGTCCACCCGCCACATGGGCAGCTATCTGGCCCACGCTCACGTATGTGCAGACAGCGGGGAGCGTTTGCCGGGAGCCATACCACTCCACGGAGGCATTGTCGTCAACGTCGACGGGAAGCGATTTGCAGCTGAGGATCTCTCGCCCCCTCGGTTCGCACCCTACTTGCTGAGACAGCCCGGTTCGCGGGCCCTTGAGATATTCGACGAGCGCGTGTGGGACCTCGTTTCGCGGCGTGATGGCCCCGCGAGGGCGGTGCGACCCCCTTGCGTGGCGAGTGCGTCGACGGTCGGTGAGCTCGCTCGCAACTTTGGGTTGGATCCGATCAGAGTGTCTCAGGAGTTCGAGAACTACAACACTGCTGCGGCCAAGGGCCTGGACTCGTTTGGCAGATCCGTATTCGGTGAGACACTGCGACCCCCGTTCCTTGGAGCAATGGTTACGGTCGGGTTTGCGTGCACACAGGGAGGGCTGGTTGTTGACGCAACCGGCCGAGTGCTCGATCGCAGCGGATCCGCAATCCCCAATCTCTTCGCCGCCGGCGCAACGTGCGCCGGTCTGTCCGGCGATTCGGGCTCGACGGGCTACCTGCCCGGTAATGGACTGCTTCTTGCTCTCGGCCTCGGGATGATCTCTGGTGAGTCAAGCGCGGTCAACCAGGTGACAACGGCGGCGTGAGCGAGCGCGCGTCGCTCCGCCACCTGCTCGTGCAAGGTGGTCTGGTGGTTGCCCCTGGAGCTTATGACTGCATCACAGCGCGGCTGGTGGAGGCGGCGGGTTTCGACGCCGTCTACATGTCGGGTTCGGGAACCGCGGCATCGCTCGGATTTCCTGACTACGGCCTGACGACCATGAGCGAACTCGCGGCAAATGCGGCCCGCATGACCGACTCGATCGCCATACCGCTCATCGCAGACGCCGATACGGGCTTTGGCAACGAGCTCAATGTCGTGCGGACGGTCAGGGCCTACTTGAACGCCGGCGTGGCTGCTCTGCACATAGAGGACCAGACGTTTCCAAAGAGATGCGGTCACCTCGACGACAAGAAGATCGTCTCCGAGGCCGAGTTCGTGCAGAAGATTCGCGCCGCGGCGTACGCGAGGGGCTCCGCCGACCTCCTGATCATCGCGCGGACGGACGCCCGCGCCGTACTTGGCCTCGATGCAGCCATTGCTCGAGCCAACGCCGCCATCGAAGCAGGTGCCGACATCGCTTTCGTCGAGGCGCCAGAGTCCCTTGACGAGCTCCAGTTCATCCCCGGCGCCGTGAATGGGCCCTGCCTGTTCAACATGGTGTTCGGAGGAAAGACCCCGGCGGTCTCGCTGGACGCGGTGGAGAGGGCGGGCTACAGGCTCGTGATCGTGCCGAGCCTCTTGATAAGTACGGCGATTGTCGCCTATGAGAGTGCGCTGCATCAGCTGAAGCAGCTCAACGCGTACCCGTCGGTGGCCGGTGAGCCGAGCGTGCGCGAACGCTTCAAAAAGTTCGGTTCAGGCGAGTGGGACCATGTTTCCGCAATGTTCGCTGTTGAGGAGTCGTCGAATGATTGATCTCTTTGGTAAACCCATCCCAGTCACTGCGCAGGACCTGCTCACAGAGCGAGCCGCGCTCATTGTTTGGGACATGCAGAGAGGAATTGCCGCGCAGGCGGTTGGGCTGCAGCAGATTTTGGCCAACATCAACGCGCTCGCCACTGCTGCGCGAGCCAGGGCCAATCCGGTGGTGTTTACCCAGCACTACTCGGCACCACTCGCATTTGAGTCACGGTCGGCGCTTCGGACGCAGTGGGAGCGGAATGGCCGAGATGCATCCAAGGTCCGGCCCGGGTTCGTGCCCGGGAGCGAACCGTGGCGGCTTCTCGACGGCATCCAGCCCGGCGAGTCTGATGTCGTCCTCGCCAAGCGCACCCCCAGCATCTTCGAAGGCACCGCCTTTCGCGGCATGATGTCGGCTCTTGACGTCGACGTTTTGGTCTTGACCGGGGTTGCGACCGATCGCGGCATCCTGACTTCCGCCCGGGAAGCGGCTGTCCGAGGCTTCTTCGTGGTCGTAGTTGCGGATGCAGTCGGGGCCTATTCGGAGGCGGCGCAGGCTCAGGGAATGGACGCGCTTGGGGGGCTCGCCTCGATCTGTTCTACGCCGGAGGTTCTAGCAGCATGGTCCCGGCCGGCCGCCGATTGACGTGGCCGGCGACCGCGCCACCGCAACGCTGTGGCGTCGCAATCTGGCCGCCCTCTGGACGGCACAGTTTGTCGCGATCTTCGGCTTTTCGTTCGTCCTTCCCTTTCTGCCCCTGTATCTCACGTTAGACCTCGGAGTCACCACGGACTCGGCGCTGGCGTTCTGGTCTGGAGTAGTTGCGGGCGCCGCCGGCTTTTCGCAGGCAGTCGCCAACCCAATCTGGG
>CAZDTG010000070.1:20683-22017 GCA_964508005.1 uncultured Steroidobacteraceae bacterium
GGAGTAGTTGCGGGCGCCGCCGGCTTTTCGCAGGCAGTCGCCAACCCAATCTGGGGGCTCGTCGGCGACAGGTTCGGCAAAAAGTCGATGTTGGTCAGGGCGATGGTGGCGGGCGGCGCGGTGATCGTTCTGACCGGCCTCGTCCGCGACCCGACGCAGCTCTTCATCGTGCGCTTGCTGTTCGGGGCGTTGGCCGGTTCGGCAGCTGCAGCTAACGCCCTGGTCGTCTCCGAAACCCCGCCCATCGAAGTGGGGCGGGCGCTGGGTCTGCTCACCTCAGCAATCGCCATGGGGCGGACCCTAGGACCGCTGGTGGGCGGCGCCCTTGCGGCGATCTTCCCGCTCCGCACGGTCTTCGTGGGCGCGGGCGCAGTTGTGATGGTGGCGGTTGTGGTCGTCACTTTCGGTGCCCACGAGTCAGCGCAACAACCGGGCACCCAGAGGCCTTCTTTTGCGGCCGCCATCGGCACTGCGCGGACTGAAGCGCACCGGGTCTTTACCGCGATCGCAGCGGTCGGCGCCTGCCAATTTGCGTATGGGGCCGCGCTGGCGATGACGGTGCTGCGTTTCATGAGATTGGATCCAACCCACCTGCAGATCCTGGTCGGGATCGCCTTCGCGGCCGGCGGCCTCAGTGCCACTGTGGCTTCGACAACGTATTGGCTCGCGGTGCGACGCCTCGGCTATCGGCGCCTCGCGGTGGCGGGCGGCATAGTCCTCGGGGGTGCTGCGGCCTTCACAGCAGTTGCACCCTCGCCGGTGGCGCTCATCGCTGGAATCGCGACCGTTTCGCTGGCCTACGGGGCGACCAACCCAACGTTGGTAAGCATGATCGGACTCGAGGCCCCCGCGGCAATCAGAGGCACGATTATGGGTCTGTGCCAGACGGCAACCGCCCTGGGCATGGCTCTGGGACCTCTGATTGCCGGCGCAATCACTTCTTACTACGGCCCCGGAACAGGGCTCCTGGCTGGCGGAGTGGCCGCTGTGTCCGGCGCAGCGATCGTGCATAGGTGGGCCCGAGAACCCCAGCCGAGCACAGCACTCGTTGCCTGAAGGCGGCGCAGACGCTCCTCCTTGCATCCAGAGTGCCCCGCCAGCGGGACGAAGCCGGGTTCCGCGTGAGCCTTGCGCGCCTGGATCGCGGTCAGACACGACAGCCAAAATGACAGCCAGGCCCCTGGATTTGAGTGGACATCGGCGGACCGGCTGGAGACTGATCAGCCCTCAGGCGCGGTTCGGCTGGGCGTCACCGGACGTCCGTGGACGATCCGAACGGAAACTTCAAAACCGTTTGAGGGGCGCTGATGAGGCGTCCCTGGTGGGTTCGATTC
>CAZDTG010000071.1:0-20550 GCA_964508005.1 uncultured Steroidobacteraceae bacterium
GCACCGAGGAGTTGCCGCCGAAGGCACTTCGCGGGTTGGAGGAAGCGTTCGCCTCAGGTCTGCGCGCGGGGCTCGCCAAGGCGGGCGTCGAGCACGGAGAGGTGGTTTCTTACGCGACTCCGCGCCGTCTCGCCGTGTGGGTCAAGAAGCTGGCGGCACGCCAGCCGGATCAGGATGTCAAGCGCCGCGGGCCGCCGGTCAGTGCAGCTTTCGATGCCACCGGCACTCCGACACGGGCCGCGCTCGCCTTTGCGGAGAGCTGCGGCACGACTGTCGACGGGTTGCAGAGAATCGACGAGGGCAAGGGGACCTTCCTCTTTTTCGTGGGCATCAAATCGGGAGCGGCCGCAGTCGATCTCCTCCCCGGTATGGTGCGGGCGGCACTCGATGCGCTGCCCATTCCGAGACGGATGCGCTGGGGCTCGAGTGACGCGGAGTTCGTGCGGCCGGTGCACTGGCTGCTCATGTTGTATGGAAAGGATGTCGTGCCTGCCACCCTGCTCGACACGGTCGCGGGAAATCTCACGACAGGGCATCGCTTTCACGCGCCGAAACCGATTCGTATCACCACGCCGGCGGCCTACGCTCGCGCGCTACGCGAGCGCGGCTACGTAGTGGCCTCTTTTGGCGAGCGCCGGGAAGAGATAATGGCGCAGGTCAACATGGCCGCAGCCGAACTCAGCGGGCGTGCGCTGATCGGCGACGCATTGCTCGACGAAGTAACCGCTCTTGTGGAGTGGCCGAGGCCGATCACGGGGCGTTTCGAAGAGCGTTTCCTCGCCCTGCCACGCGAGGTGCTGATCTCCACGTTGCAGGACCATCAGCGTTACTTCCCGGTCGAGGATGCGGAGGGCCGGCTGCTGCCTTGCTTCATCACGGTCAGCAACATCGAAAGCCGCGACCCTTCCAAGGTACGCGAAGGCAACGAGCGCGTCGTGCGACCACGGCTCGCGGATGCGGCCTTCTTCTGGGACCAGGACCGGAAGCGCCCGCTAGCCTCGCTGCGCGAGGCGCTCGATGCGGTGACTTTCCATGTGAAGCTCGGCTCCCTGGGCGACAAGACGCGACGTATACGCACGCTCGCCGGCGAGATTGCGGCGGTCGGCAACAAAGAGCGCGCGGAAACGGAGCGGGCCGCCGAGCTGTGCAAGTGTGATCTGCTGACCGCGATGGTCGGGGAGTTTCCCGAGCTGCAGGGGATCATGGGGACGTACTACGCGATTGCCGACGGCGAGACTCCTGAGGTCGCGGTTGCGATCCGGGAGCACTACCTGCCGCGGGGAGCCGGCGATGCGCTGCCTGAGACGCACCCGGGGCTGGCGGTCGCGATTGCCGACAAGCTCGATACGCTCGGCGGGATCTTCGCCGTGGGCGAGAAGCCGACCGGAACCAAGGATCCGCTCGGGCTGCGGCGCGCGGCGATCGGCGTGCTCAGAATCCTCATCGAGACGGGGCTGGATCTGGATTTGCGGCACTTCGTGGCGCGGGCGCTCGAGCTCGCGCGGGCAGACATCGAGCGGGTTGCCGCGGCTGCGGGCAAGCCGGTGCCCGCGATCGGCGCGGAGCGCGTTGCCGCGGAAATCTATGACTACATGATGGAACGGCTGCGCGCGTATTACCTGGAGGGTGGGGCGGGAGCCCTGATCGGCGCGGCCCCGATGACGACGGAGATGTTCGATGCCGTGCTTGCGAGCTCGCCGGCCTCGCCGTTGGATTTCGATGCGCGGCTCAAGGCGCTGCGCGCCTTCCTCGACCTGCCGGAGTCGGCAAGCCTCACGGCTGCCAACAAGCGCATTGCCAACATTCTGCGGAAATCGGCCGGCGGTGCGACGCCCGCGCAGGTTGACGTCGAGTCGCTGCGAGAGGACGCGGAAGTGCGGCTCTTCGACGCGATGCGCGCGTTGCGGGATGCGGTGTCGGTCGCTACGGCGCAGCGGGAATACGCGAACGCGCTCGGGCGGCTGGCGCAGCTGCGGCCGGCCGTCGATGAGTTCTTCGATGAGGTGATGGTCATGGATGAGGATCCGAAACTCCGCGCCAACCGCCTGGCGCTGCTCGCGCAGCTGCATGGGCTGTTTGCCGGCGTGGCCGATCTGTCACGCCTGCCGGGCTGAATGCTGACCTGCACACGCAACCTTCTACAACGCTTTCGGAAAAATCGCACTCATGCAGTTCCTGGGCTCGCTGATCTTCACGGCCTTCTTGTTTCTGTGGACGTTTTTCTACGCCATCTTTTTTGTCATCGCCTGCTCCTTCCTGCCTTTCCGGCATCGGTTCAGGCTGGCGCGGCTGTGGGCGGTGGTGTTGCTGACGGCGCTCAAGTGGTGCTGCCGGCTCGACTATCGCATCGAAGGCGCGGAGAACATTCCGGCCAGCAATCACATTGCGCTGTGGAAACACTCCTCATCGTGGGAAACGATCGCGATGGCGGTGGTCTTCCCGCGGCAGGTGTGGGTGCTCAAGCGCGAGCTCACGTGGATTCCGGCGGTGGGCTGGGGGATCCGGCAGCTGCACGCCATTGCCATCGACCGGAAAGTGGGTCACTCGGCTGTCGGGCAGGTGGTGGAGCAAGGCAAGCAGCGCCTCGCGGAAGGCGATTGGATCATGATCTTTCCGGAGGGAACCCGGATGCTGCCGGGGCAGACGCGGCGCTATGGTGTCAGCGGGACGTTGCTCGCGGCGGAGACGGGGAGGCTGATCGTGCCGGTGGCGCACAACGCGGGGGATTACTGGCCGCGGCGGGGGCTGTTGAAGAAGGCGGGGACGGTGAGGGTTGTCATCGGGAAGCCTATTGAGGCGCGGGGGCGGGATGTGAGGGAGATCAATCGCGAGGTGCAGGAGTGGATTGAGGGCACCGTGGCGCGGTTGCAGGGGGCGGGGGGTGCGGGGTCGGGCCTGACGGAGAGGTCGGCCTAGGGGCACTCCTGTGTGCTGCGGAGTTGGGTGGCTCGCGGGCTGAAGACATCGGGGCAGGTGCCCTACGCGTACTGGTCCAGCAAATCTCATTATCGCGTGTCCACGCCGCATGTACGTGGCTTCACGCGACTCGGGGGCTCGCGCTGGCGGTGTAGCGGCTCACAGCCGCTACATTAACGCCAGACTGTGGGGCTATTTGGCTCGTAGAGGAGACAATTGGTCACACATCGAGGTTTGTGACCGATAGCGCGTTCTTCTCGATGAACTCGCGGCGGGGCTCTACCTGGTCGCCCATCAGTGTGGTGAAGACGTCGTCTGCCATCACGGCGTCGTCGATCTTCACTCGGAGGAGGCGACGGGAATCCGGGTTGATCGTGGTGTCCCAGAGCTGCTCGGGATTCATCTCGCCGAGGCCTTTGTAGCGCTGGATCGTTTGTCCTTTGCGCGCCTGGTCGAGCAGCCACTTCATCGCTTCCTTGAAGGAGCCGACCTCTACCCGTTCGTCGCCGCGGGTCACGTAGGCGCCTTCGCCGATCAGGCCGGCCAGGGTGCGCGCGAGATCGGCAATGAGCTGGTATTCGGCTGACTCGAAGAATTCGCGCGGCAGGATTTTCTGGCTCGGTGTGCCGTGTTCGGTTCGGTGAATGATGACGCGAGCCGCGTGGCCATCGGAGGGACCGCGCACTTCCACGCGATAGGTACGTGTGCCGTCCGCCAGGGCGTTCAGGCTCAGGTTGAGACGCTGTACCCAGTCGCGCAGCCAGTCCGGTCGATCGAAGTTCTCGGTCGTGACCTCGGGCATATATATCAGCTGCTCGAGCAGACGGTCGTCATAGCGGCGCGACCACCGTTTGATGATCGCCTGCACCTCCATGTACTTGCGGGCCAGGCCCTCGAGACCGGTCCCCTGAAGGGGAGGCGCCTCTGAGTTGACGTGCAGCGCCGCGCTCTCGAGTGCCGTGTTGAGCAGAACGGAGTTGAGCTCGAGATCGTCTTTGACGTACGACTCCTGCTTGCCGCGCTTGATTTTGTAGAGCGGTGGTTGCGCGATGTAGATGTGCCCGTTCTCGATGAGCGCAGGGATCTGCCGGTAGAAGAAAGTCAGCAACAGAGTGCGGATGTGGCTTCCGTCGACATCAGCGTCCGTCATGATGATGATGCGGTGATAGCGCAGCTTCGCGATGTCGAAGTCGTCCTTGCCGATTCCGCAGCCGAGCGCGGTGATGAGCGTGCCGACCTCGGCGGACGACAGCATCTTGTCGAAGCGCGCCCTCTCCACGTTAAGGATCTTGCCCTTCAGCGGCAGAATTGCCTGCGTACGGCGGTCGCGGCCTTGTTTGGCCGAGCCGCCGGCGGAGTCCCCCTCGACGATGAAGATCTCTGAAAGGGCGGGATCCTTTTCCTGACAGTCGGCGAGCTTTCCGGGCAGGCCGGCAATGTCGAGCGCGCCCTTGCGACGCGTCATCTCACGCGCTTTGCGGGCGGCTTCGCGGGCGCGGGCTGCCTCGACAATCTTCGCGACGATGGCCCGTGCCTCCTGCGGATGCTCGAGCAGGAACTCGTGCAGCTTGTTGCTGACGGCGTTCTCAACGATGCCCTTCACCTCGGAGGAAACCAGCTTGTCCTTGGTCTGCGAGGAGAACTTGGGGTCGGGGAGCTTTATGGACAGGATCGCCGTGAGGCCTTCGCGCGCATCGTCACCTGTGGTCGGAACCTTCTCCTTCTTGGCCGACATTTCCTTTTCGATGTAGTCGTTCAAGGTGCGCGTCAACGCGCTGCGGAAACCGGCCAGGTGGGTGCCGCCGTCCTTCTGCGGAATGTTATTGGTGTAGCAGAACATGCTCTCCTGGTAGGAGTCGTTCCACTGCATCGCCACTTCCACCGTCATCGGGCCTTCCTGGGTCTTGAACCAGAAGACCGAGTCGTGAACCGCCACGCGCGTGCGATTCAGGTACTTCACGAACGCCTGCAGGCCGCCGGCGTGCTCGAAGACGTCCGACTTGTTCTCGCGCTCGTCGACGAGCTCGATGCGGACGCCGGAGTTCAGGAAGGACAGCTCGCGCAGGCGTTTCGCCAGCACTTCGTAGTCGAACTGGATATTGGTAAACGTCTTGGCGCTGGGCCGGAAGCGGACGACCGTGCCACGCTCGGTGGTGTCGCCCGTCACCGCAAGCGGAGCAACGGGTTCACCATGGCGGTACTCCTGCTTGTGGACCTTGCCGTCCCGGTAGATCGTGAGCTGAAGGTACTCGGAGAGTGCGTTCACGACGGACACGCCTACGCCGTGAAGACCGCCGGAGACTTTGTACGAGCTGTCGTCGAACTTACCGCCCGCGTGCAGGATGGTCATGATGACTTCCGCGGCGGAACGGCCCTCTTCCGGGTGGATATCCGTGGGGATGCCCCGGCCGTTATCCGAGACAGTCACGGACTCATCGGCGTGAATGGTAACGACGATACGGTCGCAGTATCCGGCCAGCGATTCGTCGATGGCGTTGTCGACGACCTCGAAAACCATGTGGTGCAATCCAGACCCGTCATCGGTGTCACCGATATACATTCCGGGTCGTTTTCGGACTGCGTCGAGCCCTTTTAAAACTTTGATTTTGCTGGAGTCGTAGACGTCGTCGGCTGCCATGAAAAAGCTCAATCTTAGGATAGGGCATTATACCGGCTGCACCCTCCCCTGTTCCACGTGGAACACACGATCGGGTATGCCGAATAACTGCGATTCGGGGTGTAACGACGTCAAAACGAGCTGGGATCGGAGGCGCATCACCTGCTCAATAAACCGCCTCAAGTGATCGCCATCCAGCTCCGCCGCGGGGTCGTCCAAAAGCAGCGTTGGGGTGATTTGCGTCGTCTCCAGCAATAGATTGAGTTGACCCAGTGTCATTGCAACCGCGACGAGCTTCTGCTGCCCCCGAGACAGCACCTCGCGCGCCGGCCGACCGTTCAGCCTCACTACGACGTCCGCTCGATGCGGACCCGGTTGCGTCGCACGCCTGGCTTCGTCCCGGGCTTTGGAGGCCCCTAGTGCTTCCGCCAAGGACACGTCCTGCGCCCAGCCCTGGAAATAGTGAAGCTCTGGCTCTAACCCGCTCAAGGCTAAGACGGACTCCTGCCAGTACGGCAGCAGTCCTTCCACGTACCGCCTTCGTGCGCCCGCGATCAGCTCACCCAGCCGAGCGAGCTCTGTATCCCAGACCGCTGCCTCGGCGGGCTGCGTTCGCAGGGCAGCGTTGCGCTGCTTGAGCGCGCGCGCATACCGGAGCCACCAATCGCCGAACTGATGTTCCACGTGGAACACGCCCCAGTCCATCCATCGCCGGCGCCGGTGGCCACCCTCCTCGACCAGCTTATGAACCCCGGGGTCGATGACCTGGACCGGAAACACCTGGGTGAGCTCGGTCAGCGACCCGGCGGTTGCCCCACTGATGCGAGCCACGGTTCCCTCGGCGCGGGAGACCTGCACCCCGACCGCTTGGCCCAGACCGTTGGCCCCGCCGCTCTCCGCGTCGCCGACGGAAACTCTCCCGCCGACGGCCCGGGAGCCTCGAGTTCCGGCCGCCTGCTCCGGCCCCTCTGCCAAGCCGTTTCGCGGAGGGAGCCGGCCCCCGTGCCCCTCCGGACCCCGAGCCGACTCCTCGAATCCAGCGCCCTTGGTGCGACCGAAAACCACCAACCGCTCCCGGCCGTGCCGAATCAGCCGCTCCGAGTTCCGGGTCCTGAATGACCGCCCGCGCCCCAGGAGAAAGATGGATTCCAGCAACGAAGTCTTTCCAGAGCCGTTGCCGCCCCAGATCAGGTTGTGGCGGGAATGCAGTCGCAGCTCCGCGTGCTCGATGCAACGAACATCGTCGATCGTGAGCTCAGCCAGGCTCATGCGGACGCCTCGGCAAATCGCATGCTCAAGCCGCTAACGCGCGGCTTCCGTCCGGGCGAGGAAGCAGCGGGTCTACAGAGCGAGGCCGATGTGTGCGGCGACATGTGGGATGGATTTCGATGCAACGCGGCGAATGGTAGCGCGTCGCAAAGGAGAGGCAGGCCGTTCGTCCCGACGCCGCCGAACGGGGCCGCGGCGCAATGCCCGAGATCGGGACTCTCGAAAGCGCGAACGAAGGGCGACGATCCGCTTACAGCCGCATCGGCATGACGACGTAGCGGGTGTGAGTGACCCCGGGGGCATGGATGAGGCAGCTGCTGTTTGCGTCGGTGAGGCCGATCTCCACCGTGTCGGTGTCGATCGCACCCAGAGCGTCGAGGAGGTAGTTGACGTTGAAGCCGATCTCGACCTCCTCGCCTTTGTAGACCACCTCGACCTGGTCCTCCGCCTCTTCCTGCTCAGGGTTATGTGCTTGAACCACAAGCAAATCCGTGCGGGCGGTGAGGCGGATGCCGCGATATTTCTCATTGGAGAGAATGGCAGTGCGCTGCAATGCGGCGCGCAAGCTCTCGCGATCGGCTTCGACCTTCTTCCCTGGATTCGCCGGGATCACGCGTCCATATTCGGGGAATCGGCCGTCAATCAGTTTCGAAGTGAAGCGAATGTCGCCGATCTGCGCGCGAATGTGATTCGTGCCGATTGCCAGTTCGATGGAGCCGTCCGTAGCCAGAATACGCTGCAGCTCCAGCACACCCTTACGAGGGACGATAACCTGCTGCTGACCGCTCTTGCCTCCTTCCTTGAGCTGCATCTCGCAGATCGCCAGACGATGACCGTCAGTGGCAACGGCCCGCAACGACCTTCCATCCGTCTCCAGGAGAAGGCCATTCAGGTAGTACCGGACGTCCTGCTGCGCCATCGAGAAGTGAGTCTTGTCGATCAACCGCCGGAACTCACCCTGTTCCAGGGTCAGCGTCTGCTGGGCGTTGATCTCCTCGATGACGGGGAAATCGGTCGCCGGCAAGGTGGACAGAGTGAACCTGCTGCGGCCACCCCGGATGGAGACGCGTTCCCCTTCGGTACTCAAGGTGACGCTCGTTTTCTCGGGGAGCGACTTGAAGATATCGAGGAGCTTGCGTCCTGGGATGGTGACGTCCCCAGCCTGCTGCACGCTGACCTGCTTCGTGGCGACGAGCTCCACCTCGAGGTCGGTGCCCGTGATGCTCAAACGATCATCCCGCGCCGAGAGCAGCACGTTCGCAAGCACGGGCATCGTCTGCCTTCGCTCGACGACGCCAATGACGCTCTGCAGGGGAGCGAGAAAGTCTTCGCGTGCAGCCGTTAGCTTCATATGAATCTCTTGTCTTGCGGTCGCTATCTTAATCTTAGATCTTCTTAAATCTTTAAGAGATTATTGTTGCAGCTACAGAGCGCCGTGATAACGGTGATAAGAAAACTTATTCCCGGCCATCAAGACTTTGCGTGGCAAATTCTGCCACACAAGTCGCGGGATCACCTGACCAACACCTGTGCGTGGCCTGTGCGTAACCTTATCCCCGAATGCGCCCACAAGTAATGCACAGGCTGGTACACATCATCCCGCCAGGGTTCTCAACAGGTTTGAGTAGTCCTCGCTCATGCGCTGCTCGCTGCCGCGCAGCTCCTTGATGCGCTTGCACGCGTGCAGCACCGTCGTGTGATCGCGGCCGCCGAAGGCATCGCCGATCTCCGGGAGGCTGTGACTCGTGAGCTCCTTCGCGAGCGCCATCGCAACCTGCCGCGGGCGGGCCACCGAGCGGCTGCGGCGCTTCGACAGGAGATCGGCCATGCGAACCTTGTAGTAGTCCGCCACGGTCTTCTGGATGTTCTCGATCGTGACCAGCTTCGCTTGCAGCGACAGCAGGTCCTTCAACGCTTCCTTCGTGAATTCCAGCGTGATCGGGTGACCGGTGAAACGGGAGTTCGCGATCACTCGCCGCAACGCGCCTTCGAGCTCGCGCACGTTCGAGCGGATGCGCTTCGCGATGAAGAACGCAACTTCCTCGGGCAGCACGACGCCGGCGAATTGGGCCTTGGTCATCAGAATGGCGACACAGGTCTCGAGCTCCGGCGGCTCGATCGCCACGGTCAGACCCCAGCCGAAACGCGACTTGAGACGCTCCTCGAGCCCGTCGACCTCCTTGGGATAACGGTCGCACGTGAGGATCACCTGGTGCTGCCCCTCGAGCAGCTCGTTGAAGGTGTGGAAGAACTCTTCCTGCGAGCGCTCCTTGCCGGCGAAGAACTGGATGTCATCGATGAGCAGCGCGTCCAGAGAGCGATATGCGGTCTTGAACTCGTTTATGGCGTTGTGCTGCAGCGCGCGCACCATGTCGCTCACGAATCGCTCGGAATGCACGTATGCGATGCGCGCTTCGTCGTCACGCTCCTTGATGAGGTGCGCGATCGCGTGCATCAAATGCGTCTTGCCCAGCCCCACACCGCCGTAGAGGAACAGCGGGTTGTAAGCACGTCCGGGATTCTCGGCGACCTGCAGAGAGGCGGCCTTCGCGAGCTGGTTGCTCTTGCCTTCGACGAAGCTCGCGAAGTTCGAGTCGGGATTCAGCCGCGCACCGACAACGAGGCCCTCGGCTCTTCGCGGGCGCGGGGGCGCGGCAGCCGCGGCCGGAGCGACCGCGCTGCGCATGGGAGCACTCCGCGATCCGACTTCGACTGTGATGATCGGCACGTCACCCGTGCCGTCATCGCGCAGGAGCTCGCCGATCCGCGGCAACAGATTTTCATTGACCCAGTCGACGACGAACCGATTCGGCGCGAGCAGTTTCAGCGCGCCTGCGCCCTCAACTGCCTGTAAGGGCCGCACCCACGTATTGAACTGCTGCTCCGGAAGCTCGGCCTCCAACGCGCCTATGCACCGAGTCCAAAGCGACGCTTCCACTCGCGTTGCCTCCGCGACCGTCGGAACGAAACCGAACGGGACCTGAAGAAAGGGCTGCGGAGTCTATACCGATCGCCGCGTGTGCTGAAGCCTTAAAAGCAGTAAATCTATTGACACCTTGACGCTCAACGGCTTAGCCTTGCCGCCCTTTTTAGATCGGCCTGGATCGTCCGTGGAGCCCCGGTATGAAGCGTACCTATCAACCGAGTAAAGTGCGTCGAGCACGCACACATGGGTTCCGTGCACGCATGGCCACGAAGAACGGCCGGAAGGTACTGGCACGGCGCCGCGCGAAGGGCCGCCGGAAGCTGATACCCTGAGCTCGAGAACGCTAGCCTCGATAGAAAGCGCTGCTCCCTAGCGCTTTCATCTGCCGCAGGAGCTTCGATGCGAGGGCGGCTCACTCTTCCCGAGCAGCGTCGCCTGCGGCGCAAGTCCGACTTCGAGGCCGCCTACGCGCGTGGACGGCGCTTTGGTAATGGATTCTTCGCGGTGACTGCGAAACCCAATGAGATCGGCGGGCCGCGCCTGGGGTTGGCCGTTTCGGTGAAGAACGCCGGCAGCTCGGTCGAGCGCAATCGTCTGCGCCGCACGATCCGCGAGTCCTTTCGGCTGCACCAGCACGAGCTGCCGCCGGTGGATCTCGTGGTGAGCGCCCGCGGAGGCGCGCGCAATGCGGCTGGGCCGGAGCTCCGTGCGAGTCTCGTCTCGCTGTGGAAGAAAGTGACTGAGCAATGCGCGACGCCGTCGCATTCCTGATTCGTATTTATCAGCGCTTCGTGAGCCCGCTCCTGGGTCCGCGCTGCCGCTTCCATCCCTCATGCTCCAATTACGCTCTGCAGGCCGTGCAGCGATTCGGGACACTCCGCGGCTCCTGGCTCGCGGTGAAACGTCTCGCCCGCTGCCACCCGTGGCATCCGGGCGGCTACGATCCCGTGCCGCCCGCTCACGGCGCGACTCCCTGCACGCATCACGCACATGAATAACAATCCCCGCATTTATCTTTGGATCGCGCTCGCGCTCGTAGCGTGGCTCAACTACCAGGCCTGGATGACCGACTATGGTCCGAAGCCGGGCGTGAACACGATCTCCAGCGCGCCAACCCCGGGTGCGGCGCCTAACACGGGTGCCGCCACCGATCTGGGCAACAAAATTCCGCAGGCGTCCAAAGCGGAGCCGTCCGGCACGGCGGCGGATAACAAGCAGGCTGCAGCGCCTGCTGCTGCGGCTGGGGCGCCTGCGCAGACAGCGAGCGGCGCCGCTAGTGAGGCCTCGGCGCAAAAAGTGCACGTGCATACCGATGTGCTCGACATCGATATCAGCACATTGGGCGGAACGATTCAGAAAGCGGATCTGCTGAAGTACACGAAGGTAAAGGGCGAAGCAGAGCTCGTGCGCCTCGAGAACGAGGACGATCGGTTGACGATGTACGTGCTGCAGTCGGGACTCATCGGCCCGGGCAAGACGTCCTATCCAACACATCTGGCCAAGTGGTCGGCCGCCCGGACCTCCTACGACATTGACGGCAGTGAACAGCTGCGGGTGCCGTTGACCTGGACGAACGATCAGGGCGTGACCGTCACCAAGACGTACGTCTTCCATCGAGGCCTGTATAGCATCGGACTCGAGTACAGCGTGCAGAATCACGGCGACAGCCCGTGGCAAGCTGCTCCGTACGTGCAGATTCTGCGTAACGATCCACGCACGAAGAGCTCCATGTTCAACGTGGAGAGCCGCGCGTTCCACGGCCCCGCGATGGACGATGGCACGAAATACCGCAAGCTCGACTTGGCCGCGGACTCCGAGGACAGTCATTTATCGCGCGTTGTCACCAACGGATGGATCGCGGCCGTACAGCATCAGTTCGTCACCGCCGTGGTGCCTCCGAAGAACGAGCCGTGGCAGGTCACGATGAGCGTGTCCGGAGATCAATATCTCCTGGCGGCGACCGGCCCGACGCGCACGGTCGCACCGGGCTCCGTCACGACGTTCGGCTTGACGCTCTACATCGGCCCGAAACTCCAGTCGCAGCTCGAGAAGATCAGCCCGCGTCTCGACCGCGTCGCCGATTACGGCATGCTGACCATACTGGCGCAGCCGCTGTTCACTGCGCTGGACTGGGTGCATGGCGCGACTGGCAATTGGGGTATCGCGATCATCCTCGTCACCTTGCTGCTGAAGCTCGTGTTCTATCCGCTCTCGGAGGCGAGTGGGCGCTCGATGGCGAAAATGAAGCTGCTGTCGCCGCGCATCAAGAATCTGCAGGAAACGTACAAGGACGATCGCGACAAGCTCGGGCGCGCGATGATGGAGTTGTACAAGCGCGAGAAGGTCAATCCGGCCACGGGATGTCTGCCGATGATCATCCAGATCCCGGTGTTCTTTGCGTTCTACCAGGTGCTGCTCGAGAGCGTGGAGATGCGGCAGGCGCCGTTTGCGTTCTGGATCCATGATCTCTCCTCGCGAGATCCCTATTTCATCCTCCCGGCCATCATGGCTGGGGCGATGCTGGTGCAATACAAGCTCAATCCGACTGCGGCGGATCCGGTGCAGCAGAAGGTGTTCATGATCATGCCGCTGGTCATGTCGGTGACGTTTGCGTTCTTCCCGGCGGGGCTGGTGCTCTACTGGGTGACGAATACGATTTTGTCGATTGCGCAGCAGTGGAATATCAATCGGCGGATCGCGGCTGCGGCGGCGAAGAAGAATTAGGGTTGGGATGCGGCCAGCGTGCCGCCGCGATGGTTCCGGGTTTGCGCCGGGCCCTCACGATCGTCGCAGCGGAGTTTTGCGCAGGCGCGGCGCGCTTGCGGCGGAGTACCATGCGCGCAAAAGCGCAGAATGGGTTCGATGAGTGCGCCTCGTGAAGGTGCTCGCTATTGGAGCGGCGGCCGGGGGACGCCATGACACGCGCTGAAACCATTGTCGCCGCAGCAACCCCGCCCGGACGTGGCGGGGTGGGCATCGTGCGCCTTTCGGGTCCGAAAGTGCCTGAATTCGCGGCAATCGTGCTCGGAGAGCTGCCGGTACCGCGGCGGGCGACATTCACCCGCTTCCTGGACGGGCGGCAGGAGCCTATCGATGCCGGGCTGGCGCTGTTCTTTCCCGCGCCCCACTCCTATACGGGCGAGCACGTGCTCGAGCTGCACGGGCACGGCGGCCCTGTCGTCATCGAGGCTCTGATTGCCCGGATGGTGGAGCTGGGTGCCCGCCGGGCGCAGCCAGGGGAGTTCACCCAGCGCGCCTTCCTCAATGACAAGGTGGATCTCGCGCAGGCCGAGGCCATTGCCGACCTCATCGATGCCGGTTCGAAGGAGGCCGTGCGGGCGGCGATGCGCTCGCTGCAAGGCGAGTTCTCCAACATGGTGCAGGGGCTGACGGAAGCGATCATCGATTTACGCACGTACGTCGAAGCCGCGATCGACTTTCCGGAGGAGGAGATCGACTTCCTCGCCGACCGCGAGCTGGGGGAGCGCTTTCAGATCGTGAGCGAGCATTTCGACGGCGTCGAGCAGAGCGCCCGGCAGGGACGACTGCTCAGCGAAGGGATGACGGTCGTCATCGCCGGCCGGCCGAATGCCGGCAAGTCGAGTCTCCTCAATCGGCTCGCCGGCTACGACGCGGCGATCGTCACGGCGATCCCGGGCACGACGCGCGATATCGTGCGCGAGCGGATCGACATCGATGGCATGCCTTTGCATGTTCTCGACACCGCCGGCCTTCGCCATGCCTCGCATGACGAGGTCGAGGCGGAAGGCATCCGGCGTGCGCAGGTTGAAATGCATCGTGCGGACCGCGTTCTGTTCGTTATCGATGTTCTCGACGACCCCGCAGGCAAGGCGTTTCACGAGGAGCGGTCACGTCTCCCGAGTGACGTCCCGGTGACACTCATCTTCAACAAGTGCGACCAGGCTGTGGGCCTCCCGGTCGCTGACACCACTACGGGCCCGCCGCGAATCACGATGTCCGCTCTGACGGGCGAAGGCCTCGACGCCCTTCGTGCTCACCTGAAGTTGTGTATGGGCTATCAAACGCTCGACGCCGGCACCGTCTCCGCCCGTCAGCGGCACCTCGACGCCCTGGCGCGCGCGCGCCGGCACACCGAAGAGGCCGCGCGTCAGTTGAAAGAGCGCCGCGCGGGCGAGCTCGTCGCGGAAGAGCTCAGGGTCGCTCAGCAGGCGCTGAACGAAATCACCGGCGAGTTCACCAGCGACGATTTGCTGGGGCGGATTTTTTCGAGCTTTTGCATCGGAAAATAGCTGAGGTAGAGAGTACATCGGCTCAATTCGGAGCGCCCTTGTCAGCTTTGCGCACGTACGCGATTCGGCTGGCCTGCTTGTCGTAAGCCTGTTCGATCAGGTCGTCGGAAGTGCGGAACAGGTCGGTTGCGGCGAGCTCGAGGTCTGCGGCCAGGCGTTGCATGGCCTGGCGATGGGGCTCGAGGGAGCCGTCGTGGAGGATGTGGGTCACGGGGACGCCGGCCTTCTCGAGCTCGCGGGCGACCAGGATCGTTCGGTGGCAGTCGAGGGGCTCGCGTTCGGCGCACATGATGGCGATGCGGTGGTCGCGCACTCCTGTCAGCAGGCGCTCGAGGCCCCGGCGGAAGAGGTCGGTGGAGGCGAGTTTGGCGTAGCTCACCCGGCCGCTCTCGTCGTAGCACGAGGGATCTTTGCTGCGCGCTCCGAGCTCTTCGCCGAGGAACACATAACGGATGCCGGCTGCCGCCAAAGCCGCAGTCAGCTTTTCCTTGTTGAACTGGGGATTGAAGCGACTGAACGGGGTCGAGCGAACGTCCGCGAGCGCATCGATGCCGTGCTGCTGGAGAAGCGCGATGAAGCGGTCGATCGGATGCTTGGAGTGTCCGATGGTGTAGATCATGCCCGAAGCCTATCGCAATGCGCGGCGTACAGCGCCCTCGCGAGGCGGGCTGTAGTGGGATAGGCTCCGGTGCCATGTGGCTCGGACGCTCAATCCCTGTGCCTGAGCTGGTGGGGGCCTCGCTCGAGCTTCTGTTTGGCGAGCAGGTCGATCATGTGCGGGTCATTGAGCACTCGCTGTTCGTGCGCCTGCATGGGCGCGCGGTGGCGACGACGCGGCGGCGCCGTATCTACCTGCGGGGCAGCGCCGACGAGTTCTTCCAGGATCCGTGGCTCATGCTGCACGAGTATTGTCACGTTCTCAAACAGTGGGAGCCGCGGACCTTGACGGTGCGGCGCTACGTTCTCGAGTGCCTGCGGCGAGGCTACTGGAATAACCGGTTCGAGGTCGAGGCACGCGAGTTTGCGGATATACATCGCAATCGCCTCCACGTGCTGCTGTTCGGCAAGGAGCGCGCATGAGCGAGGCGCGCGGAGCCGTATCAGCCGAGCAGCGCTTCGCGGTCGTAGAGGCGGCCCGCGATCAGCATCAGCAACGCTCCTACCGCCAGGGTGACGGCGACCGAGACGGCGAGGTACGCGGCCGAGATCGGCTCATCGCGTAGCACACTGGTGATGAGGAAGTGCTGGCTGAGGGACGGCACCGCCATGAGGGCCGCGGTGGGTCGGAGGCCGAGCATGCCCGCGAAAACGAGCGGCAGCGTTGGAACGAGCAATACCAGGCCCAGGTAGGTCTGCGCCTCCCGGTAGCTGCGCGTAAAGGCCGCGACGATGGTCATCAGGGCCGCGCCCACGGGCACCAGCGGCACGCAGAAGAGAATGATCTGCAGGGCCACGGGCGGTCCGAAATTCACGCTCATGCCGAATTGCTCGAGGCCTACGAAGCGCAGCACGATCGCGAATGCGGTTACGGTGAGGCTCAGCGACAGCGTCATGTAGGCGCAGGTTGCGAGGATTTTGCCGTAAATGAGCTGTTGGCGCCGGACGGGGACTGTCAGCAACGCCTCGAGTGAGCCGCGCTCTCTCTCGCCCGCCGTCGTGTCGATGGCCAGGTACATGCCTCCCATCAACATGGTGAGGAGCATGAGGTAACTGAGGGTTCCCAGCAGCAGAACGGAGCGGCTCGCGGGTGTCGAGACGTCGATGTCCTGCACGGCGATGGGCGAAAGCACCAGGGGATCGATCCCCCGGGCGGTGATTCGCAGGTGCGCGATCAGCACGCCGTACTGTTCCAGCAGCACTCTCACGCGACCCACATTTCTCGCGTTGCCGGCGTCCGATGAGTCGGCGTACAGCGCCAAGGGTGCGGGCTGTCCGGATTGCAGTTGCCTGCCGAACTGATCGGTAATCAACAACACCAGGGTCTGGCGATGCTCACGGATGGCCGAGCGCGCGCCGGCATCGTCGACATCGACAGGTTGTACGGTAACGCCGTACTCATGGAGAAAGGCCAGCAGGTTCGGCGCGCGCTCGGCGTGCGACACCGCCAGCGGCACCGGGCGATCGCTCTTCGCGGTGCCTTGCTCGATATTCAGCGACAGAGCGGCCGCAAACAGCAGCGGGCCGAGGAGTGGCCCCAGGATCAGGGCGGAGAAGAGCGTGCGCCGATCGCGCAGGTTTTCGCGAAACTCCTTGCTGAAGACGGTGAAAATCGCGCGCATCAACGGAGCCCGCCACCAATCAAGCTGACCTTTCGGCGACCGGGCTTTGTGCCCCTTGCCTCGGTGCCGGCCATCAACCCAGCCCCTCCCCGCTGCCGATCAGGCGGACGAACGCGTCTTCGAGACTGGCCTCTCCCGTTCGAGCTCGAATGTTCTCGGGCGTGCCGCTCGCAACGACGGTGCCGTGAGCGATTACTACGACCTCATCGCAAAGAGCGGCCACCTCCTGCATAACGTGGCTCGAGAACAGCAGACAGTGCCCCTCGTCGCGCAGGCGCAGCAGCAGGCGGCGCAGGGTGCGCACGGCCATGACATCGAGGCCGTTGGTCGGCTCATCGAGCAGCACGTTGCGCGGGCGGTGGACGATCGCTCGGGCCAATGCTGTCTTTATACGTTGCCCTTGAGAGAATCCCTTCGCGATCCGATCTGCGAACTCCTCCATCTCGAGAAGCCCGATGAGCTCTGTGGTGCGCGCCTCCCGCTCCGTCCGCGACAGTCCGTGCAGGGCGCCGAAATAGAGGATGTTTTCCCGCGCGGTGAGGTTTGGATAGATGCCGGCACCGTGTGACAGCACACCCATGCGCTTGCGCGCTTCGAGCGGGTTGCGGATTGCACTCACACCGTCGATGAGGGCGTCACCCGAATCGGGCCTCAGAACGGTGTAGAGAATGCGCAGCGTGGTCGACTTGCCGGCGCCGTTGGGCCCGAGTAGTCCCGTGATGCGTCCATCGGGCGCGCGCAAGCTCACGTCGCTCAGGGCGGTGACGGGCCCGAAGGCTTTGCGCAGCTGGGTGGCCGAGATCACGCGAGCGTTCCGATCACGGCGACGGCCCGTTGCGCGAGATGAAGAAGGGCGTCGGCCTGTCGTTCAGCGTGCAAGAGGCGTCGAGCCCTGCCACCGAGGCACGATTGATGAATTGCTCCATCACGCGATCCACGCAGGGCGCCGCAAGTTGGCCGTGGCCGAAATCCTCGAGCACGATGTGCAGGCTGTTGGTGAGCCCGCGGCGGGCCTGCTCTGCGTAAGCGGGCGGCGTGATGGGATCGTCGCTACCCGAAAGCAGTAAAGCCGGCACCGCGGAATGCAACGGTGCGTGGAAGTCGGGATCGATCGGCCCGCGCGGCCAGATGCTGCAGACCGTGAGCAGGCCCTCCAGCTGCGCGGCGCCGATAAACGTGCTTTCGAGCTTCGCCCGGTCGAGGCCCTTGGGATCGTAGAAGGCAATATCTTCCGTGCACGCCACGGTGTTGTTCATGCCGACCGCTACGGCATCCGTGTACGAGCGGCTCAGCAGGAGAAACTGCGCGGCGAGCCGGGAAAAGTCTTTCGATTCGCTCGTCTCATGCAACAGCAGCGGCAGCAGCGCCGTTGGTTCCGCGGAATAGATCGAGAGGCGCAGGACCGTTGCGAGGTGACGAGCAGTGAAATCGAAGCTCCTCGGCTCACCCGTCGTGGGATCGGCAACCGTCACGGGGACGGGATGTGCCTGCAGCATCGTCCACAGGGTGTGATACGCCCGCTCAGGATCTCCCAACCGACTCCGGCAGGCGCTCTCGCGTGCGCAGCGAGCCAGAATCTGCTCGAGGGAGCGCTCTGCGTCCAGCGCCATGGCCGCGCCAAGAGAAAGCTCAGGAGGAACGACTCCATCGAGCACGAGGCTGCGGACATGTTGTGGAAACCGGCGCAGGTAATGTTGGGCGACGCGCGTACCGTATGAAACGCCATAGAGGTTGATCTGTGGGTAACCCAGCACCTCGCGTAAGCGGTCGAGATCGTGGACGCCCAGGCTCGTCGTGTATTGCGCCACGTCGGCCTTGGCGCTCAGCTCCTGAAGGCAGCGTCGTGTTTCGTGGGCGATGTCGCTGTCGGTTGCGCGAAGGTCGGCTTCGTCGCCCCCCGGACAATTGAGCGGATTCGATTTCCCCGTGCCCCGCTGGTCGAGGAGCACTATGTCGCGGCTGCGGTGGATTCTCGCGAAGACCGGGGCGACCATGGCGTAGAAGGTGCTTGCCGCCATGCCGGGACCGCCTGGGAGCACGAACAATGGATCCGGCTGCTTGCGCCGGCTGATGGCGGGAATTCGGGCGAAAGCGAGGCGGATCTGGCGGCCGGCGGGTTTGGCCGGGTTCTCTGGCACGGTGAGCTCGCCGCATTCGGCCGGCACGATCGTTAGTCGTTGCGGATGTTCCAGCTCGCAGGGGGCAAGCGTCGGGATCTGCGGCGATGTCGTCCCATCGGCCTCGGTCTTCGGAGCGGCGTCGGCGATCCGCGGATCCGGATATACGGCGGCGCCGACTGTCGCAGCCAAGGCTAGTGCGGTAGTGAAGGCCAGTGCGGCAGCGAAAGCGCGTACGGCTCGGAAACCGAGCCGCGGAGCCAGACCGAGCCTCCTCGCGGTCGGCTGCTCCCCGGCGAGGTGAGAGTTCGGCTTCGGTGGTTTCACGGCGCGCAAGAATAAAGCAAGGCGGGCGACCTTGTTCGTGAGCCGCGTCGCCCTACAATACGACGCTGTTGCGCATCCGGCGGGTGCCGCGCGCGGGCCGTGAGCTGTGCTTCGTCAGCGGCGGCCGTGGTCGCGCGTTGTTGACGGCGTTGAATGTCAAATGAGCTCGAACATGCGTTTTGCCCTGCCCTATGACGTGATCGTCATCGGCGGAGGCCATGCCGGCACGGAAGCCGCGCTGGCCGCCGCGCGTATGGGGGCGCGCACGCTCCTGCTCACCCAGAGCATCGAGACGCTCGGGCAGATGAGCTGCAATCCGGCGGTGGGCGGCATCGGCAAGGGGCATCTCGTCCGCGAGATCGATGCACTCGGCGGGGCCATGGCGCGCGCCACAGACGGCGCCGGAATTCAATTCCGCACGCTCAATGCCAGCAAGGGGCCGGCGGTCCGGGCCACCCGGGCGCAGGCGGACCGTCAGCTCTACCGTCAGGCGATCCGCTCGATTCTCGAGAACCAGCCGAATCTCACCTTGTTTCAGCAGGAAGCGGCAGACCTCGTGGTCGAGGGCGACAAGGTGAGGGGCGTCGTGACCGTAACGGGGATCACTTTCGAGGCATCCGCGGTCGTGCTCACCGTCGGCACGTTTCTCGGTGGGCGGATCCACGTGGGACTGGACAACTATCAGGGGGGCCGCGCAGGAGACCCGCCTTCCAATCGGCTCGCGGCGCGGCTGCGTGAGCTGCCCTTGCGGGTCGGCCGGCTGAAGACGGGAACGCCGCCCCGGATCGACGGCCGCTCTCTCGATTTTTCTGTGATGGCCGCGCAGCCCGGCGACGAGCCGGTTCCGGTGTTCTCGTTTCTCGGGCGGGGCAGTGAGCATCCGAGACAGGTGAACTGTTTCATTACACAGACAAACGAAAGAACACACGCAATCATCCGCGCCGCGACCGACCGGTCGCCCATGTTCACGGGTGTGATCGAAGGGGTGGGGCCCCGATACTGCCCGTCCGTCGAGGACAAGATCGTGCGCTTCGCCGACAAGCTCTCGCACCAGATCTTCGTCGAGCCGGAGGGGCTCAATACTCACGAGATCTATCCAAACGGCATCTCGACGAGCCTGCCCTTCGACGTGCAGTACGAATTCGTGCGGACCATTCGGGGGTTCGAGAACGCGCACCTCACGCGGCCGGGCTATGCGATCGAGTACGACTACTTCGACCCGCGTGACCTCAGGCCTTCGCTCGAGACAAGGGTCATCGAGGGGCTGTTCTTCGCGGGTCAGATCAACGGTACGACCGGTTATGAGGAGGCCGCAGCCCAGGGACTAGTCGCCGGGATAAACGCCACGCTCGCCTCGAGAGGACGCGAGGCATGGCTGCCGAAGCGCAGCGAGGGCTATATCGGCGTCCTCATCGACGACCTGGTCACGCGAGGCACGCGCGAGCCTTATCGCATGTTCACGAGCCGCGCCGAGCACAGGCTCATTCTCCGCGAGGACAACGCTGACCTGCGGCTGACGCCACTGGGGCGCGAGCTTGGATTGGTGGATGACGAGCGCTGGCGCCTGTTTGAAGCCAAGCAGCGTCTGTCCAATCTGGAGGTCGAGCGACTGGAGCGCCTCCGGGTGCGGCCGAGCGATGTTCCCGCCGACTGGGCACAGCGAGTTCTGCAAGGGCCCATGACGCGGGACGCTTCGGCGTTCGAGCTGCTCCGCCGACCCGAGGTCAGCTACGACGACCTGCTCGAAGTCGTAGGGCCGCCGGATTGGATGCAGGTACCTTTCGACGACCGCCTCCCCGCCCAGGTGCGGGCACAAGTCGAGGTGCGC
>CAZDTG010000072.1:0-20333 GCA_964508005.1 uncultured Steroidobacteraceae bacterium
GCTTCGCTCAATTGCCGGTTTGGCTGATACAGCAGTACAACCCGGACCTGGATCTGGCCGACCTGCATCCGGGCACGCAGATCGTCATGCCGCGTGTCGAGCCTGTAGTGGCTAATGGGGGCTGACGGCTGATCAGCCGGTCCGTGCTCAAGTGCCCACGGCGGGTCCCGGCGGCGCCGCGTGTCCTGCGCGCGGACCGCCGGACCGCCACCTCAATAGTGCGTGCTGAAAGCCTTGAGTGCGGCGAGACCCTTGCTCTCTACGGTGAACTGCTCGGTCTGGCCGCCGTCCGCCCGGCTCTCGAGTGTGATTCTCTGCGCTCCCGCGAGACACTTCAGCGTGTCCGGCGGAAGTTGGAAATACCACTGCATGCTCCACGGCGCTGGCTTCTCGTACGGGGCGTGCGAGAGGCCGAGGTGCGCAACGTCGCTCTCCACGGGAGCCAGCGTCAGGGCTTGCCCATCACACAGAAGTCTCGGTTCGACTTTCGCGCCCTCCACTCCGGGTGCCGACATCCACAGATACTGCACGCGATGACCCATCCGGTCCGTCTCGAACGGGGCGATGAAGGCGAACGGATCGCCCCCGGGGCCATGGAGATTCGCCGCGAGGAGCTCCACGGGTTTTTGGACGACGGTCAACGTCGTCGCGGTGTCAGGATCGAGCCGCTCGACTACCGGCTGCGGTGACGTCGTCGCACAGGCACTCAGCATGACGACGAACGCCGCCAGGCACCCACGGCCAGCGGCAGGATAAGCAGGGTTACGGCTGAGCTTCACAGGCGTACTTTCTCTGTGTTGGCTGTGAATTGCGGGCATCGCGCGGTCTGCGGCGCTTTCGGCCAGCCAAATGGGGTCCGCGGCGCTCTTGGACGGCGATCTGTGGCCATTATAGTCGGGTGCGGAACAAGGTCCCATCGAACCCAAAGTGTGATCCACAGTCAAACTCCGCAACGCGGGAATGGTTCCCCCCGTCTGTGTGCGGCGACGGTGTGACGGATGTACATCGCCGTTCGGAACCCAAGCGCTTATAATTCACACATGGCCGGCAAGTGCTTGTTTTCGCGAAAGATCATGGTTTTCCGGAGAGTTCTCGCCACCCTCGCGCTCGGCTGTGCGGCCTTCGCCGCCGAGGGCGATACGCTCCCCCAGGCAGAGCGCGTCATGTTGCGCTCGACGGAGAGCCTGCCGGCCGTCGATCACGTCGTCGTGCACAAGACCGAGCGGCGGTTGGTGCTCATGCACGGTGAGACGGTGGTGCGCTCTTACAAGATCGCCCTGGGCCTGAACCCTGTGGGGCAGAAGGAGCGCTCCGGCGACTTCCGCACGCCCGAGGGACGCTATTCCCTGGTCCGCCGCAATCCGCGCAGCGACTTCTTTCTCTCGATCCAGGTGTCCTATCCGAACGATACCGACCTGAAGCGCGCGCACAAGAACCATTGGGCGGCCGGCGGGTCCATCATGATCCATGGGTTGCCCAATCAGCTGAAGCACGAGCCCGCGTATTATGAGAGCCGCGACTGGACGGACGGCTGCATCGCTTTGTCGAACGCCGACATGGTGGAGGTCTGGCTGCTGACGCCGGATAACGCGCCGATCGATATCCTGCCTTGACTCCGGGCTCCTGAGCCCCCACGGGCTCTTACAAAACCATTTCGGGGAATCTTCCGTGGACAGCAGCATCGTCGTTCCGGAATTCATTGACGCTCGCGTGGGCCCCCGCGGGAGCCTCGAGAACCTCTCACAGGCGGAGATCGGCAAGCTCCTCGACTCGGGGCAGGGTGGGCTGTATCGCCTGTTCCGCCAATGCGCGCTCGCTGTGCTGAACAGCGGCGCCGACACCGACAACGCCAAGGAAATTTTCGACCGCTACCGGGACTTCGAGATCAAGATCGTGCGGCACGCCTGGGGCATCAAGCTCGAGATGCACAATGCGCCGGCCGCAGCGTTCGTCGATGGTCAGATGATCCGCGGCATCAAGGAGCACCTGTTCGCGGTGCTGCGCGATGTGGTTTTCATCGCGAACGAGATCATCGAGAGCGGCCGGTTCGATCTCACGGACTCGGCTTCGATCACCAATGCCGTATTCCACGTGGTGCGCAACGCGCGTCTCCTCGATTACAAGGCGCGGCCGAACCTCGTCGTCTGCTGGGGCGGGCACTCGATCGGGGCTGACGAATACCAGTACACGAAGAATGTGGGATACGAGATGGGCTTGCGCGCCCTCGACGTCTGCACCGGATGTGGTCCGGGCGCGATGAAGGGTCCGATGAAAGGCGCGACGATCGGTCACGCCAAGCAGCGCATCGAGCACGGCCGTTACATTGGGATCACCGAGCCCGGCATCATCGCCTCGGAGCCCCCGAACCCCATCGTGAATCAGCTGGCGATCATGCCGGACATCGAGAAGCGGCTGGAGGCCTTCGTGCGTCTTGCGCATGGCATCGTGGTCTTCCCTGGCGGCGCCGGCACAGCCGAAGAGATCCTCTACCTGGTCGGCATCCTGCTGAATCCGGCCAACCAGGAGCAGCCCTTCCCGGTCGTTCTGACGGGCCCGCGCTCGAGCGCGGCCTACTTCGAGAACGTGAGGCGTTTCATCGTGGGCACGCTGGGCGAGGCGGCGCTGCGCCGCTTCACCGTCATCATCGACGATCCGGCGGAGGTCGGGCGTCACATGGTGCGCGGCATGGAGGCGGTGCGCGAGTTCCGCAAGACACACAACGACTCCTACAACTTCAACTGGCTGTTATCGATTCAGCCGGAGTTTCAGCGGCCGTTCGAGGTGACTCACCAGTCGATGCGCTCGCTCGCGTTGCATCGGCACCAGCCGATGCACGAGCTCGCCGCCAATCTGCGGCGCGCGTTTTCCGGGATCGTCACCGGCAACGTCAAGGAGTACGGCATCAAGGCGATCGATCGCTACGGCCCGTACGAGCTCGCGGGCGACCCGGCGATCATGAGCCTGCTCGATGAGTTGCTGGCGGCGTTCGTGGCGCAGCGGCGCATGAAGCTGCCCGGCAGCGAGTATCGCCCGGTGTATCGGCTCGTCGCCTAGACGGCCTGCACCTAACATTTCGGGATTACATAACGCCGCGGGCATTTAACAACACGCGACCGTTTACGGAAGCTGTGTCGCACCGTATGCAATCGGCGACATGCGTGTGAACCAGTTCCTGCGTCGCGTGCCCGAACGCCGTACGCTGCACGAAATCTTCAGGAGCTTCTTTCATGAGCTCATCCGACAGAGGGCGCCGCGATGCGCCCGGTTCGCGCCACGAGCCGGTTCCGACCGGCACCACTCCGGGACCCGCGGATACCGCGGATCCGTACGCCAACTGGCTCGATCGCATGCAGCGCGCCCGCGCGCGGCACGCGGCGATCACCAAGAATCTTTACACCTGGTCGAACTACAAGAACTGGGCGGACAAGATGCGCGACAACTGGGAGGAGGACGACCCGAGCGCGAAGGGCGGCGGTAACGCGACCGGTGGCGTGAAGGCACCCGGTCCCAGGAAGTAGCGCCGAGGGGGGCCGGCGTGCGCCAAACGGTGCGCTGCGCCTTGCCCCGCACCATTCTCGGGCCCTGCCATCCAGCAATCCAGCTCGCGCGATCCTCGCTGCTACGGATGATCTTCTACCGCCTCTGCCCCTTCCGTCACGGCAGGCGCCGGCGTTCTGCAAAGCTGTTCGTGACGCTGCGCCATCGGCTGGCGTGCCAGCTCGCGCACGGCGGCGTAGAAACGCGGTAGATCGTTGCCCTGCTCGGCGAGCAGGCGCTCGAATCCGGGCATGCAATCGTAGTAATTCGCCAAGGATGCCAGCCGTGCGTTGTTCAGCCCTTCCTTGATCCATTCATCGTACAGCGACGAGCGCGCGCCCTGCCGCTGTTCCAGCTCGCGTATCTCAGCCGCCAACTCCCCGAACGCCGCGGCCTTCTTTTCCCGCATTTCCGCGGGCGGCAGCCCGGACGCATAAAGCTTCGCGAGCTGGGCGCGGTTGCGTGCGAAGAGCTCGACGTACTCCTTCTCCCGGGCGCTCTGCTCCCGATATCGTTGGAACCGATCCGCGTGCCCGTTGAGCGTCAGCCAGCGCTCGAGGCCTGCGTTCTCCACGGTCATCGCGAATGCCTCGTTGAACTGCGTGTCGTTCTTCACGTAGATCAACTGGTGGGCCAATTCGTGAAAGATGATCGCGGCGAGCTCGTCAGGCCCGTAGGGAAGCATGCTGCTCAGCACGGGGTCAGCGAACTTTCCTAACGTTGAATAGGCGGGTACCCCGTCGAGGATTACGTCGAAGTGCCTTTTCGAGAGGTCCGCGGCGAAGCCTCGCGCGCGCTTCTCGGAGAAGTAGCCGCGATAAGCCACGCAGCCTGCAATTGGGAAACACCATTGCTTGGGGTGCACGGAAAACTCAGGCGTCGCGACGACGTTCCAGACGACGTAACGCCGATGAATGTCGGCGTAGGTTCGGTAGCTCCGATTGTCGGGCAGTTTGAGCTCCCGTGACGCGAACTCTCGGGCGGCCTTGACCTCGGTCAGAGTGTCGCGTAGCGACTGCGGGGTGTTCGGGTCCGCAAGCACCTTGTCGATCGGCTTGCGAGCCCGCAGAACGTGCCACTCGCCGCCGCCGGCCTGCGCGACATACAAGGTGCCGCAGCCGGGCAGGGACGCCAGCAGCAGCGCGATCAGTAACAATCGCAGCACAGGCGCTGGGATCACCGGCGACAGGGTAGTCTCGAATGCGCCCAATGCGGGCAACAGGCGCTGCGCTGACGATCGGCTGAATCCGGGTAACCGTCGCAATGACGGCAGGCAAAAAAAACGGTCCTGCGCACAGCGCATGAGCACTCTCGGGTAAAATTGCGGGCATGGAAGTTTACTTGGTCGGCGGCGCGGTTCGGGACCGGCTGCTCGGGCGGCCGGTGCACGAGCGGGACTGGGTCGTGGTCGGCGCGCGCCCCGAGGAGCTCGAGCGTGACGGGTTCGTGCCCGTTGGGCGCGAGTTCCCTGTTTTCCTGCACCCGCAAACGCACGAGGAATACGCGCTCGCCCGCGTCGAACGCAAAGTCGGCCTGGGCTACCGGGGCTTTACGACGCAGTTCGCCCCCGACGTCACTCTCGAAGAGGACCTCAAGCGGCGCGACCTCACGATCAACGCGATGGCCGAGACTCCCTCGGGCGAGATCATCGACCCTTACGGTGGCCGCCGGGACCTGGAGGCGCGCTTGCTGCGTCATGTCTCGGAGGCGTTCGCGGAAGATCCGGTGCGCATCCTGCGGGTGGCCCGTTTCGCGGCCCGCTACGCCGACCTCGGATTTCGTGTCGCCGAGGATACCCTCGAAGTGATGAGGCGCATGACGGAGTCGGGCGAAGTCGATGCTCTGGTTCCCGAGCGTGTCTGGCAGGAAACCGAGCGCGCTCTCGGTGAGACCCGCCCCGACGTCTTCTTCGAGACGCTGCGCAGCTGCGGGGCATTGTCCAAAATCTTCCCGGAGATCGCCGCGCTCCATGGCATTCCGCAGCCGCCACGCTGGCACCCGGAGATCGACACCGGGGTGCACGTGATGTTGGTCGTGAGGTATGCGGCCAGGATCGGTGCGCCGACCACCGTCCGCTTCGCCGCGCTCATGCACGATCTCGGCAAAGCGCTGACGCCGCCCGAGAGGTGGCCGAGCCATCGCGGCCACGAGGAGGCGGGCGTGCCGCTCATCGAAGATCTCTGCGACCGGCTCAAGGTGCCGAACGGCTACCGCGAGCTCGCAGTCCTCACCGCTCGCCACCACGCCAACATCCATCGCGCGGCCGAGCTTCGTCCCGCGACGCTTCTCAAGCTGTTGGAGACGGTGGACGCATTCAGGCGCCCGGAGCGCTTCGGTGAGTTGTTGCTGGCTTGCGAATCAGATGCGCGCGGCCGTGCGGGTCTCGAAAACCAACCTTACCCGCAGAGAGAGTATCTGCTTCGTGCCCGCGACGCCGGCGCCGCAGTGACGCTTTCCGAACAGGAACGCCAGGAGCTCAAGGGGCCGTTCCTCGGAGAGAGGCTGCGGGAGAAGCGGCTGGCCGCCCTGACTGCTCTCAAAGAGACTGCCTGTCCGCCGGAGAGGCCGCGTTGAGGGCCTCGGCGGCGGCGCGTCGAGACCCAGCGCCCGGTCGATGCGGCGCCACCTCGGGCCGCCTCTCCAGTCGTCAAGTTTGATCTAACCGACGCGGTCGATGCGGCCCGCGTAGCACCCATATTTGGCAAAATGTGCCTGGATATAGGCGACCTGCGGGTTGCCGAACAGCCGTTCGATCAAGCCTTCCGCCTTGCCGCCCTCCACCAAGTCGGCTGCGACGATCAGGTCATCCTTGTCGAAGGCTCGCAGTGACAAGGTCCGCAGACGCATCGCTTCGGGAACCTCGTCGGTGCGATCGTAACGCTGGTCCGCACCTTCACGAACGAAGATGGCGTGGCTCGCGCGGTAAGGGGTGTTTGCCGGCTGGTGTGTGTAGTTGAGCAGCAGAAGGCTCTCGCCGGGCTCGGCATCGCGCATCTCGATGCGGTCCGGGAACCCGGGCTTCGCGTCGGCGACGTAGCGCCTGACAGTAATCGCGGCGAGCTCCGTCTCCGAGAGGCCGAACAGGTGGCGGAAAGGTTCGGGGGAGAGGCCGGTGATGCGGAAGGACATGATGGGCTCCTGTTGCGCAGGCGTCGCCTGCTCGTCGCCGGGCGTCCGCTCGCGGGTTGCCCGTGCGATGCGTGCGTCGCACCTTCTTCGATCAGAGGACATCATCCTTCGGTTCTGCGGTACGCGACACCCGGAACTTGCGGTGCAAGCTGGGTTACGTTGTCCCCGGCATCCCAGGTCCGGGCATCGATTCGCGGGAAGGACCTTACTCAGCGCCCCCGGCCGCCGGGTACACGACGCCGTTCTTCATTACGAAGCGAACCTGCTCGAGGCGCGAAACGTCTGCGAGAGGGTCGCCCGGCACGGCGACGATATCTGCGAGCTTGCCGGGCTCGATCGTGCCGAGCTTGTCGCTCCAACCGAGCAGCTCGGCGGCAACGACTGTTGCCGAACGTAACGCCTGCTCCGGTGTCATGCCAAACTTCACCATCCACGCGAACTCGCGCGCCGGATTGATGTGCCAGTCGAATCCACCAATGTCGGTGCCAAAGGCGATCTTCACCCCGGCTTTCAGCGCGCGACGGAAGGTCTTCTCGTGGATCTCGCGCATCTGCATCCAAACGGTAGCACCGGCTTTCGCCCGCCCCTCGGCCACGTACTCGCCGACATAGATAGTCGGGACGTAGTAGATGCCTTTCTGCGCCATTGTGCGCAGATCTTCGTCGGCGATGTAATTACCATGCTCGATGGAATCAACGCCGGCTTCTACGGAGTTGTGAACGCCTTGAAGGGCCATGGCATGCGAGGCCACCTTGTGGCGCTCGCGGTGGGCTTCGTCGACGATCGCTCGCAACTCGTCGAGCGTGAACGTGGGAATATCGTCCAGCACTCCGTTCGGCTGGACCTGGTAGCTTCGATCGGAATAGACCTTGATCCAATCCGCTCCATGGTAAATCTGTTCGCGTACGGCTCGGCGGGCACCGTCCGCGCCATCCACTTCCTGCACACCTTTCGGCACGAGGATGGCGGGCGCATAGCCGATCAGGGGGTAAGCCCCGGTGACATCCAGCGCACGCGTCGCGACCTGCATACGCGGACCAGGGATGATCCCGCGCTCAATCGCGTTTTTTACGTCAACATCCGCGTAGCCGGCACCCTCCGTCTCGACGTCCCGAATCGAGGTGAAGCCCCACGAAAGCACGCGGCGTGCGTTCATGGTAGCCAGGATCGTGCGGTATTCCGGAGACTGCCTCAGGAGCTGCTCGTCGTAGTCGGAGTTCGTGATATCGCCCTGCAGGAGGACGTGCGTGTGGCTGTCAATCAGACCCGGAATGCAGGTCAACGCGGACAGATCGATGACCTTTGCCTGCGGTGTCGCCTGGCCAGCAGCCTGCACGGAGACGATCCGTTCCCCACGGATTTCGAGGAAGACGGCACCAACAGTCCTGCTCCCGCGGCCATCCCAAAGTCCTCCGCAGCGCAACCACGTTGAGCTGGCCGGCGTGGGACTCGGGCTGGTCGGGGATTGAGGCTGTGCCAATGCCGATGCAACTCCAAACGATATCTGGCCCGCCACGAGCGCGGCGGCCAGCAGGAGACTGCAAGCTGACCTGACGTCCCTGACCCAGCCGCACCACGAAGTCCCGCACATGTCGGAATGCCCCCCGGAAGCGTGTTCTAATACACGTGACGGTAACATACCGGGGGGAGCCATGAGTCGCCGATCGTTCGCCGTGGTGCCAGCTGCCGCCTTGGCGGTCATATTCTGCTTCACTGCAAGCTCCGGCGAGATGAACAGAGGCGACCGCTACGCGGGAGCGCCGTGGGCGACACGCTCGCCTGTGCTGGCGCAGCACGGTATGGCCGCCACTGAGCAGCCGCTCGCCTCCCAGATCGCCATCGATATCCTCAAGAGGGGCGGCAGCGCAGTCGACGCGGCGATCGCCGCGAACGCTGCGATCGGCTTGATGCAGCCGGTCCTGAACGGCATCGGCGGCGACTTGTTCGCGATCGTGTGGGATCCGAAGACTCAGCGGCTCTACGGCTACAACGGTTCGGGTCGATCTGCGGCGGGGCGTGATTTCGCCAAGATGCAAGCGGAAGTCGTCACCGCCTGGAAGAAGGCCGGCGTGGAGCCGCGGCCACACATTCCACATTTTGGCTCGCTGCCGATCACCGTGCCCGGCGCGGTCGATGCCTGGTTCGCGCTGCACGAGCGTTTCGGCCGATTGCCGATGGCCGAGGACCTCGCGCCCGCGATCGCATACGCGCGCAACGGCTTTCCAGTGACGCAGCTCATCGCGCGCTACTGGAAGAGCAACATGGCAGCGTTCGAGCGGGATAAGGCGCTGATCGAGGAGCTCGATAATGCTCGTGCGACCTATCTCGTGAATGGTCATACGCCCGCCGAAGGCGAGATCTTCCGTAATCCGGACCTCGCGAACACACTGGACACGATTGCCAAGCGCGGCCGCGACGCGTTCTACAAAGGTGATATCGCCCACGCGATCGATCGCTATTTCAAGCGTATCGGCGGCGATCTCCGCTACGAGGATTTCGCCGCCCACCACGGCGAATGGGTGACGCCACTATCCGTGAGCTATCGCGGCTACGAGGTGCACGAGCTGCCACCGAACGGTCAGGGCGGCGCCGTCCTGCAGATGCTGCAAGTACTGAAAGGCTTCGATCTCAAAGAGATGGGTGCCGGTTCGGCCGATACGCTCACCGTGATGCTCGAGGCGAAGCGCCTCGCATACGAAGATCTCGCGAGATGGTATGCCGATCCGGCATTCGCCCAAGTGCCGATGAAAGCATTGCTCGCGGACGACTATGCGGCGCGGCGGCGCAGCCTCATCGATCCGCATCGTGCCCGCCCCGAGATCGCACCGGGCGATCCGGGCCTGCACGAGGGTGACACGATCTATCTTGCGGCTGCCGATCAGAACGGAATGATGGTCTCGCTCATCCAGTCCAACTACAGCGGCATGGGGTCGGGGCTAACCGCCGATCACCTCGGCTTCATGTTCCAGGACCGAGGCGAGCTGTTCTCGCTCGATCCGAACGCCGCCAACGTCTACGCGCCGGCGAAGCGGCCCTTCCACACCATCATTCCCGGCTTCGTCACCAAGGATGGCCGGCCCTTCCTCGCCTTCGGTGTCATGGGAGGCGACATGCAGCCGCAGGGGCACGTTCAGGTGCTGACCAACATCATCGACTTCGGCATGAACGTGCAGGAGGCGGGGGATGCGGCGCGCTGGCGTCATGGCGGCAGCTCGCTGCCGACTGGCGAGCCCGCGGCAGGCGTCGGCACGGTCGAGATGGAGTCCGGATTCGATCCCGCAGTGAAGCAAGAGCTCGCGCGACGCGGGTACAAGATCGCCGCCGGCAGCGGCGGCTTCGGCGGCTACCAGGCAATCCTGTGGGACGAGAAGAATCATGTCTACTGGGGCGCGTCGGAGATGCGCAAAGACGGCGAGGCGATCGGATATTGAGGGATGAAAAGTCCTCGGAAGCCGTTACCAGGTCCGCCGTGCGCCGGGCCGTGCCGGCTCGGATGCTGACCAAAGGTGAATGCAGGAGCCGCGTCAACATTGGGCGGGTCGCGCCGTACCATTCCGGGCTGGTACGGCGCTTCGGCCGCCGGCGGCTACTTCGTCAGCGTGATCTCCCGCAAGTTGTATTCGCCGGTGATGTCGCGCATTCCCGGATAGTCGTGCTGGGCCGTTTCGGTCGTCTTCTTGTTGCGCTCCGCGCCCCACTCCTTCATGAAGGCTTCGTAGCGGGCCTTGTTCGGCGCCAGCGCTTCGTTGTTCTTGAATTTGACGACGAGCAGAAGATTGAAGTTGCCGCTGTCGGGAAGGTCGCTGCGATAGATGTGGTATTCCTCGATCTGCCCGAGTTTCTTGGCGAGCTCACTCGATTCCACCCAGGTCTTCTTCAGGCCCTCGAGGTAGGCGTCACCCATGTTCGGCTTGACCCTGATCGTGGTGACCGACCAGACAGCGTCGCTGATCGCGTAATCCTTGTAAGGCTCGAGATCGGCGTACGCCAGCGTCGATCCGAACGCAACCGCGATCGTCAGCAGAATGATTTTGAGACTCATGACAACCCCTCATTAGTTGATAGTTAGTGGGTCAATGCGGCTGCCGCCGCGTCGGCAGGTCGAATTGAGCGGGCCGTACGTCATCGGGACGCTGACTGCCGATGCTCCCGACAACGGCTCCCGCTCAGCCTGAGCTTTACACTACACTACAGTAAACTACGGGGCCGGAAGTGCAAGTTTGAACGAAGCCCCGGACCCATCGACAAGAGCAAGTTGGAAAGAGCTCGAGGACCGATAGCGGCCGCCGGGCAGCGGCCCGGGAGATCGACCGCCGGCCATGGCACGACGGGGATTCTGGACAATGTTCCTGTTGTCCCATAAGGTATTGAATACACTGCTCGGGCGGATCGACCGAAGAATGAAGACGCCGCGAGAGATTTGCTTCTTGTCAGGGGGATCGGGAGCCGGGCCGTGCCTCGCGGCCGTCGATCTACGGGGGGTCGGATGGCCGGTGAGAGTCAGATGCGTGCGCCAACGGACCCTCGGATGCTGGTATTTCTGGTCTCGGCGGCGCTGCTGATCAACTACATCGATCGCGGCAACCTGGCAACGGCGGTGCCTCTGATACATGGCGAGCTGGGGCTGACCGGAACACAACTGGGTGTGCTGCTCTCGGCTTTCTACTACAGCTACGTCGTCGCAATGGTGCCGGCAGGCTGGCTCGGGGAGCGCTACGGCGCGCATCGGGTCCTTGCCGCGGGCCTTGCGATCTGGTCCGTCGCGACAATCCTCACCGGTTTTGCAGCGGGGTTCTGGTCCATTCTGTTGCTGCGCCTGTTGCTCGGTGTCGGGGAGAGTGCCGCGTTTCCCTGTGCCTCGCAGCTCTTTGCCAGCCAGCTGCGGGCGTCCCAGATCGACATGGCGAACGGGGTGCTGGGCTTCAGCTATCTGATCGGCCCGGCGATCGGCACGACGCTGGGCGGGCTCCTGATGCCGATCTACGGCTGGCGCGCCGTCTTTGTTCTGTTCGGCGCACTGTCCCTGGTATGCGTGTGGCCGCTGTTTCGTGTACGCCTGAAGCCGCCCGCGGGATCGCCGGATGATGTTGCGGCGGTTGCGCCGAGCTTTGGGCTCATCCTCAGGCAACGCGGGCTGTGGGGCGCATCACTCGGCCTCTTTGCCACCAATTACAACTTCTATTTCATTTTGGCGTGGTTGCCCGAATACCTGGTCAGGGAGCGTGGGTTTTCGCTGAGCGGGATGGCCGCCGTCGCGGGCAGCGCATACCTCATCAACGGCGTGAGCGCGTTCGTCTCAGGCTGGGTCGTCGCGGCCTGGACGCGTTCGGGACGCTCGCCGAATGTTTTCTACAAGTCTCTGATGGCATTCGGTCACATCTCATCCCTGGTTGCCATGCTCGGCATGGTGATGTTACCCATCGAAGGGTGCATAGCGTGTCTGGCCCTGTTCGAGTTCGGAGTGGGGATTTCCTCGCCGGGGGTCTATGCAATTCCGCAGATCATTGCCGGGCCTGCGGCAACCGGACGTTGGGTGGGCGTCCAGAACGGTTGCGGAAATCTCGCGGGAATTCTCGCACCTACGATCACGGGCATCCTGCTCGATGAGACGGGACATTTTTCGAGCGCATTCCTGCTTGCCGGCGGGCTCAATCTGTTGGGCCTCATTGGCTGGCTGTGGATGCTGCCGCAGATCAAGCCGCTCGACTGGTCGCGGGCGGCGGCTGAATTACGGGTGGCCCATGAGACTTGACGGTGCAAGCGCCGGCGGAAAACAGGTGTAGAGCATGAAACGACTGGGTGAATATCTCATCGAGGCGTTGGCATCGCAGGGAGTCCGCCACGTATTCGGCATCCCGGGCGTTCACAACCTCGAGCTCTATCGAGGCCTCGCGAATGGGCCCATCCGACACGTTGCAGGTCGACACGAGCAGGGCCTGGGGTTCATGGCCGATGGCTACGCCCGCGTGAGCGGCCGCCCCGGCGTGTGTTTCACCATCACCGGCCCCGGCCTCACCAACATTGTCACGGCGATGGGACAAGCGTACGGCGACTCCGTCCCCCTGCTCGTGATCTCGAGTCAGAATCGTTTGGCGGAGGGCGGCGGTCGCGGCTTCCTGCATGAGCTGCCCAATCAGCATGCGCTGGCAAGCGGCGTCGCCGCAGCGAGTTTCGTCATTCGCAGCCCCGCAGAACTTCCCGTGGCGTTGGAACGGGCGTTCACCGCTTTTGGATCCGGACGACCACGTCCAATCTATATCGAGATACCGCTCGATGTGCTTGCGGCCGATGCGGGCGGGTTGTCGTTGCCCAACCCGAAACCCGCGCTGCCGCACCCGCCGGCGGCGCTCGTGGAATCGGCAGCGGCGAAGCTCCGTGCCGCGCGGCGACCCGTCATCCTCGCGGGCGGCGGAGCGATTCGAGCCGTCACCGAACTGAGACGCGTGGCCGAGCGCCTCGACGCACCGGTGGTGATGACTGCCAATGGACGAGGTTTGCTGTCTACCGAACATCCGCTGGCCGTGCCGATGAGCCCGATGCTCTCGCCGGTCCGAGAGCTGGTAGCAGCGGCCGATACGGTGCTTGCCGTAGGCACCGAGTTCGGTCCAACGGACTACTCCATCGAGTTGAAGGCCGATTTCCCGAATCCTGCGCAGTTGATTCGGATCGACATCAGCGCGGATCAGCTCAGCCGGGGCGCAACTCCCGTCATTCCCCTATGTGGCGATGCCAAGGCGACGCTGACATCGCTCGAGGCTTCGGATCTGGGGCCGGTGCGCGCCGGCGATGGCGCCTCGAGGGCCGCCGCCGTCCGCCGCGCCGCGCTGGAGGCGATCCGCAAGTTCTCACCATCGCTTCGACAGCACGTCGGCGTGCTGGACTCGATCCGGGAGGCACTGCCCGCTGCTTTGCTGGTTGGAGACTCGACCCAACTCGTCTACGCGGGCAATTTAGGCTTCAACGTGGGAAGTCCAGGCGCTTGGTTCAACTCAGCGACCGGCTACGGGACGCTCGGGTACGCGCTGCCCGCATCTACCGGCGCCGGGTTGGCCGCCCCGGACCGGCCCGTTGTGTGCCTCGTCGGCGACGGCGGCTTGCAGTTTTCAATGAGCGAGCTCGCCGTACTTCGGGACGTCAACGCATGGAGTGCCATCCTCATCTGGAACAACCAGGGGTATGGGGAGATCCGCACGTCCATGGTCGCGGTTGGAATCGAGCCGGAAGGTGTGGACGTGCGTCCGCCGGATTTCGCGCACATCGCCGCGGCGTATGGCTACCCACACCGCAAGATTACGTCGCGGGACGCGCTGGGAGCGGCGCTCAGGGAATTCGGCAGCCGTCGTCAGATCGTAGTGCTGGAGATTCTCGCGGCCGAATTCGTGTGAGCATCGGCAGTCACCGGGCTGAGTCGGCGACTGCCTCAGACGTCCAAGCCGCAGTGTCTCAGTTCTTCACAGGGCCCAGAGCTCCCTCAGGGAGCCCCGGCCGCGCTGAAGGCTCTCATCAGCCGATAAGTGAATTCGCCCCCTGCGGCGAAGCGGTCGGCCCTGATCCGCTCGTCCCTGCCGTGCGCGCGCATGTCTTCCAGGTCAAAAAAGTTCGGCCGGATGACACCTGTCATCGACCGACGTTACAGGTTGAGTGAAGTCCCGGCGGCGATCCGGTATCTCGAGCAGGGGCACGCGCGCGGGAAAGTCGTCATCAGCCTCGAATAGAGCGGCAACGCGCGCCTGCAACCGCCCACGAGATTTGACCGGGTTGTGGCAGAATCGCCCGGCGCGGCTTCCCCGCGGGGTAAAACCTTGGCACGCAACATCGAAATCAAGGCTCGCATTTCGGGCATCGACGCGCTGCGCGAGCAGGTTGCGGCAATCGCCGGCGAGCGGCCGACCGAGATCGCTCAGGACGACACTTTCTTCAAGTGTCCCTCGGGACGTCTCAAGCTACGGGTGTTTGCGAGCGGGCAGGGCGAACTGATCTTCTATCGCCGTACCGATGAGCGCGGCCCGAAGGAGTCCTACTACGTCCGCACGCCGGCAGCCGAGCCCGAAACGTTGCGACAGGCTCTCGCCCTCGCATACGGGGAAGCAGGTCGTGTCAGAAAGCGGCGTACGCTCTTCCTCGTGGGCCGCACCCGGATTCATCTCGACGTCGTCGACAATCTGGGAGAGTTCCTCGAGCTCGAGGTCGTTCTCGGCGAAGGAGAGCCCGCGGCCGCCGGTGTTCGTGAGGCAGGGCAACTCATGGCCAGATTGGGCGTGGAGCCGTCACAACTCATCGATCGGGCCTACGTCGACCTTCTCGTGGAATGACGGCACCGGCGCCGCTCCCGCCGGAGCGCGCATCATCGCGGCTGCGCGCCATCCTCCCGGTAGATTACCGACCCATCGAAGATAGTCATAAAGACGCGGGTCTTCTCAATCTGCGTTGTTTCCGCTCACCCCGGAACAGGCATCGCCCGCCGGTCCAGAACTTCGATGACCGCGCGGTGCGCTTCGAGCATCGCTGCATCGGTGTGTGAGCTCGCCGCCGCGTCGGCGTTGGCGATGGATATGAGACCGAAGGGCTGGCGCGCCGCCACATTGGGTCGTCCGGGCGTCGAGGTAAACACCCAATCCAGCGGATCGTACAGGCTGTTATATGAATAGGTGTAGCCGTGCGGCCAACGGTTGACCGTGATGGCCAGTATGTCGTCGGCTGCTCTGAACCCGCCGGGCCCGAGCACACGTGTGAGTTGCTCGCGAATGCTCCGCTCGAAAGTCTCGAACGAGGTCGCCAGCAGCTCCGCCCTCCCGAGCCGATGTTGCACCTTTATGGGCTCGCCGGGAGCGCAAGGCGTGCGCTCCATGTGTACGACGACCGGCTCGTCCGGCGACTGAGGATGTTTCAAGTCGCCGAGAGATACGGCTTCCGCGAGAGAGACCTCAGAGTGATACATGCCGGGTGTGTTGATGTGATTCACCCCGAGCTCGTGAAAGCTGCGCCAATTGCGCAGCGCCACGCTCGTATACACGATGGGCCGCTTGACGTTGAAGGCGAGGGCCTCCTTTTGCGCCGCAGGAAGCGTCGGGACGAGATAGGGTATGAACATGTTCCAGCATGCCATGATACAAGCCCGCCCCCTGACGAGGTATGTCCTTCCGTCGCGGACGTACGCGAGCTGCACCTCGCCGGCTCGTGAGGGATCTCCGTTGTGTGCGACGTGAACCACGGTGCTGTTCAGGCGGATCCGGGCCGCCTGGCCGTTCCGATCCAACAGAGAGTAGTCGACCCGGGCAGCGCCGACGTCTTCCATGGTCCTGCCTGGAACGGCAGCGGGGATGAGTGAGCGGACCAGGAGGCGGGCAATCGTGGCATTGCCGTCGGGAAAATGGATCTCGCCGCCGCCGCCGGCCATCCGTTGTCTGCCATGCTGCCCACCCGGCAGATCCTCCAGCGTGCCCGGGGGCGGGGGCTGCAGACCCAGGCCGTCAAATCCGGGCAGGCCATCGTTCCAGGCAAATAGAGCCGGTACTGCATCCGGTCCCGCGCAATACCAGCCTTCGGTGGCGCGCGCGAAGAACCACAGCAGGGAAGTGTCGACCTTGGCAACCTCGAGCAGGTAGTCGCGATAGCTCATGCGCGCGAGCCGCAGCTTTTTGTCCGCCTCGTTCATGCCCGGGAGGTAGTCCGGCTGCCGGGGGTCGTAGAGACGCTGTAAATCGCGCTTTGCGGCCTCGCTCAGGGGACTTTGCGCGAGGAATTTTGCGCTAAAGCCGCTGCCCTCCTGCGGCGCTCCCACCAGCAGGCGATCGTGGCCCCAGGTCTCGCGATCGAAGAAATAGCCCTCGCCAAGGCCCAGGGACTCGTACAGCTTGCTGTTGGCGAGGTTCGCGGCCTGGTAGCGCGGCAAGTCGATGCCGATGTCACGCAACAACTCCAGGGCGGGCGCGTTGTAACGCGATGGCGACTCGATGTTGAGGGTGCCGCCGTTGAGTGCCAGCAGCCGGCCCTGGTGCTCGAATTCGTTGCGCTTGGCGTGTCCGCCAAAGTCATCGTGATTGTCCAGGATCAGAACGCGGGCGCTCCCATTCATCCGCTTCAGGAAGAAGTGCGCGGCTGAAAGCCCGCTGATGCCTCCGCCTACGACGACGAGGTCGTAGGACTCGTTCGAGTCCGTCGCTGCGCTGAGATCCCACGTGCGCGCATCGCGCATCGCATGAGCCACCTCGAAGGATCCAGGATGGCTGCCCCGCATGCCGGTGCGTCGCGGTGGATAGGGTTCCAGGGGAGGTGAAGACGCAGCAGGAGACGCGCCGAACGCGGCATTGGAGCTGCCGGCCAACATCCCGCCAGTGAGTGCGATGCCGACGCCGTTGACGAAATCGCGCCGCGTAATAGGGCGATGCATGCCCAGCCGCCGGTCATTGTCGCTCGGTGAACTCAAGATGCACTCCCTCGGCCCGAGCGCCGGGTGCGCGCGCCAATTGCTGGCTCGCGCGCGTTGCAGTTGGTATCGAATAACGATACGGTGATATCGAGACCCGGCGGGACTCTACGACCCGCGACGGGTGTTCGTCAAACGGATCGGGCTGCTGAATCCGCGGGCTCGCCGCGGAGCGCTCCGGCGAGCTCCCGCACGAGCCGCGGGCCTCGATACACCAGGGCCGTGTAGACCTGTATGAGGTCCGCTCCAGCCTGGCGCAGAAGCCGGGCATCCTCGCCGGAGGCTATGCCACCCACTCCGATGATCGGCATCGCAGGGCCGACCGTTTCGCGAAGAGCACGCACCGCGGCGCAGGATCCGGCGAACAGGGGGCGCCCGCTGAGTCCACCCGTTTCACGAGCGCAAGGGTGGTCCGGAATGGCATCACGGGATACCGTCGTGTTGGTTGCAATGATTCCGGCCACCGGTATCGAAGCTACTGCAATTGCGATCTTGCGCAGCTCCGTCTCCGTGAGGTCCGGCGAGATCTTCACGACGAGCGGTACGCGCCGCGAGTGCCGGGTTTCCAGCGCGCGCGATTCCTCGAGAAGCCCTGATAACAGCGGTACGAGCTGCCCGGTGTCCTGCAGGGAACGAAGTCCGGGGGTATTGGGTGATGACACATTGACCGTTACATAGTCGGCCACGGGGAAAACCGTACGCAGGCAGAACACGTAATCATCGATGGCCCGATCGAGCGGCGTCGTGGCGTTCTTGCCAATGTTAACTCCGACTACCCCCCGCCCATGTCGCGAGCGCAAGCGCGCGGCGACGCGTTCGGCGCCATCGTTGGGAAAGCCCATCCTGTTGATGATTGCCGCAGCCTCGGGCAGGCGATACACGCGTGGGACTGGATTCCCGGGCTGGGGCTTCGCGGTCACCGTGCCGACTTCGACATGACCGAAGCCGAGAGAGAGCCAGCCGTCCACGGCGATTCCATTCTTGTCGAACCCCGCGGCCAATCCCACGCGGTTGGCGAATGAGAGTCCCATCGCCGCGATGCGCGGCGCCGATTCCGGGCTGGGCGGGATGAATTTCCCCCGCAAGCGGACCGCGCTGAGGGTCAGCGCATGCGCTTTCTCAGGCGGGAGAAGAAAGAGAGCCGCTCGTGCGATCCGGTACGCCATGGCGATGAAGTATCGCTCAATGGCTTGCGCCGGATGCGCGGGCTCGCAGTACGAAAGCCGGCGAGTGGTCAGGCCGCGTGGACAGGGTGCCAACGGGCAGCACGGGCCTGCGGCTCGTCATCTCGATGGTGAATTTCTGCACCAGTCTCGCCGTGGCGAGAATTGCCTCGGACATTGCCAGTTGCGCGCCGATGCATACATGCCGGCCGACGCCGAAGGGGAGAAAGGTGAGTCTGTCGGGTTCGGCGCCGTTGAGAAATCGCGAAGGATCGAAGGCTTGCGGCCGGGTCCACCAGCGCGGGCTTCTGTGCAACAGCCAGTATGGGAGCAGGATGATCGAGCCCGCGGGTACCGGGGTGCCGCAGATCTCGTGGGATTGATTTGCCAGGCGGCCTGTCATGAATGCCGGCGAATACAGCCGCAGCGTTTCCTCCACCACCGCCCGAGTCAACACGAGCTTGTGCAGGCTGGCTGCGGCACCCTCTGCGGACAGGTCCAGCTGTTGCGCCTCGGCCGCCAGGCCGTCCTGCCACGGTCTCGCCTGCGCGAGCAGCGTGCATGCCCAGAACAGGGTCAGGGCGGTCGTCTCGTGTCCCGCAACGATCATGGTCGAGACTTCGTCGACGAGCAGATCCTCGCGATCCGGGCCGTGAGCCTCGGATAGCAGGTCGAACAGATCGCGAGGCGCATCGAGGCGTTCAGCCCCGCGCCGCACCTCTATGATGGAGCGAATGAGCCGAGTCCAACGGCGCCTGAACGAAGCGCGGCGCATCCGCAGCGGAGTAGGTATCGCTTCGGGAAGGAACACGTCGCTGGGGTAGAGCCGGCCGACCGTTTGCATATATTCCGACACGGTCCTGCGCAGCTGCGCGCCGAAAGTGGAGGCCTCCATCGAGAACAACGAGGTCGCCGCGATCTCGAGACTCAACATCTGCAACTCGCGCAGCAGGTCCACTTCGGAACCGCTCGAAAGTGCGAGCCGATCGCACGAGGCGTCGGTGCATCGAATGATGTGTCGAGCCATGATCGGAACGTTTCGGGGCGTGAATGCCGGCGCCATTGCACGCCGCTGCTCTCGCCAGATCTCGCCTTCGCTGACGAGCAGACCTCTGCCCACGATCGGTCCGAGGACGCGCCGGCCGAGTGGCAGCCTCACATAATCCTCGCCGTGGGTGATCATGATGTGCCTAACCGCATCCGGAGAGGTGGCGATCGCCAGGCATCTCCCAGCCGCCCCGAGCGTCACGACCGGCTCATCCAGACAACGAGACGGGAACGCGACGTAGGCGTTGCGGCGCAGAGCGAACAGCACTCGCAGGCCGCCGACTCGATTCGATGCCATAGGCGGCATGGGGGGCACCAAAGTCGTGCCCCCGGGGTGTTCAGAAGTGATCAAGGCGCTCAAGTCTCAACAGGTATTTCGCGCCGGGAGGATATGCACGGGCGCGGTCGCGGCAGCGTCCGACGCCAATCTAGCAGCAGTACGCCACGTCATCCAGTATCGACACCTCGGCACTACTGGGTGGACGAATTCAGCGCTGCGCAGCACCCTATGGCTCATGGTGCTGCCTCTGGAGAAAGTGCGCCGGCTCGGCGATTTCGATGGTCTGTGGTCGCTGTGCCTGCGCTGTCGATGTTGCAGGCACATGGCGGAGATTCCCGCGCGGCGTTTGATCGAGCGCTACGGCCCGCGAAAGCGGCTCAGCGAGATTGCGGGCCGGCTGTATTGCCGACGCTGTCAGGAGAAGTATTGCCACTGCAAGGGGAGGAACTTCGAAGCGCTGGTTGGATTGAAAAGGTGAGGCCGGGCTCAATCGTTTTCCCGGGTCACCAGAAACTGCTCCAGCTTGCCGTCGGGATAGCCGCGCTCGAGTGCCTCGAGCCGCTTGGAGCGGCACAGAATCTTCCAGCGCCGTGTGATCATGCCGCCCCGTTTGTTCTCGCGCTCGAGCTCGATCAGGCGGGCGGGTCCGAGGGGTCCGAGACTGGCCTCGAGGTCAGACCACCAGGCGGCCAGGATTGGGATCCCAATTGACGTTTTGGGATCCAGAGAGGACGATCAACTCATGAATACG
>CAZDTG010000073.1:0-20300 GCA_964508005.1 uncultured Steroidobacteraceae bacterium
TGGCTCGGGCGTTCGTGACGCGGCCGGCCGTGCTGTTTGCCGACGAGCCCACCGGCAATCTGGATACCGCTACCGGCACGCGCATCGGTGAGCTGTTGTTCGAGCTGAACGCCAATTCTCACACGACGCTGGTGCTGGTTACGCATGACCGCGCGCTCGCGTCCCGCTGCGCCCGCGTCGTGGCCATGGAGGCGGGCAGGGTCGTCTGAACGCGCAGGAGCGCGTCTGGCAGGCTCCTGCGCCGCAAGGCTGCAACAATGGGACGAACCATGACAGAAGCTCGAGACACGAGGAATGAAGGGTTCGCACCTTCGCGCGCCTTGTTCCTGAGTCTGCGCATGCTGGGGCGCGAGTGGCGCTCGGGCGAGCTCGGCGTGCTGCTGCTTGCGCTGACAGTTGCGGTGGCGGCCCTGACCGGCGTCGGCTTTCTGGTGAGCCGCATCGGTACCGCGGTCTCCATGCAGGCAAGCGAGGTGCTCGCAGCGGATATTCGGCTCGGCTCGCCGCAGCCGATCAGCGACGCGTATGTCGATGAAGCCAGGCGCCGCGGCCTGAAAACGGCGTTGAACACCGGGCTGCTCAGCGTGGTGTTCAATGGCGATACCAGCCAGCTGACCAACGTCCATGCCGTGACGGAGGGCTATCCTCTTCGTGGCCAGGTGTTGCTTGCCGACGAACCCTTCGCACAGGGCACGCCCGCGCGGGGCATTCCGGCGCCCGGCGAGGTCTGGCCGGACTCGAAGTTGCTTGCGGCGCTGGGGGGCCGGATCGGCACCTCACTCGCGATCGGCGCGGGGACCTTTCGCGTCAGTCATGTCCTCATTTCCCGTCCGGATCAGGGCGGGACGTTCGCGGATCTCACTCCCACACTGCTCATGAACGCGGCCGACCTGCCGGCCACGCAACTGATCCAACCCGGAAGCCGGGTGACTTACGGAGTGTTGTTTGCCGGCAACCGCGATCGCATCGAGCTCTTCGAGAGCTGGCTGCGGATGCACAAGAAGCGTGGCGAGCGCCTGCGGGACATCGCCGATGCCAGCCCGCAGATCAAAAATGCCGTGGATCGCGCCGGCCGTTTCCTCAGTCTCGCCAGCCTGGTCAGCGTTCTGCTGTGCGCGATCGCGGTCGCGATGTCGGCGCGGCGCTATGTCTCGCGCCATCTCGATACCGTCGCTCTGTTGAAAACACTGGGTGCGACCCGTGCGTTCACGCTGAGCCTCACTCTGCTGCAGCTTCTCGCGATAGCGCTGCTCGCCGCCGCGGCGGGCGCGGCAGTCGGATATGTGGCACAGCAATGGCTCGTGCAAACCCTGCGGGGCCTCCTCACCACGACCGAGCTGCCGCCGGCGAGTCTGGTGCCGGTCGGAATCGGATTCTTCATGTCGATTGCCGTGCTGTCAGGATTCGCGCTGCCGCCCCTGTTGCAGCTGTCCCGCGTTCCGGCCCTGCGCGTGCTCCGCCGTGACGTCGGCCCGCCTCCGCCGCTCGTGCTATTGGCCTTCGGGCCGGCCGTCGCGGTCGTGGTGCTGCTGATCTACTGGACCGTACGCGACTGGAAGTTGTTCCTGGGCTTCACCGAAGGTCTCGCTGCATTCCTGCTGCTGCTCACGCTCGCCGGGGCCTTGCTCGTGTATCTCGCGGGACGCTTGCGGGGCAGTGTGGGCGTTGCCTGGCGCTACGGAGTGGCAAACCTCAGCCGGCGCCGCGCCGAGAGTGTCGTGCAGATCGTCGCGTTCGGTACGGGCATCATGGTCCTCCTGCTGCTCAGCATCATCCGCGGCGACCTGAACAGCGACTGGCGGCGCACGCTGCCCGCGAATCTGCCGAATTTCTTTTTCATCAACATCCCGCCGGCCGAGCGCGGGCGCTTCGTGGAATTTCTGAACGCGCACGGCGCGCGCACCACGCGGGTGATGCCCATGATTCGCGGCCGCCTGACTGCCATCAACGGCCGCTCGGTCGATGAGCTGCACTTCGAGGGCGAGCGGGCCGAGAGCTTCGCGACGCGCGAGCAGAATCTGACCTGGGCGAGGGAGCTGGGCGATGACAATCGCGTCGTGGCAGGTCGCTGGTGGAGGCAGGCCGACCTCGGCAAGCCCCTCGCCTCGATCTCGACCGAGCTCGAGGAGTCGCTCGGCGTGCACATTGGCGACCACCTGACGTTCGACATCGCGGCCGAGACCTTCGACGTGCGGGTGGCCAGCGTGCGCAAGGTGAAATGGGACAGCTTCCAGCCGAATTTCTTCATCGTGTTCGCACCGGGCGTGCTCGAGGACACCGCGGGGTCTTATTTGACGAGCGCCTACTTCGACACCGCCAACGCTCACCCGCTGGCGCAACTGGCGCGGCTGTTCCCGAGCGTCTCGATATTCGACATCGACGATCTCCTCGCACAGGTTCGCTCGGTGCTCGACAAGGCGGTGCTTGCGGTGCAGAGCGTGTTCGTTTTCACCCTGTTCGCGGGTCTCACGGTACTGCTGGCGGCGGTGCAGTCGAGCCGCGACGAGCGGCGCTACGAGAGCGCGATGCTGCGCACGTTGGGGGCGAGCCGCAACACCGTTCTGCAGGGCGTACTGGCGGAGTTCACGACCCTCGGCTTGTTATCGGGGTTGCTCGCGGCGGCGGGCGCATCGACGGCCGCATACTTCATGACCACCCGGGTGCTGGAGCTGCGCTACACGTTCGAGCCCTGGGTTTGGGCGGCCGGGCTCGTGGGGGGAGCGTTGCTGGTCGCGGCAAGCGGTTGGATTGCAACACGCTCCGTCGTGAACCAGCCGCCCCTGACCACGCTGCGCGCGGGATGACGCCGGCAACTCCCGGCACGGGGCGGACCGGGCCGCACAGTGCCGCCGCTTACTTCGAGATCAGCGCACGGGCCTGCTCGGCCCAGAACAGCGCGTCGACATACGCCGCCCGAATGAGGTTGGCCGGCAGACCGGCGTAGACAACATGATTCCACGCCGCCCGCTCGTAAGCGCGCGTGCACTGCAGAGCTTCACCCAGCGGACCCTCACCCGCGACCAGCGCTCGCGAGACCGCGGCGGACAGGGGCAGCTCTTCGATGATCTTCTGCGTCGGCATGCCGACCAGCGCGCCCAGCAGCGAGAACAGGCCCGTGATGAAGAAAGGCCCGCAGTCCTTCGCGCCGCCGAGGCGGCCGAGCTGCTCGCACATCCGGGCGCGCGTCATGGCATGTATGTAGAGGCTCGGCGGACGGTCCTCGAGGCCCTGCAGGCACAGAAGTCCACACAGCTGCCGCAAACTCTCGATGCCGAGAATCACGATGGCCTGGCGTATGGAATCGACCTTGCGCGGCAGGTTGTAGTAGCTGGAGTTGATACAGCGCAGCACGTGGTACGACATGGAGACGTTCTGACTCAAGAGCGCCTCCACCTCATCGAGCGAATAGTCTTCGTTCTGCAGCGAGGCCACCAGGCGCAGCGTGCCGAGACGGCTCGAGGGCACGCGCTTTGCGCTGAAGGTCTGCGGATGCTGTAGAAAGTTGCCCTGGAATCCGTCGAACCCGAGTCCGATGCAGTGCTCGAACTGCTCGACCGTCTCGACCTGTTCGGCGATGACCTGCAGGCCGCGGTCCTTCAACTCCTTGACGAGCCCGGGCAAGGCCTCCGCGGCGATCTGAGCGATCTCGATCTTCGCGATGTCCGCGACTTCCAGCAGCAGCGGATCGGTAGTCTGGGGAGAGTAGTCATCGAGCGCTATGCGGTGGCCGCGGGCGCGCAGCGTCCTGATCCCCTCGAGGACCGCGGGCTTGGCGCGGACGTGCTCCAACACTTCGATGACCGCGAGCTCCGGCCGCAGCGGCAGGTCGGGGAGCGTGGTGAGGAGCTCCTCGGGGAAGTTCACGTGGATGGGCAATCCGCCGGCGAGCCGCTCGAGACCGATTTCGAGGGCAGCATTCGTCACCACCTCCAGGGTTGCGCGACCCTGATCGGTGACCTCGGCCTTCGTCGAGCCGGCAGCGCGGCGGTACAGCAGCTCATAGGCCACGACGGCCATGGCGCCGTCGTAAATGGGTTGCCGGGCAACGAATACCTCGGCCGCAGCAGGCGCGCTCGCCGCGGGGTCCAGGTCCTGTTGTGCGTTCTTGGGGCTTCCCATCTGCCTGAAACTCGCCGGCGTCAGACGGCTCAATTCATCTCGATCGATGCGGCTCTGCATCGGCGGGTTGCGCTGCAGCATGAGAGCCCGCCGGTCCTCCCTGGACGATTCGGGACGCAGGTCACAGTGGTTTTCCGCAGGCCAGCCCGCGGCGCCGTCAGCGCTGAATACCGATGGTGATCCACGAGTCCGGCTCCGCATCCCCGCGCCAGGTCAGCCCCTCGATGGTCAGCTGGTAATTGCCGGGACCGAGCGCGGAGCTGTTGAGCGCGATGCGCAAGTGGCCGTTCGAGTCCTTGGCGAGCTCGCTGATGACGGCGACACGCCCTTGATCGATGCGATCGATGGTGACGCGAAAGATCTTGTATGGCGAGCGCGACTCGTCGATCTTGAAGTCCGCCAGCTGCGCCGCGCCGCCGCCGATGGTGATCGCGGGCGTGTTCGAGCTGCCCTCGCGGCTCGGCACCAGGCGGATCTCACGTGTGCTCGTGGCCGGATCCAACGGACGCTCGGCGGCCTGGCTCTGCAGCTTCGCGATGCGTTGGTTCTTGGCGGCGCCGTCGTTCATCGCGTACAACAGCGCTGCGCCGAGAGCGAGCACGGCGACTGCGAGCCCGAGGGTGACCTGCGGCTTCTGCCAGAACGGTTTCTCGGCTTCCTGCCAGGGCTCCGGCTTGCCACTGGCCTCGAGGAGACGCAGCCCGGCGTTCACACGCTCGGGCAATCCCAACTCATCGAGCAAGTCCGGGTTTTCGCGGCAGAAGCGCTCGAAATCGGTTGCGCCCTTGAGCGGGAGGCGTCCCGAGAGGTAGCGCTCGACGACCTGATTACGGGCGATGAAATCCCGATCCATCGGTGGTGTGGCGACCGCTGCCGCAGCAGTCGCGTGTGCGATGCTGGCCGGCGGAATGGGCGCTGCGGCACTCGCGTGTGCCTTTGCAGGCTGTGCTGCGGTCAGCTCGTTTCGTGTAGTGCCGGCGCCTGACGCTGCCGTTGTGCCGGCCATTGGGGGCCGCGGCTCGGGCCGCTCTTCTTCCAGGGAGAGTGTTGGCTTCGGAGTGCTGGTCGAGCCGTGCACTGCGGGGGGGATGGCTGCTGGAATTGCTGGCGGCGCGACAGGTATCTCGAAGTCGTCCACCGGCAGCAGCGTCAAGGGTTCCTCGACCGCGAGCGGAGCGGCGGATGACAAATCCGTCGATGACCCAGGTGACGTTCCGGGCGCAGCAGTGGCTCCCGATGCAGATGAGCTTCCCGGCGTAGCAGGTCGCGGAGGTGACTTGGCAGCCGGTGGTGGTGACGCCGCGGGCGCGGGGCGCGCCGGCGGCACGGTTGGTATCGCTGACTTTGAAGTGACGGGTTTGGCAGGCGACGCGCTACGCGCGGGTGTTGCGGCCGTCGCGGCGGCCGACGGGGCTGGGCGCTTGGCGGTGGCCGGTGTGGTCGGCGCGGCCGACGCAGGCTTCACTGCAGCTGCGGGGCGACTACTCGAAAGTGCTGCCGCCTCCGAGGTGGAAGGCCGCATGGATGGCTCGCGTGTTGGCGGCTGCGCCGAGCTCGCTGCTGCACCCGTTTTTGCCGGTGTTGTGGTGCTGTGTGTGGTTGTGGCGGTCGGTGTTTGCGACGGCGCGGATGGACGCGCTGCGGCTGATCCGGATGAAGGTGTTGTTTCCGATGCAGCGGGGGCTGTCGGCGTCGGCTTGCGCACAGGCGCGCTCGCGGCCGAAGGTGGAGCTGCCGGTGACGCCGGACCTGTCGCCGCAGGCGGTGACATCCATATACCGGAGTCCGAGCCTGGCGGAGTCGCTGCCGCTTGCGCCGGGGTCGTGACCTGCGCCGGCGCCGCAGCCTCACCCAGCAGGAGCTGATCGAGCGCCAGCAGATCGTCGGGGTCAGGAGTGGTGCGCGCACTATCGCGTGCCGCAGGGGACTGGCCTCCGGCAGGCGCGGAGACGGCGGCCTCGTTCATCGCGGGCGGCGAGAGATCCGGATCGCCGCCCCCGAGCAGAGTCTCCGGGTCGATCAATTCCTCCCCCGGGTCCACGGCACTGGCCTTGCGGGACCCCGCGTTGGCAGAGGTGCCGGAGGACGACGGCGTCAGTTCGACCGGTGCGCCACCGTCTATGGGCGCTTCGACCGGCAGGTCGGTGAGCGGCTCAAAGACGGGGCGAGACGCAGCTTCCATAGTTTCGAGCCTCGTAAACGCTTCGTCGCATGCAAACGGCCAGCCACGGAAGGATCTCTGCACACACTCGTGGCGCCCTGTTACGGCGAACGCTCCGGCCGACCCCTGTGTGCATGAACCAGGCGCGGCGGCCTCGCCGGTGGGCCGGTCCGTCGCAATTGACGTGTTGCGCTATCTAAGCAATCCCGGGAGGCCAGAGCGTCGCGATGGCTCACATAACGGTACCCGGCGTCCCCAGAACGTGACGTAAATCACACTTGGGTGGCACGGGCGCACTTCGCACCACCAAGGAACCACGCATGCATGCGGTTCGCGCTCCGGTGAACAACGGTGCGGGATGACGTCATCAACGGAAGCGCGTCACACTTTAGCTGTCTGCGGTGAGATAAATTCAGATCTCAATGCAGATACGCACCCTGCTCGATCTGGAGCAATTCCCCGATTCCCCCTACGCGAACGAGCTGCGCCGGGATTTCCCGGACCTGCGATTCTCGCCCGCGTTGGAGAAGGATTTTCAGGCGTTCCAACTGGAACGCGTGCGTTCGCGCGTGCGTTTCTTTCAGCTCGCGACCTGCCTGATGTGCCTGACGGTTGCGGCCCATTTCGTGGTTCTCGACGGTATCCCGGTGCGCGAGGTGTTCGGCGGCTGGCTGGGGCTGGCGCTTCCCGTAAGCCTGTTTCTCGTATGGGCTTCCTGGAGTCGCTTCTACGAGCGCCTGTATTTGCCGGCGGCGCGGGTCGCGCTGCCGGTGCTCGGAGTCGTCGCCGCGGCCGGCATCGCCTGCCGCACGATCGCAGGCCATCCGGATCCGTTGTATTTTCTGACTTCGTACAGCATCGCGCTGTTCTTCCTCGGCGGGCAGCTTTTTCGCGAAGCCCTGATTGCCAACACGCTGATGATCGTGGCGCACGGTGCAACGCTCGCTTACATGGGCCAGCCGACGGAGTCGGTCATCTACTACGTCAGCGTGCTCACGATCACTGCCGCTGTCGGCGCGTTCGTCTACAACGGCGTGGAGCGGCAGCTGCGCACTTCCTTCCTCGAGCGCGGGCTCATGAGCGAAATGGCGGCTCGCGACGCACTGACGGGGCTGATGAACCGCGGCGCGTTCGACGATCACTTCCCGCGCATGTGGCAGCAGGGGGTCCGTGATCGGCGCTCTCTGGCGCTGCTGCTGATCGACGTCGATCACTTCAAGGCCTACAACGACCGCTACGGGCACCAGGCTGGCGATCAGGCGCTGCGGCGCGTCGCGCAGGTGGTGCAGAGCTTTGCCCGCCGCCCGTTGGACATGGCCGCGCGTTACGGCGGCGAGGAGTTCGTGCTGGCCCTGTTCGACATGAGCGCCGAATACGTGCAGGAGCTGGCGGAAGAGCTGCGCAAGGCGATCCTGGGGCTGCAGATCGCTCACGAAGACTCTCCCACCGCGCCGTTCGTCACGGCGAGCATTGGCATCTCGGTGCTGCGCCCCAAGGCGGGCCGAAGTCCCGAGGGTGCCGTCCAGCTCGCCGACGAATCGCTCTACAGCGCGAAGCGTAACGGCCGCAACTGTGTGATGCTGGTCGACAGCGACTACGCGCTATTCAGCACCGGCTCCTTCCGCCGGCGCGCCTGAGACGGCGATCATTCTGATTCGCACGGTCTCCTAGCCGGCACCGGAAGCCTTGAGAAAGTACTCCACCTTGTCGCGGTAGGTGCGCGAGAGCTTGAGCTCATGCCCCCCGTCGAGGGTGAGGAAGTACTCGCCGTTCATGTGCGCGCGCAGGCTCTTGACCAGGCGAAGGTTGACGATCGTCGAGCGATGCACGCGCTGGAACAGCCGCGGGTCCAGTAGCTCCTCCAGCTCCTTCATCGTACCGCGCAGAATGTGAGTATCGCTTCCGGCATGGATGCACATGTAATCGCCGGCGGCGTCGATCCATCGGATCGAGGCAACAGGGACGCGCACGGTTTCGCGACCCTGGCGGATCGGGAGAACTTCCGGATGCAGTGCCTCGACTGCCGCGCGCCCTCGCGTCAGCAGCTCATCGAGCGCGAGCTCACCCGAACCGGTGATCTCCGCGATGATCTCCATGAGCCGGTCACGCTGGTTCGCCGCGGTCTTGGCGCGAACGTGCTCGCGCACTCTTTCGAGTGCGGTCTGGAAGCGTCCATCGTCGATCGGCTTCAACAGATAGTCGACCGCGCGGGCCTCGAAGGCCTGGATCGCGTACTGGTCATAAGCGGTGATGAACACCAGGACGGGCAGCGACTCCTGGGGAAGGTGCGCCAATACCTCGAAGCCCGACATGGCCGGCATCTGAATGTCGAGGAACACGAGGTCGGGCTTGTAGGTCGAGATGGCGGCGAGCGCCTCCCGGCCGTTGGTGCATTGAGCCGCGATGTTGAAGTCGCCGGCCTCGCGCAGCCGGATCTCGATGCCGCGCCGCGAGAGCGCCTCGTCATCGACGATGATCGTCTTGATCTTCACGCACGCACCTGCCTCGATTCGGCCCGCATCGAATCGGGATCGGGCTCATCCGCGTCGGGCTCCGCCAGCGCGCTCGCCATCTCCAGCGGGAAGGCCATGTCGATCCGAAGTCCGGGATGACTGTTGAGTACTGCAAATCGGTGATTCTCGCCGTACAGCACGGCGAGCCGTTCGCGCGTATTGCGCAGCCCGACGCCGTGGCGCCCGTGCGGCACATGGCGGTCCCGCATGCCGGGGCCGTCGTCGATGACGCTCACCTCGAGCATCGAGCCGCGCGCGCGACCCTCGATGCGCACGCAACCGCCCTCCTCACGCGGGGAGATGGCGTACTTGAGGGAGTTCTCGAGAAGCGGCTGCAGCAGGAGACTGGGCACGTGCGCCTCCAGTGCCGGTCCTTCGATGGCGTACTCGAGCCGCAGCCGTTCGCCGAAGCGCAGCCTTTCCGTGCCGAGGTAGAGATCGAGCGCCTCGATCTCCTGGCGCAGCGTGACCTTCTTCATCGGGTCCTGATCGAGCGTGTAGCGCAGGAACTCCGAAAGCCGCGTGATGGCGTGGTTCGCGGTGCGATTCTGGTTGTCGAGAATCAGAGTCGAGATGGCGTTCAGGGTGTTGAACAGAAAGTGGGGGTTGAGCTGGTAGCGCAGCATCTTGAGCTGCGACTGCTGGGCGAGCGCCACGGCTTTCAACACCGCTTCCTGCTGTTGTTGTTGCGACTCGTAGTAGCGGATGCCGAAGTAGAGAGCGCTCCAGCAGAGCAGCAGGTACGTGGTCGAGAGAGCGCCGCCGAAGAGCTCGAACAGCGTCTTGAAATGCCAGTCGGGCTCGACGAACCGGGTGTAGGCGAGATTTATCACCGTGCGCAGGGCCAGCGCGGTGATGTAACAGGTCGCGAGCACGCCCAACACGATGACGCGCGGCGCCCGCCCCCACAAGCGCCGGTAGATGTAGCGCATCGGCATCGACAAAACGAAGCCCGACACCGCGGCCACGACGATGACCTGTGCGTAGCTGCTGGGCTTCTCGTAGAGGAGCGCGCCGAAGTACTGCGTGATCGCATAGGCGCCCCAGCCCGCGGCATGCAGGCTCCAGAACAGGACGTTCCGGTTGGAGCGAAATTGTTCGAGCGTCAGCATGCCGTGGAGTGCGGGTCGGCGCAGCCGCATTGGACCCGGGAAAGCTTAGGCCATCTCGCCGACGGGCGTCGCCGGATGAGCGCGCTCATGGCTCGGCTCGTCGCAGAGCGGAACCGCTCGCCCGTTCCCGGCGGTCTCGCCGTCCTGCGAGGCAGCATAACCGCCGGGCACGCAAGCGTCACCCCGGCGTCGCGCTCGAGGATCGCCGGCGGGGCTCCTTAGGCTCAGGCGCTCTTGCCGGACTTACGGGGGCGGGGTCTGAGGCGCGCTCAAGGAATCGATGGGCAGTACTTGCGAGATGGCCGGCCCCTGCGCCAGATCGCAGCCGATCGCCGTGAGCCATTGCAGGGATGCCGGCGACTCGACGCGCTTGGCGGCACAGTGAATGCCGAGCACCTTCACGGCCTGCACGATGGCAACCACGGTGGCCTGCGACAGCTTGTCGCGCAGCGCCGCCGAGGTGAGCTTCGAATCGATCTTCACCAGGCGCAACGCCTTGGAGCGCAGCAGCGGCAGCACCGACGAATCGAACGAGAAGTCATCTATCACGACGAAGCAGCCGAGCTTGTCGCATAGCGAGATGAAACGCTCGACCTGTGCGCGATACTGCGTGCACAGCGGCTCGGCAATCTCGAATCCGAGGTTGTCGGGCGCGATGCCGTTGGCCTTGAGGCAGGATGCGACATGCTGCGGGAAGCGCTGGTCCTCGAGCGTGGCGATCGACAGATTCAGACTGAAGCTCGTCGGCTCCAGGTTCCAGGCCGAGCGGTTGGCGCCGAGCCAGGAGACCAGCCGCTGCAGCACGAGTCCGTCCATCGCGGCAGGAGCCCGATTGGCGTCCCGATTCGCAATCCGTGGCAGCACCTCATAGCGGCGCGTGCGGCCGCCTGCGCGCAACTTGGAGAAGGGGTGAACTTCGAGGATGAGGCTCGCGGGATCGACGGACAGCGTGCGCGAGGTTCCCGTATTGGCCGCGCCGTTGATCGCCGGCACCGTGGAGGTCGCTGCCGGGGCGCTGAGAGCGCGCGCACTGCCGGTAGTCGCCGATGACGCCAGAGCCTTGGACGTCATGGTTGCGCCGATTGATCTGGCAGGCGCACTCGCCGTGTCTGAGGCACCTGTTGCAATCGGGAGCGGCATCAATGTGGGGGCGATGGCGGTCATCGAAAGCATGTCGATATCAGCCAGGCTCGTCACACCGTCGGCCGGCGCACTGGGTGCGACGCCTGCGGCGGCCGGCTTGGCCGTCTCGGACTGCGCGGCCGGTGACGAACCCTCTCGCAGGAGGTCGAGACCCGCGTCCGAATTGTTCCACGCCCGCGAAGATTGACTCGTCGCAGCCGCTGCGGCGGCAGGCGTGCTGCTTTCACCTCGCGACGCCAGTGCGACGTCCGGAACAACCTCGAATTCCAGGATGTCGTCCATCGCTTGGGGCGACAGCGAGTCGTCTAGAGATGCGCCAGCCGCAGTGGCGGGCGATGGAGCGCCCGGTCTCTTGTTGGCGGCAGGCTTGGCCGAGGCGGTGGCGCGCGATTTGGCCGCGACCGCCGGCGTTGACAGAACCGAGGCCGTCGGCGAAGCACCTGCGTCGGCCGCGTGGCGTCGCGGCGGCTCTGGTGTGAGTTCGAGGACCGGGGCGATCGCGACGGGTATCGGCGCGGCGGAGTCCGCACTGCCGGTGCTTTTCGACGTGGAGCGCAGAAGCACGGCGATCTTCTGCATGATCGTGCGCAACTGCGGGCTCACGATCCGTTCGACGATGCCGTCCCCGACCGACTTGAGGTCCGCGAGGATCATGGCGACGCCGACGAGTTCCCCTTGCGGCGCGCGCACCGGGAGGAAGATCGCTATGCGCCCATCCTCCAGACCGTTCTCGTAGCAAGGCAGCGCGCGGTCGTTGGAGAGAGTCTCCATCGCCTCGAGCACGACGTTGTGCTCATCCGGTCCGAGAGCTCCCTCGCTCAGCCACAGAACGTTGGCCTGGTCGTCGTAAAGCGAAACCGAGTGAAGGCGCAGCGGCGGCAGCGCGGCGCGCAATTGCCATCCGAGTGATTCGGCCGTAACGGGCTCGGTTGCCGCAGGAGCGGCGGCGGCGGGCGTGTTGACAGGCGGACGCACGGCCATAGCATTCAGTGGCTGCAAGGACTTCCCCATCCAGGATGCGCACGACCCGGACGACTGAATGTTGCCCGGCGGTGGCTAGAGTGGCAGGAGCCGTGCCGCGCTGCCGTGATTGCCTTCGCGTTCCGTCGCCGAATGCAAACGCTTTTCGAACGGCCGCTCACGGCCGTTTGTCATATTCAAAAACGCGCGCGATTTGACAATGATCGCGGACACCGCGGGACGCGTCCGCGAGCATTTGTCAATGAACCAACTTCACTTCACGACCCGAGGTGTGCTTCAGCGGCCGCCGATGAAGTCACGCTTGCCGATCTCGACGCCGTTATGTCGAAGAATCGCGTACGCCGTCGTGATATGGAAAAACACGTTCGGGATCGCCCAGCGCTGCACGAAGTCGAGTCCCTTGAAATCGAGGAAGCGGTCGGGGCCGGCGGGCACCTTGATGTCGCGGTCTTCCGCGCCCTCGAACGCGCTCGCCGGAATGCCCTTCAGGTAGTCGATGGTGCGGGCGATGCGCGCGCGCAGCTCTTCGATCGTCTTCTCGTTGTCCTCGAAGCGCGGCGGCTCGAGCGCCGCCAGGCGGGCTACGGAATTCTTGGCGAGGTCGCAGGCGATCTGGACCTGGCGCGACAGAGGAAACATATCGGGCGCGAGCCGCGCATTCAGGAGCACGCCGGGATCGAACTTACGGGCGCTCGCGTGGGCCAGACCTTTCTCCAGCAGGGCGGAGAGATTGGTCAGGGAGTTCGCGAACATCTCGGTGGTGACGGCTGGGACGGTAATCTTCATGGTGGTTTCCCTGGGAACAGAAGACGGGCAGCGAATTCTACCTGCCTGAAGCTTGGCCTGCGTGCCTCTGCAGTGAAACAATACAGGCTGACCACTGGGAGATTGGCGCCATCTTGAATCTCATCTGGACCCCTGCGCAGCTGGCCGTCCTCGCCAAGGTCGTGGACCTCAATGGCTTCTCTGCCGCGGCTCGGGCGCTGGGAGTACCGAAGGCGGCGGTAAGTCGCGCGATAGCGGATCTCGAGGCGGGGCTCGGCGTGCGCGTTCTCGAGCGCACGACCCGGCGGGTGGGGCTCACGCCGGCCGGCCGGTTGCTGTATCCGCACGCAAAGCGGGTGGTCGAGGAGTCGGACGCGGCTCGAGCCGCGATCGCGAAGCTGCACGCGCCGGCGGCGGGTCCCCTGCGCGTGGTCGCCGATCCAACTTACGGCCGCGTCCTCTTGACGCCGCTGGTACCGCGCTTTCTCGAGGCGTTTCCGGATTTGCCCCTGGAGGTGGCTCTCGATAATGAGAGCGTGGTGGAAGGCTGGGACGTGGCGATCCGGCCGCAGCCTGCGCCGGACCCGACCATCGCGCGCCGTCTGCTCGGCGCGCCGCCGGCTCTGCTGTGCGCGACGGCCGCTTACCTCCAGCAGCGCGGCTTGCCGCTGCGGCCGGAAGATCTTCGTGCGCACGACCTGCTGACACCCGAAGCATCGGATCTGCCCGAATTCCGGCTCAGGCTGGAGCGTGGCTCGCAGCGCGCCGAGGTCCCGCTCGCACCCAAGCTTGCCATCAACGATCCCGCCGTCCTGCACGCCGCGACCGCGGCAGGCCTCGGCATCGGGCTGCTGCCGGAATTTCTGTGCCGCCAGGGGCTTGCGACCGGGCGGCTGAAGCCGGTCCTGCCCGAATGGACATTGCCTCCCGCAGCGGCGCTGTATGCGCTCTATCCCGCCTCCCTCGAGACCGACCCGCGGGTGCAGCGCTTCGTGGATTTCCTGGCCGCGAACATCATCCCGGCGCTCGCCTCTTCCAACTCCCCGGCCGCCTGAGCGCCGTGCGGCGCAGGCCGCGCGTTTCGTCCCGCGAAATCCGCGGGCGGCCGGGCACTGCATCATGTTACTGGCGAGTAGGATAACGGTGAAAACCGGATAGACTAGGAGCCTGGCCGGGCAATGCAGGCAACCTTCGCGGGGATTCGTATGTATCGGGCGCCACTTCGGGAATTGCGTTTCGTCATCGAGGAGCTACTGGGAGCGGCGCAGCTCGCGGCCTGTCCTGATCTCGCCGACTACTCGGACGAGCTCGCCGCCTCGGTGCTCGAGGAGGCGGCGCGCTTCGCGCAGGGTGTCCTCGATCCGCTCAACAGGCCCGGCGACATGGAGGGCGCGCGGTGGACTGCCGAAGGTGTCGTCACCGCGCCCGGGTTTCGCGATGCCTACCAACAGTTCGTCGCCGGCGGCTGGCCGTCGCTCGGAGCGCCGCCCGAGTTCGGCGGCCAGCGCGTGCCGCAGGTGCTCGCCACGGCCGTGCAGGAGCTGTGGGGCGCCTCGAATCTCGCGTTCAAGCTCTGTCCCATGCTGACGCACGGCGCGGTGCATGCGTTGGAGTTATGCGGCTCGCCGGCGCAGAAGCAGTTGTTCCTGCCGAAGATGGTGAGCGGCGAATGGACCGGCACCATGGATCTCACGGAGCCGCAGGCGGGCTCCGATCTCGCGCAGGTGCGCACGCGGGCAGTGCCCGACGGCAAGCGCTTTCGCCTCTTCGGGCAGAAGATTTTCATCACCTGGGGCGATCACGACCTGACGAGCAACACCGTCCACATGGTGTTGGCACGCATCGAGGGATCGCCTCCCGGCGTGAAGGGCATCTCGCTGTTCATCGTGCCGAAGGTGCTCGTCAACGACGATGGCTCGCTCGGCGCCCGCAACGAGGTGCGTTGCGTGTCAATCGAGCACAAGCTCGGGATCCACGCGAGCCCCACGTGCGCACTCGCTTTCGGGGATGGGGACGGCGCGGTTGGCTATCTGGTCGGGGAGGCGAACCGCGGCCTCGAGTACATGTTCATCATGATGAACGCGGCGCGGCTGTCGGTTGGAATCGAAGGGTATTGCATGGGCGAGCGCGCGTTCCAGCGCGCGGTGGATTGGGCGCGCAACCGGATACAGGGAAAACCGCCGGTCGCACAGCCGACCGGACCGGCACCCATCATCAATCACCCGGACGTCAAGCGCATGCTGCTGACGATGAAGTCAGCGACGGAAGCGGGTCGCGCACTGGCGCTGTACGCGGCCTTGCAGCTCGATCTGGCGGCCCACAGCGCTGACGCAAAGCAGCGCGCGGCCGCGCAGGCGCGTGGCGATCTTCTGATCCCGATCGTGAAAGGCTGGTGTACCGAGGTTGGCAACGAGGTCACCGCCATCGGCGTACAGGTTCACGGTGGAATGGGATTCATCGAAGAGACGGGCGCGGCGCAGTACGTACGGGACGTGCGGATCACCACGATCTACGAAGGCACTACGGGGATCCAATCCAACGATCTCGTCGGCCGCAAACTCGGGCGCGATCGGGGCGCGGCCATGGGCGCGCTCATCGCCGACATGTCGCGCGAGCTCGAGGCCTCGAGCAGCGAGAACGCCGCCGCGGGGGCGACCCGGAAGGCCGTTCTGGATGCGGTTGGGCTTCTCAAGGGCGCGACGTCCGCGATTCTCGAAATGATGACCTCACGCCCGGATCTCGCGCTGGCGGTGTCGGTGCCGTATTTGAAATTGTGCGGCTACGTCGTGGGTGGCTGGCTCATGGCAAAGTCGTCCGCCCTCGCCGCCAGACACCAGAGTGGCCCCGAACGCGAGTTCTATGAGGCGAAGCTGCGTACGGCCCTCTTCTACTCCGAGCACGTGTTGCCGCAAGCCATCGCGCTCGCCCACGTAGTGACCAAGGGTGCCAACAGCGTGGTTGAGACTGACGCGGCATTGGTCTGAGATATGGCGGCGCATTTGGCTCGAGCGGATGCCGCCTTGCCGCCGTCGGCGCGATGACGGCAGCTAGTCGTCGCCATGTTCCGGGGCGGGCGGCTTTCGGTTGGCGGCATCCTTCGAGATGTGATTGCCGAAGCGCCTCTCCACTTTCACGAAGCCGCTGAGCACCAACAATCCGAGGCATACGCCCAGCGCTGCGAGCGCGAGCTGACCCAGCCCCGCGGCGGCACTGGCCGCGGCTGTCATCCACAGGCCCGCCGCTGTGGTGAGGCCGTGGATCTCATGCTCGGCGGTGAGCTTGAGGATGGCGCCGCCCCCCAGAAAGCCGATCCCGGTGACCAGGCCCTGCACTATGCGTGAGACGTCGCTTTTGCTCATCCCGGCCTCATCGGCGGTGATGACGAGCAACGCCGTTCCGAGCGCAAGCAGCATGTGGGTGCGCAGGCCGGCGGGCTTGTGGGTCAGCTCGCGCTGGATGCCGACCAACCCGCCAACCGCGAGTGCAACGATCAGCCGGATGCTGATGCGCAGCAGGTGCTGCGCGCTCGGCAACGACTGGAGCTCGGAAAAACCACTGCCGTCCGACATGTTACTGCCCCCCTTTTTGATTCGCCTGCGACCCCAACAGCCGACCAGCGGCAGGCCGCGCGGCGCTACCTGCGGCGTGTACGGGACCGGCGCCGCTTGCGCACGCGCGCCGTTGTTGGCACACGCAGTCTGAGCTTGGGCGGCTCGTTGAGGTTTTGCAGGAAGATACGCCTTTCCTCGGGCTCGAGCGCCGCCCAGTCCACTTTCTGTGCGTCGGCCCGGCGGAGCTCCCGATCGGTGATGCGCGCCTCGGCGACGCTGGAGGTCGTCCATTTCGTCGCCAGCCGCCGTGTGCTGCCCTTGCGTAACAGATCCGCCACCGCGGCCGCGACGAGCCGGTCGCGGGCGAGATCGCTGTGCGCGACCGGCGCATAGTGCGTTGGCGCGCCAGGGAGGGCCGCGCTGATGGCGGGCACGGTGCCGTCACCATGACGCGTGATCGTGTAAACGAAGTCGTCGTCGCGCCGGCGAACGGCGGTGACCGTCTCCTGACCGACCCCCACGATCGAGGCGAAGCGCGAGTCCGGTTGCGCAAGCGTGCTTTGCATCGTCCGCGCGTACTGCAAAAGCGCGGGATCCGGTCGGGGTCCCGAGCTGGGCCACGCTGCGGCGTCGAATAAATCCGTGCCGTCGCTGCAGCTCGCCGCGGGCAGCATCTGATACAGGCTCGGGAAGGTGTTGAAAATCTCTCCGGCCAGGAATTCCGCGGACGCATCACCGGTGAGGCGCGCGATCTTGCGCACCACCGCGTAAGTCCCGCGCAATGCCTGGATCGTCGCGAACGAGCCGAAATTGGGGCTGCCGAGAAGGACGATGCGTTCGACCCGCTCCGCGCCCGGGAGAGCCATCGCGGCACGGCTGACCAGGCCGCCCATGCTGTGAGCGACGATCGCGAGCCGTTCCGCCGGCTCGCTGCGAAGTCGCTCGGCAAAGGCGCGCCCGAGCTCGTCGACGCCGAGTCGCCAGTCATAGTCGTGAAACTCAACAGCGAAGCCGGCCGCGCGCAACTCCAGTTTCAACTTCAGATAAGAGTAGAGGATGACACCCAGAGACACGATACGCGCCGCCCCAGGCAGGCGCAGGGTAGTCAGGCGTCCGATACCGATGTCGATCGGATCGACCCAGAGTATGTCGTTCGGTAATGGGGGAGTGCGCGCGAGCCCGAGCTGTGATCCCATGATGCCGGGGACGACTATGACGCGCAGTCCCTCCTCCCTGACAGGAGTGCGGGCAGCCCGGCGCGCGAGCCGGGCCAGGTCGCGGTATTCATCCGCTCCGAAATACGCAACCAGCTCCCGCTGCTGCTCCCCTGTGGCCAACAGCCGCTCCATCTCGACGTCGCTCAGCGAGAACCGATCGTACGGGGTGACGTGATCGAGCGGTAAGTTCGGGCGGCTCACGTGCGGTCAGCCCCGACGGATCGTTTCGCGCGAATGCGCGCAAGCGCGCGTTGCCGACGCCTCATGGGGCATTCAGGGGTCGCACCGGCGCGGCGACTTGCAGCTTGCTGCCGTCAGCAAGAAGCAAAACCAGCGGCACGCTCTCTCCGACGGCGACCGGCGGCGTCAACCCATGCAACATCACGTGCAGCCCACCAGGCTCGAGCTTCACCGTCTGTCCAGGGGCGACCACCAGCTGCTCGTGAGGCCGCATTCGCGATTGTCCACCTTCTGTTCTCGTCTCGTGGATCATGGCGTGACTCGCCCGGGGCGACTCTACGCCGGTGATGGTGATGGATTTCGCGGACGGATTGCGCAGGGTCAAATATACGGCGGCAACATCGGATCCAGGCACTTGGCGCGCCCAGGCGTCCTGCACGATGAGCGCGGGTGCCTGCGCGATGACGGAGTACGCCACGAGCGTCGCCAGGCCGGCGTGGAGATGAGCGTAGAGAAGTGCGGTGCCTTGCTTCAAGTCCATGCCTCTTTGGAAAGATAGCGCCTCAGTATGCCAGACGAGCCCCGCGGGGACCGACTATCATGGCGGCCGAGGATATGATGCATAGAGAGCGCGAGAAAACGGAACTGGGTGCGTTGGTCGCGCTGTTCGCCGGTGCGCTGGCCACGGGCGGCGCCGGCATCCTGGTCCGCCTGGCCGAGACAGGTCCCACGGCCACGGCGTTCTGGCGCGGTTGTCTCGCATTGCCGCTTCTGGCGGTGTGGGCACTGCTGGAACGCGGGGCGAGGCTTGGTGAGGGGGCCAGGCATAGGCCTGGCGCAACAAACACCGTCCGCTTGCTGTCGAGTTTTCGGGACCCCGGATTTTTGTGGGCGGGTGTGTTCTTCGCGGGCGACCTCGCCCTGTGGCATTGGTCGCTGCTCCTCACTTCCATCGCGGCCTCCACGCTCGAGGCGAGTCTCGCTCCCCTGGTCGTCACGCTCGTTGCGTGGGTCTATTGGAGAGAGCGTCCGACAATGAGATTCCTGGCGGCGACGGCACTTGCGCTCGCAGGCATGCTGCTGATCGTGAGCCCGAAATTCGGCCACGGCAGCTCGGCGTTCGTGGGCGACGCGTTGGGGCTGGGCACTGCCGTTTTTTTCGGGGCTTACCTCCTGGCCGTGGCTCGACTTCGGGCGACCTATGGAACGGGTCTCGTGATGTTCAACTCGACGCTGGTTTTCACAGTGCTGCTGCTGCCGCTCGCCCTGTCGCAGAAATTCATGCCGGATACGCTGTGGGGATGGGCGACGGTAGCCGGATGTGCGGTTGCCGCGCAGGTTCTTGGGCAGGGACTCATCGCGTATGCGCTCGCGCACCTGCGCCCGACATTCAGCGCATTGGGGCTGCTGGTCCAGACACTCGGTGCGGCCGCGGCTGCGCGCCTGGTGTTGGGCGAGCGTCTCTCGGCCATTCAGATCGTCGGTGGCATCGTCATCGTCGGCGCGATTGCCATGGCACGGTCGGCACGGCAACCCGCGGAATCGCCCGCCACTGCCACCGAAGCGCCGGTCGCGTCGGACTCACTTGGCGTGGTCCGTGATTAGTTGGCAGATGGCCTCGATGGCGGCTCCCCGGGCGCTCGTCTTGCGCCAGACGGCGCCGACACGCCGCACTGGAACCGGCTTCGCGAACGGCCGGATCGTCACACCCTTGGCGCTTCCATAGGCACCGCGGCTCGCCAGCTCCGGCAGTAAGGTGAGGCCCGCGCCGGTGGCCACCATCTGGCGCAGGGTCTCCAGGCTCGTCGCGCGGAAGTCCTGTTTTTCCTGTACTCCGACGCGGCTGCAGACTTCCAGCGCCTGATCGCGCAGGCAATGACCATCCTCGAGTAACAGCAGCGTCTCACCCTTCAGCTCGTCGGCGCGCACGCTGTCGCGCTTGGCGAGCTTGTGTTGGTCCGGCATGGCCACGATGAAGGGCTCCACGAAGAGCTCGCGGGCCCCCAGGCCATCGAGGTCCACCGGCAGGGCAAGGATGCCGACATCGAGCTCCCCGCCCTGCAGCTTCTCCAGCATCGGCCCCGTCTGGTACTCGTAGAGCTGCAGTTGCAAGCGGGGCAGGGTTTTGCGCAATGCCTGCGAGATCCGCGGCAGCAGGTACGGTCCGATGGTGGGCAGCAGGGCGAGCCGCAGCCGTCCGGCGAGCGGATCACGATGCGAGCGGGCGAGGGTCACGACCTCCTCGCTGGCCTCCAGGATGCGCCGCGCGCGGGACACGATCTGCTCGCCGGCCTCGGTGAGCGAGACGTTATTGGGCTGGCGCTCGATGAGCTGCACGCCGAGGTAATCCTCCAGCTTCTTCAGCTGCGCCGAGAGGGTGGGCTGGCTCACGAAGCAGCGCTCGGCGGCGCGGCCGAAATGGCGGGAGTCGGCCACCGCCACCAGATAACGCAGGTCTTTGAGCTTGATGTCCGTCATTTTCCCGTTCCGATGTCCACCGCTCGTCGATATATGGCGTCTATCGGGATTATAAAGTCCATCGATTGGAATAATAGCGG
>CAZDTG010000074.1:0-20160 GCA_964508005.1 uncultured Steroidobacteraceae bacterium
TGTAACCGGAAAGTTTGTAAGTTTCTGTTAAGTCGAGGAAACTCGAGCCCGCAAGACACGGTCGAACGCGAACCATGCGCCGTCTCATCCTGTCGCTGCTGACCGCCGGCACCTTCTTCGCGACGGTCGCCTCCGCCGTGGAGCCCGTGCAGCCGCCCCTGTCCATCGTGGACGCCGCGCCGCCGCCTGTGCCCATGGGGACCGATTTGCCGTCGCAAGTGGCCAACGAGCTGCCTGACATGGGCAGCCCGGAAGCCGCGGTCATTTCGCACTCCGACGAGCGCCAGCTCGGCTACATGATCGTGCAGCAGCTGCGCGACCAGAATGCGCTGCTCGAAGACCCGGAAATCATCGAGTACGTGAATTCCGTGGGCGACCGCCTCGCGGCTCAGAGCCCGGATGGCGCGAAAGGCTTTCAGTTCTTCGTGGTCAAAGACCCCGCCATCAACGCGTTCGCGGTGCCCGGCGGCTTTGTGTTCATCAACTACGGCCTCATTCTTGCCACCACCAGCGAATCGGAGCTGGCGAGCGTCCTTGGACACGAGATCGCGCACGTTACGCAGCATCACATCGCGCGCTCGATCCGCGCCCAGAGCCAACAGTCCATCACCACCATGGCCGCCATGCTGGCGGCGATCCTGCTCGGAGCGGTGGGCCACGCCGGCGGACAGGCGGTCGAGGGCGGTATTGCCGCGGCACAAGGCCTCGCCGTGCAGCAACAGATCAATTTCACCCGCGGCGAAGAGTCGGAAGCCGATCGCGTCGGCATCGGCTACCTCGCCGGCGCCGGCTTCGATACCCAGGCCATGGGCAATTTCTTCGAGACGCTGAGCCGTAAGGAAGGTCTCGCCGCGACCTACATCCCGGCCATGCTCGTCGACCACCCCGTCACCACGGACCGTATCGCCGAGGCACGCGCCCGCGCCGCGCAGTTTCCGCCGCGAAAAGCGAAGGATTCACTCAGCTACGCACTCGTCCGCGAGCGTGTTCGCGTGTTGACCGCTCCCGGGGACACGGACATCGAGAAGGTCTACGCACAAAGACTCTCCAGGGGCCAGAACGATATGGCCACCCGCTACGGAGAGGCCCTCGCCCTCATGGCTGACAACAGGCCTGTGGAAGCCCAGAAGATTCTCTTCGAGCTCACCAGGGAGCATGAGGGAGTCATCATGCTTCACTCGGCACTGGGGCAGGCTGAGGTGAAGGCCGGGCAGACGAACGACGCCCTGGGTACTTTCAGACATGCGGTGAAGCTGTTCCCGCGCAACGTGCCGGTAACGGTGCGTTACGCCGAATCCCTCATAGCGGCGGGGAATGCGAAGGAAGCGCACGCCGTGCTGCTCGATCTTTTCAACAACGTCGAGCCGACTCCGGAGCAGATACGGCTGACGGCGAACGCGGCCAACGCAGCCGGCGACACGGGCGACGCCTACTACTACATGGGCGAGTACCAGCTCTCCGGAGGCAATCTGCCGCTGGCTGCGACTCAATATCAACTCGCGCTCGCCACCCCCAACCTGAGCCAGATCCAGCGCCAGCGCTACCAGGCGCGGCTCGACGAGGTGCGCGAGTACCTCGCGATGGCGAAATTACGAAAAACGAGCATTACGGGACCGTAGGAGCCTGAGTAGGAGGCTGTTCACAGGCCCCCTCTGCCCTTTGCTCCCAGCGGGCGTCAATACCTCGTCCGACAGAGTTGCAAAGCAACTGCGGCCGGCCAAAGCTGCGCCACCGGCCGGGAGCCTGTTTGACCGATGATCGTCCTCGAGGCGAATATTCGTCGCAACAGGTTGCTCGACCTGACAAGTCGCGCGGCCTTGGCTGATACAATGCCCGCCTGGCCCCCCGCAGCTCCCTCAAGTCCCTCTATGCAGACAACAATCCGGGTTTCCGCGCTGTCCCTCGCCCTGCTCACCCTGTTGGGTTGCGCCGCGCCCCCTGCGAAGAAGGACCCCCGGGACCCGTGGGAGCGGATGAATCGCACCACCTACAAGTTCAACGACAAGCTCGACAAGGCGGTCCTGCGGCCCATCGCCCGCGGCTACCGGGACATCACGCCGCAATTCGTCCGCACCGGCGTCAGCAATTTCCTGGACAACCTGGAATATCCCATCGTCATCGTGAACGATCTGCTGCAGGCGCGCTTCAAGCCGTTCGTGCGCGATACGGGCCGCCTGCTGATGAACACGACCCTCGGCATCGGGGGCTTGCTCGATCCGGCCACCGAGGCCGGGCTGGAGAAGAACGAGAATGACTTCGGGCTGACCCTCGGGCGCTGGGGCCTCGGCACGGGTCCCTACGTGGTCATCCCGTTTCTCGGGCCTTCGGACGTCCGCGATGGCCTCGGAAGGGTTCCGGACTCGTACGCCAGTCCACAAAACTACATCGACGGCGCGGCGTTCCAGTACAGCATCTGGGTACTGCATTTCATTGATGCCCGCTACCGCCTGCTGAGTGCGGACCAGGCGCTGGACAGCGCCTACGATCCCTACCTCTTCCTGAAGAACGCCTATCTGCAGCGGCGCGCGTTTCTGTTACATGGCAGGAATGCCGGTGGCAACAGCGAGGAGCAGCAGGAGGAGAAGCTGCTCGAGGAAGCGGGACAGGATACGGGAGACGAGTCGACGTCGCCCAAACCGCCCGACGCGCAGCCTCAGGGACAACAGCAGACGCCACCGATACCTGAGACGACGATACCGACACCTGCTACGCCACTGCCGCCAGACGCGCCACCGCCGCATTGAGCGCCCGATCGAAGCTGATCCATCCGGCAAGCGGCTCGCCCGCCTGAGGCGGACGATCCCGCGCTCATCGCGGCACAGGGATCACACGCCGTTCTGCAAAAGCTCCTCGACGTTGCTGATCCGGGCGATCGCCAGCAGCCCTTCCGGCAGTTTCACGTAGCGCAAGCCGCAGCCCCGGCGCTTGGACAGGGCCAGCCAATCGAGCAGCACCGTGAGGCCGGCGCTGTCGGATGTGGTAATCCCGCTGCAATCCACTTCGTGCGCGCGCGCACCGCAGTCCTGGAAAGCCTTCAAACCCTGTGCCCTGGCGCGGCGCGCCGTCGCGAACGTCAGCGCGCCGCGCACGTACGACCGCCCATCGGCGCTCGCGACGATCTCGAAAGACGTCGAGCCGGACGAGCGGTCCGCCACCTGGGACGTCGCGCTCACCATCATGCTGCGGCCATCATGACTTCTTCGTGGTCTTGTTGATCTCGCTCGGCTTCTCGCCCTTCTCGAGGCGATTGATGACGGCATCCAACCCCTGCTGGTCGATCTGGGCGCCGAAGTCCTGGCGATAGCTGTTCACGTAGCTGATGCCGTCGATGACCACGTCCCACGCCTTCCAGCCTTCCGGCGTGTTGCGCATGTAGTAGTTCACCGAGACACGGTCGCCGTTGTCCCGTTTTACTTCGGTGCGTACGGTGGCGCGGTCGGCATTCGGCGGGACGTTGGTCGGGAAAATCTTCAACTTGTCGGCGGTGAAGTCGGTCAGGGCGCTGCCGTAGTTCTGCAGCAGCGAGCGGTAGAACGCATCCACGAAGCGCTTGCGCTGCTCGGGAGTGGCGGTGCGCCAATGCTGCCCGAGCACCAGCCGCGCGGCGAACTCCGTGTCGAAATGCGGCAGCAGGTACTTATCGACGAGTTGCCCGATCCTGGACGGGTCCTTCTGGTATTCCGCCCGATGCGCGTCGAGCTCCTTGAGCATGCCCTGCGCGGCCTGCTGCACGACATCGGAGGGGCTCTGCGCCGCTGCCGCGGAGCTCGCGGACGACGCCTGCTGCTGTTGCTGCTGCTGCGCATACGCCAGGGATTGCGCGCCGCAGGCGAGGACCGCGGTCTGCACGATCGCGGTCAACAGGATGGCGGGCGCGCGCCGCGTTGGGGTTGTCATTTCTTGGGCTCCTCTTTCCTGGAATCATCCGCCTTCTTGGACTCATCCGCCGGCTGGCTCTGGTCACTGCTCTTGCTGGCGAAGCTCGCGAACAACTTGTTGATGAGGCTCTCGAGCACGATGGCCGACTGTGTCTGGTCGATGTGGCTGCCGTTCTTGAGAAACATGTCCGAGCCGCCGGGACTGATACCGATGTACTTCCCGCCGAGCAGTCCCTGCGTCTGGATGCTGGCATAGCTGTCGTCGGGGATCTGTTTGTACTGCAGGTCGATCCTCATTCCCACCACCGCCTTGTAAGTCTGCTGGTCGAAGCGGATCGACTCCACTTCCCCGACGCTGACGCCCGCCATGGTAACGGGCGAGCCCACCTTCAGGTCCCCGATGTTGTCGAAATCGGCGCTCACGTGATAGCCCGACTTCGCGGCGCCCAGCTTCAGGCCGCTGGAGGGCAGCTGCGTCGTCAGGAAAAACAGCGCTACGAAGCCCAACAGCACGAACAGCCCGGTGCCGATTTCAAGAGTCCGATTGGATTGCATGACGATCCTCTGGGCGTGTGCGGGGCCTATTTCAGGAACGCCGCGGTCAGGACGTAGTCGAGCAGCAACGTGAGCACGGACGAGGCCACCACGGTGCGCGTAGTGGCGAGCCCGACTCCCGCCGCGGTGGGCTCGGCGTGATAACCCTCGTAGACGGCGATGAGGCTGCAGGTAAGGCCAAAAACGAGACTCTTGACGATGCCTTCCGTGACGTCGCGCAGCTGGACGGAGCCCTGCATCTGCGACCAGAAGGAGCCCCTGTCGACACCCATCATCTGCACGCCGACCAGCTGTGCCCCGAAAATGCCGATGATGCTGAAGATCGCCGCGAGCAGCGGCATCGCGACGATGCCGCCCATGAAGCGCGGCGCGGCCACATAGCGCAGCGGATCGACCGCCATGATCTGCATCGCGACCAGCTGGTCCGTGGCGCGCATCAGGCCGATCTCGGAGGTCAGCGCCGTGCCGGCACGGCCGGCAAACAGCAGCGCCGTCACGACCGGACCCAGCTCTTTCAACAGCCCGATCGCCGCGGCGCTGCCGAGCGCCTCCTCGGAACCGAAGCGTTGCAGCAGTGTGAAGCCCTGCAGGCCGAGCACCATGCCGACGAAGAGTCCCGCGAGCATGATGATGATGAGTGAGCGGGCGCCGGAGTTGTAGACCTGGTAGGCGACCAGCCGCGGCCGTCCAAGCGCCGGAATGCACTGTATGAGGAGCTGGAAGAAGAAGATCGCGCTCGTACCGAACTTGCGCACCCCTCCCAACAGGAAACCGACCTGCCTGCCGTTGCTCAACGTTCCTCCACCGCCAGCAACGCGGTCGTGTAATCGCCTGCCGGATAATGGAAACGGACCGGACCGTCCGGGCTACCCGTCATGAACTGCCGCACCGTCGGCGAATCGCTCTTGAGGAGCTCCTGCGGCGTCCCCGCGGCGACCACGCGCCCAGCCGACAACAGATAGCTGTCGTCCGCGATCGTCGCCAACTCGTGCACGTCGTGCGAGACGACGATGCTGGTAATACCGAGCGCCACGTTCATCTGCTTGATGAGGCGCAGGATGACACCGAGGGAGATGGGGTCGAGACCGACGAACGGCTCGTCGTAAATGAGGATCTCGGGGTCCATCACGATGGCGCGCGCCAGCGCGACACGCCGGGCCATGCCGCCGGAGAGCTCGGCGGGCATGAGCTGCGCCGCGCCCCGAAGCCCGACCGCCTCCAGCTTCGTGAGCACCAGCAACCGGATCAGCGGCTCCGGCAGATCCGTATGCTCGCGCACGGGAAAGGCGACGTTCTCGAAGACGCTCATATCCGTCAGCAGCGCGCCGTTCTGAAACAACATGCCCATGCGCTTGCGCACGGCGTAGATTTCATGCTCCCGCAGCTGCGCGAGATCCTGGCCGAACACCAGCACCTGGCCGCGGTCGGGGCGGATCTGCGCCGTGATGAGCTTCAGCAGCGTCGTCTTGCCGGTGCCGCTCGGTCCCATGATGGCCGTGATGCGGCCGCGGCGAACGCCCAGCTCCACCCCCTCGAAGATGGGACGGCCATCGACGGCGTAGTGCACGTCGCGCACGGCGACCACCACGTCATCGGAAGACCCGGATGACGTGGGTTGGGCGGATTCGGCGGTTGTCACGGGCTCGGGGGGCGCCTCAGGCGGCCTGGCTCTCCTGCTCGGGGGAGTAGCGCCCCGTCGTCGCCAGGCCATTCAGCCGGGCACGCTTGGCGAACTCCTTTTGCCCCGCCGCGAAATTCGCCTGGTTGCCGCCCCAGGCCTTGAGTGCGGTGTCCTGCAGCGCGCGGCCGTAGCTGAACGTGAGTTTCCAGGGCAGCGGGCCCGGTTTATTCATCAGAGAAAGATGGAGCGTCGCCTCTTCAGGGGACTGGCCGCCGGAGAGGAAGGCGATGCCGGGGACCGCCGGCGGCACATGGCGCTTCAGAGTCCGCACGGTGGCTTCGGCAACCTCCTGGGGAGAAGCCCGCTTCGGCGCCTTCTTTCCGGAGATCACCATGTTGGGTTTGAGGACCATGCCCGCGAGGCAGATGCGATGATCGTCCAGCGCGTCGAACACCGCTCTGAGGGTCGCATTCGTCACCTCTTCACAGCGCTCGATCGTATGCGAACCGTCCATGAGCACCTCGGGCTCGACGATCGGGACGATGTCGTTCTCCTGCGCCAGCGCCGCATAGCGCGCGAGCGCATGAGCATTCGCGGCGATCGCGAACGCGGTTGGGATGCCATCGCCGATGTCGATGACGGCGCGCCACTTCGCAAACCGCGCTCCGAGCTTGTAGTACTCGATGAACCGCTCACGCAGCCCGTCCAGCCCTTCGGTGATGGTCTCGCCCGGGAACAGCGCCAGCGGCTTCGCGCCGGTATCGACCTTGATGCCGGGGATGATGCCATGCGTCGCGAGATACTGGGGGAATGGGGTGCCGTCCTTGGTTTTCTGGCGGATGGTCTCATCATACAGGATCACACCGCTGATCGATTCGGCCGCTGCGGGTGCGGTGAACAGCATCTCGCGATACAGGCGGCGGTGCTCTTCGGTGGACTCGAGCTTGATGGCATCGAAGCGCTTCTTGATGGTGCCCGTGCTTTCATCCGCCGCCAGAATGCCTTTGTTCGGCGCGACCATCGCGTTGGCGATGCGTGCGAGCTCGGTACGATTCATCGTCGGAGTCCTCCAGCTTGGGATGGGCCGCCGGGCACGCACTCTCTCGTGCCCGTCTCGAGCCACCGTCGTGGGCGAATTTTCGGGCGGCAAGGATACCAAAGTAAGAGTGTGAAGGCGCTCCGGCGAGCTTCGGGCGGGCGCACCCTTGCGGCGCCACAGCCAAGGTGGCCACCGAGCTCTCCCGAAGTAGCGCTTGGTTCCCCCGCCAATTAGTACTAAAATAGTCCTAGTTTCAAGATGCGATCGTTCCCCCATGCTGCGCATAAGCCGGCTTACCGATTACGCCACCGTCGTTCTCGCGATCCTCGCCGAGGAGCCCGAACGGGTGCAGACCGCCACCGCCCTCGCGGAGCGGACGCGGATTGCGGCACCGACCGTCAGCAAGCTGCTGAAACAGCTGCAGCGGGCCCATCTGGTGACCTCGACGCGGGGGCTGCATGGCGGGTACCAATTGGCGCGCCCCGCCACGCAGATCAGTGCCGCCGCCATATTGGACGCCCTCGAAGGCCCGGTGGCGCTCACCGACTGTGCCGCCGGCCAGGGGCATTGCGAGATCGAGGAGACCTGCCGCGTAGGCAAAGTCTGGCAGCGCTTGAATCTCGCCATTCGCCGCTCATTACAGGATGTGAGCCTGGCTCAGCTGGCCGGCATAGACACGTCCCAGGTGCGGCTGCCCACGCTCGAGCGCGATATGAAGCTCGCGACGCCGCGCTCGCCGGTCCGCTGATCACTGGACATTACACTTCGACACAAACCATGAGTGAATCCGCCAAACAGTTGGAAAGTCTGATTGCCCGCGGCTACCAGCACGGCTTCGTGACCGAGATCGAGTCCGATACGGTGCCGCCCGGGCTGGACGAGAACGTCGTACGGCTCATCTCGCGCAAAAAGAACGAGCCCGCCTTCCTGACCGAGTGGCGGCTGAAGGCGCTGCGCCACTGGCTGAAGATGACCGAGCCTCATTGGGCGCACGTGCGCGCCGCTCCCATCGACTATCAGGGGATCTCGTACTACTCCGCGCCGCGCGCCAATACCGACGGCCCGAAGAGCCTCGAGGAAGTCGATCCGAAGCTGCTCGAGACCTATGCCAAGCTCGGCGTCCCGCTTCATGAGCGCGCGCGCCTCGCGGGTGTGGCGGTGGATGCCGTGTTCGACAGCGTTTCGGTCGCGACCACGTTCAAAGAGCGACTTTCCGCCGCCGGGGTGATCTTCTGCCCCTTCTCCGAAGCCGTGCAGAAATACCCCGAGCTGATCGAGCAGTATCTCGGCACCGTGGTCCCGCAATCGGATAATTTCTTCGCTGCTCTCAACTCGGCTGTGTTCTCGGACGGCTCCTTCGTCTACGTGCCCAAGGGCGTGCGCTGCCCGATGGAGCTGTCGACGTACTTCCGGATCAACGCCGCCAAGACGGGGCAGTTCGAGCGGACGCTCATCATCGCGGACGCGGGCAGCCACGTGAGCTACCTCGAAGGTTGCACCGCGCCGATGCGCGACGAAAACCAGCTGCATGCTGCGGTGGTGGAGCTGGTGGCGCTCGACGACGCCTACATCAAGTACTCGACGGTGCAGAACTGGTACCCCGGCGATGCGAATGGCGTGGGTGGCATCTACAACTTCGTCACCAAGCGCGGCGAGTGCCGCGGGCGCAACTCGCACATCTCCTGGACCCAGGTCGAGACGGGCTCGGCGATCACCTGGAAGTATCCGAGCTGCGTGCTGCGCGGTGAGGGCTCGATCGGCGAGTTCTACTCGGTGGCCACGGTCAACAACTTCCAGCAGGCCGACACCGGCACGAAGATGATCCATATCGGCCCCAACACGCGCAGCACCATCGTCTCGAAGGGCATCTCGGCCGGACATGGCCAGAACACGTATCGAGGACTCGTGAAGATGCTGCCGACGGCACACGGCGCCCGCAACTTCACACAGTGCGACTCCCTGCTGATGGGCGGCAAGTGCGGCGCGCACACCTTCCCGTACGTGGAGGTGAAGAACCCCTCCGCGACGGTGGAGCACGAGGCGAGCACCTCGAAAATCAGCGACGACCAGCTTTTCTACTGCCTGCAGCGGGGCATTTCCCAGGAGGATGCGGTGAACATGATCGTGAGCGGCTTCTGCAAGTCGGTGTTCAAGGAGCTGCCGATGGAGTTCGCCGTCGAGGCGCAGAACCTGCTCGCGGTGAGCCTCGAAGGCGCGGTGGGCTGATCATGTTGAAGATTGAAAACCTGCAGGTCAGCGTCGACGGCAAGCAGATCCTCAACGGGCTCGATCTCGAGGTGAATACCGGCGAGGTGCACGCGATCATGGGGCCGAACGGCTCCGGCAAGAGCACCCTCGCCTACGCCCTGGCCGGGCGGCCCGGCTACGAGATCACCGCCGGGAAAGTGACTTTCGACGGTCGCGACCTGCTCGCTCTCGCTCCCGAAGAGCGCGCGCACGAGGGCCTGTTCCTGGGGTTCCAGTACCCGGTCGAGATCCCGGGTGTGAACAACGTGTACCTGTTGAAAGCTGCGCTCAACGCCGCCCGCAAGCACCGCGGCCTCCCCGAGGTCGATGCGTTCGAGTTCCTCACGCTCGTGCGCGGGAAGATGAAGCTCATGAACATGGAGGAAGGCTTCCTGTCACGCGGCGTGAACGAGGGGTTCTCGGGCGGCGAGAAGAAGCGCAACGAGGTTTTGCAGATGCTGATGCTCGAGCCGCGGCTCGCCATCCTGGATGAGACCGACTCGGGTCTCGACATCGATGCGCTGAAGGTGGTGGCGAATGGAGTCAACACCCTGCGCTCACCGGAACGCTCGGTGGTCCTCGTGACCCACTACCAGCGGCTGCTCGATTACGTCGTGCCGGACTTTGTCCATGTTCTCGTGCGCGGACGCATCGCCCGCAGCGGCGACAGGACGCTGGCGCTCGAGCTCGAGCGGCGTGGATACGACTGGATCAGCGAAGAGGCAGCGTGATGAGCTCAGCGCTCGCAACACGCATCGCCGAGGAACACGCTGCGGCTTCCGCATCACTCCCAGCGGATGTCGTGAGCCGGGAGCGTCGCCGAAGTGCGATCGAAACCCTTGCGGCCGAGGGGCTCCCGACCTCGCGCGATGAGAACTGGAAGTACGCGAACCTGCGGCCGCTCGACAAGGTGCGCTTTGCACCGCCGCTCGGCTCGCAAGCGGGCGCCGCGCCCAGTGTGGCGCTTGCCGATCTGCCGGCCCCAGTTGAAGGTTACGCGCGCTATACGTTCGTGGATGGCGTGTTCGCCCTGACGCTTTCCTCTCCGGTCAGGAAGAGCGGCATTACGGTGACGTCGCTTCGTGGCGGCCACTCGCAAGCGGCAGTGCCCCCCCCGGCACCGACCTCCGCGCCAGCGCGCCCCGCTGCCACGCCCATCGGGGCCGCCTCGGCGTCTGCACCTGCACGCTTTCCCGATCCGTCCACGAGGTCGTCAAAAGATGCCCGCTTCGCGCTTCTGAACGATGCCTTCGCCACCGATGGCGCCTCGATCACAGTCTCCGCGGGCACCGACTGCCCGACCTGTATCGAGCTCGTCTTCCTGGCCAGCGTGGATTCGCAGACGGCGGCGTCCTACCCGCGCGTCGAGTTGCACGTCGAGGCGGGCGCACGACTCGGGCTCATCGAACGGCATGTGAGCGTCGGCAGCGGTGCGAACTTCGTGAACGCTTCCGTGAAGGTCGATATCGCCCGCGGTGCCACCGTAAATCACTATCGTGTGCAGGAATCCGGCGCCAAGGCGATCTGGTTCGACACTCTGTCGGCCGTCCTGGCGCAGGATGCGACTTACAAGCTCCACGGCGTGAACGTAGGCGGCCTATCGGCGCGATCGACCATCAACGTGCAACTGGCCGGCGAGCGCGCCGACGCGGCGGTCTCTGTGGCGTCCCTCGGAGACCGGCAGCAGATTCAGGACGCGTTCGTCGTCGTCGACCATGCGGCCCCCCGCGCGCGCTCCGAGCAAACATTCCGTGGCATCTCCGCGGGACGCGCCCGGGTTGCATTCAACGGAATGGTGGTCGTCCGCAAGAACGCGCAGGGAACCGATTCGCAGCAGTCGCTTCGCGGCCTGCTCGCCGGCCCCGATGCGGAAATCGATGTCCGCCCGCAACTCGAGATCTACACCGACGACGTTCGCTGCGCTCACGGCGCGACGGCGGGCAAGCTAGACGACAACATGCTGTTTTATCTGCTGTCACGCGGAATCGACCCGGCGACGGCGCAGCGCCTGCTGAAGTGGGCGTTCCTCGAGGACGTGGTGGCCAGGATCGAAGTGCCCGAGCTGCGGCGGCAGATCGAGCGCAGCCTCGCCGGACAGATGCAAGAGGCCGCCGCATTGAAGGAGCTGTTATAATGGCGGCAATCGCACCCAAGCCCAAAGCCCTGCCCGGCACGCCGGCGCTCGACGTCGAACGCGTGCGCAAGGACTTCCCGATTCTCGAGCGCACGATCAACGCTCGTCCGCTCGTTTACCTCGACAGCGCCGCCTCCTCGCAGAGGCCGCTGCCGGTGTTGCGGGCGGTCGAGGAATACGAGACGCACTCTCATGCGAACGTCCACCGCGGTGTCCATGCCCTGAGTCAGGCCGCGACCGAGGCCTACGAAGGAGCGCGGGAGCGCATCAGGCGTTATATCAACGCGCGCTCGACCCGCGAGATCATCTTCGTTCGGGGCACGACGGAAGGCATAAACCTCGTCGCGCAAGCCTACGCGCGCCCCCGCTTCAAGCCGGGTGACGAGATCCTCATCACCGCCCTCGAGCACCACGCGAACATCGTTCCGTGGCAGATGGTGTGCGAGCAGACGGGCTGCACCTTGAAGGTGGCGCCTATCGACCGCCGCGGCGAATTGATCTTCGATGAGTTCCTGAAACTACTGTCGCCGCGCACCAGGCTGGTGGCGGTCGCTCATGTCTCTAACGCGCTGGGTACGGTGCTGCCGGTGAAGCGCATCATCGACGCCGCTCACGCGCAGGGCGCGGTCGTGTTGGTCGACGGGGCGCAGGCGATACCGCACTCGAGAGTCGACGTTCGCGCCCTCGGCTGCGACTTCTACACCTTCTCGAGCCACAAGATTTACGGGCCCACCGGCATTGGCGTCCTGTATGGCCGGGAGGAGCTGCTGGCCGCCATGCCGCCGTGGCAGGGCGGCGGCGACATGATCCTGACGGTGTCGTTCGAGAAGACGACTTACAACGAGCTGCCCTGGAAGTTCGAAGCCGGCACGCCGAACATTTCCGGCGCGGTCGGGCTTGGTGCGGCCCTGGACTACGTCGAGGCCTTGGGCATCGATGCGATCGCCGCGCATGAGCAGCATCTGCTCGCGCTCGCCACGGCGGAGCTCGAGCGAATCCCGGGCATCGAGATCATCGGCACGGCGGCCCACAAGGCGGCGGTACTGTCGTTCACCATGAAGGGCGTTCATCCCCACGATCTCGGCACGATCCTCGACACCGAGGGCATCGCCGTGCGCACAGGGCACCACTGCGCCCAACCTGTCATGACCTTCTTTGGCATACCGGCAACCGCGCGCGCCTCGTTCGGTGTCTACAACACCGAGGAGGAGGTCGCGAGTCTCGTCGCCGGGCTGGAAAAAGTACGCGAGGTGTTCGGCTGATGGATCTGAAGGACCTCTATCGCGATGTGATCCTGGATCACAACAAGCGGCCGCGCAACTTCGGGCGGCTCGATTCGGCCGACACGCGCGCGGACGGGCATAATCCCCTGTGCGGCGATCGGCTGTCGGTGTTCGTGAAATTCGCCGGCGACCGCGTCGAAGATGTGCGCTTCGAGGGCAAGGGCTGCGCCATCTCCACGGCCTCGGCCTCCTTGATGACGGAAGCCGTCAAGGGCAAGGACAAGGCGGCGATCGGCGCGCTGTTCGAGAAGGTGCACAATCTGCTCACCCAGCAGGAGGCGGTGGCCGATGCGCAGCTCGGCAAGCTCGCGGCGCTCTCCGGAGTGCGTGAGTTTCCGTCCCGGGTCAAGTGCGCAAGCCTTTGCTGGCACACATTGAATGCCGCGCTCGAGCGAGGCGCGAGCACTGTCTCCACGGAGTAGCTGAACAGATGCGTACGCACGAGAACGAGCCTTTCGTCGTAAACCGCGAGGTGCGCGCGGTGATGGTGCCTGCCGGTGTCGAGGTGAACCTGAAGCCGGGCCAGGCCGGCTACATCACTCAGGCGCTCGGGGGCAGTTTTACCGTTTACCTCGAAGGCAATCTCTTCCGGATTTCCGGTGACGACGCCGATGCCATCGGCAAGGAGTCCGTGAAGGCTCCGCAGCTGCCGCCGAACGCCACCGAGGAGGACGTGCGCAACCTCGCCTGGGAGCAGATGCGCACCTGCTACGATCCCGAGATCCCCATCAACATCGTCGAGCTCGGGCTCGTGTACGGTTGCGAGGTGAAGCCCAACGAGGATGGTACGAGAACGGTCGAGATCGAAATTACGCTCACCGCGCCCGGATGCGGGATGGGCGAGGTGCTCGTGGACGATGTCAAGGACAAAGTGCAGCGTATCCCAACGGTCCGCGAGGCGCGCGTCGCGCTCACCTTCGACCCGCCGTGGAACCAGAGCATGATGTCCGAAGCCGCCCGGCTGCAGACCGGCATGTTCTGAAAAAGATAAAGACGCTCCGTCAATGTCCTCACAGTGGATCGATATCGGCGGCAGCGACTCCGTCCGTGAGGCGGCACCCTTCGCCACCGAGGTCGACGGCATCCCCATCGTTGTCGTACGCTGCGGGGCCGAACTATACGCCGTCGAAGACCGTTGCACCCACGATGGCCAGGCGCTTGGAGAGGCAGAAGTGGAATCCTGCGAGATCATATGCCCCCGACACGGGGCGCATTTCTCCCTCCGCACGGGCGAGGCACTCACGCCTCCGGCTTACGAGCCGCTTCGCACCTTCAAAGTCCGCGAAGGAGGCGGGCGCGTGCTGGTGGAGGTCCCTACGTGAAACGTCTGACACTGATGCGGCATGGTGACGCGCAGTGGAAGGATCCCGAAGTTGAAGATTTCGCCCGCCCACTCAATCGGCGTGGCAACATCGAGGCCGAAGCGATGGCGCGCCGGCTCGCCGAGCTCACCCTCATCCCCGACCTGATCATTGCCAGTCCGGCGCGCAGGACACAACAGACGGCCGAAATCATTGCGCGGGAGCTTGCGCTGCCGCCGCGGAGCCTGCGCAATGAGGAAGCTCTGTATCTGTCCGGGGCGCAGGAGATTTTGCAGCTGGCGCGGGCGATCGGACCGCGCATCGCGCATTTGATGATCATCGGGCACAACCCGGGCATCTCGGAGCTCGCGCACCTGTTGGCGCCCCGCCCGGACATGAGCGGTCTGGCGACGGCCGCCGTTTGCAGCGTAACGTTCGACATCGATCGATGGTCGGCCGTCGAGCCGTCCGGCGTGCGGGACGTGCTGACCGAGACACCACCGTCGCGGCTGTTCAGCTTGTTGGCTTAGGAGCCAGGCTCCTGCGGGCCGGCGCGCGGCGCCTCAGCACTCGGGCACGTTGACCGCGAGCCCTCCCTGCGAGGTCTCCTTGTAAATCGTCGACATGTCCGCGCCTGTCTGGCGCATGGTCGCAATCACCTGGTCGAGGGACACCTTGTGGGTGCCATCGCCGCGCATCGCCAGGCGTGCGGCGTTGATCGCCTTGACCGAGCCCATGGCATTGCGCTCGATGCAGGGGATCTGCACCAGTCCCGCGACCGGATCGCAGGTGAGGCCGAGGTTGTGCTCCATGCCGATCTCCGCGGCGTTCTCGATCTGCTCGTTGGTGCCATGCAGCGCCGCGACGAGGCCCGCGGCGGCCATCGAGCACGCCACGCCGACCTCGCCCATGCAGCCCATCTCGGCGCCCGAGATCGATGCATTCTTCTTGTAGAGCATCCCGATCGCCGCCGCGCACAGCAGGAAGCGCAGAACACCGTCGTCGCTCGAGTCCTTGTAGAAGCGCCGATAGAAGTGCAGCACCGCCGGCACGATTCCGGCGGCCCCGTTCGTGGGAGCGGTCACGACACGGCCGCCGGCCGCATTCTCCTCATTCACCGCAAGCGCATAGGCGTTCACCCAATCCATCACATCGAGCGGCTTGTCCGAAGTGCTCTCAGCCAACACCCGATACAACTTCGGCGCGCGGCGACGCACCTTCAGCACTCCGGGCAACACGCCCGTCTGGCGAAAGCCACGCTCGACGCAGGCCTGCATGACACCCCAGATGTGCAGCAGCTTCTCGCGGACCTGGGCCTCGGTGTTCCAGGTCCGCTCGTTGGCGAGCATCAACTCGAACAACTCCAGGCCGTGCTCCCGGCACAGCGCGAGCAGCTCCGCGCCGGAACCGAATGGGTGCGGCGGCGCCTTGTGAACGCTCGTCTCGTGCGACTCCGCCTCGTCGCCGCGCACGACGAAGCCGCCGCCGATCGAGTAGTAGTCCTCTTCGCGCAAGTTGTGCACCGGCGCGCCGGAGCCCGTCCCTGCCAGGGCGGTAAAGCGCATGCCATTGGAGTGGCGCGGCAGCCGCTCGTGGTACATGAACAGGAGCTGCATCGGCTCGTCGAACGCGATCTCGTGCTTGCCGAGTAGTTTGATTCTTCCCGTCGAGCGGATCCGCTGCAGCAGCGGATCGATGCTGTCCGGGTCGACCGTCTCGGGCTCGGCGCCCTCGAGCCCCGCCAGCACGGCGCGATCGGTCCCGTGGCCGGCGCCGGTGAGCGCCAGCGACCCGTACAGCCGCACGGCGATCTGCCCGGTCCGGGCGAGCAGTCCGTCACGCTCGAGTCCGAGAACGAACTCGCGCGCGGCCCGCATCGGCCCCATGGTGTGCGAGCTGGACGGCCCGATGCCGACCTTGAAAATATCGAAAACGCTCAGAGTCATGGTTAACCTGGGACTCCTTGTTAGAACGTATCTACCACAACCGGCCTGCGCCTTAGCGCGCAAAAACCACGCTTTTTGCGCGCGGGCCCCTATGGGCGGGTCGGCGCGCTCGCTGAAAGCGCCGCCAGGCGACTTTCAGCCAATTCACTTCAATCGCAGCCGGCGCAGGGCCTGCCGGTCGTGCTTGTCCGGGCGCTCGTCGGGTCGCGGCGTCAGCGCGGAAGCGATTTTCATTCGTTGTGCGAACTGCGTACGGCGGGCCTCGCTGGCCGGTGTTTCTACATAACACCGAGCCGCCTGCGTCGCGGGTCCGCGGCGCGCGGGGATGGCGGCCACGGTGCATTCGAACTCGACCGCACCTCTCACGAAGGTCACGACGTCGCCGGCCCGGACCTCCCGGGAGGGCTTAACACGGTCGCCATTGATGTGCACCTTGCCGCCCGTGACGGCCTGGCTCGCCAGGGAGCGGGACTTGAACAGGCGCACGCCAAAGAGCCAGCGGTCGATGCGGGCTGCCCCGGGGCCGTCGTCTGTGCGATCTTCGGACATGGGACGAGTATAATTGAAGCCATGAAGCAAGCTCTCATCGCGCGCCTGCGCGCCGATCTCGAAGGCCTCAAGACCCAGGGTTTATACAAGAGCGAGCGTGTGCTGGCCGGCCCTCAGGGCGGCGTGGTGCGCACCGGCGACCAGGAGGTCGTCAATCTGTGCGCCAATAACTACCTCGGGCTTGCAAACCATCCCGCCATCCGCGAAGCCGCTCATCGGGCGATCGACCGCTTCGGCTATGGCATGGCGTCGGTGCGCTTCATCTGCGGCACGCAGAGCGTCCACAAGCAGCTCGAAGAGCGCCTCAGCCAGTTCCTGGGCAAGGAAGACACGATCCTCTACTCATCGTGCTTCGATGCGAACGGCGGCCTGTTCGAGACCCTCCTGGACGAGAGCGACGCTGTGATCTCGGACGCGCTCAACCACGCCAGCATCATCGACGGCATTCGCCTCTGCAAGGCGCAACGCTACCGATACGCCAACAATGACATGGGGGAGCTCGAGAATTGCCTGAAACAGGCCGCGGGCGCCCGGACCCGCCTCATTGCGACCGATGGTGTGTTCTCGATGGACGGCACTATCGCGAACCTGCGCGCGATCTGCGACCTCGCCGATCGCTACGACGCACTGGTGATGGTGGACGATTCGCACTCGACTGGCTTCATGGGAGCCACCGGGCGTGGCACGCCGGAGCACTGCGGTGTGGCCGACCGGGTCGATATCCTCACCAGCACGCTCGGTAAGGCGCTCGGCGGAGCGAGTGGTGGCTACATCTCCGCGCGCAAGGAAGTCATCGAGTGGCTGCGCCAGCGCTCACGTCCCTATCTGTTTTCCAACAGCATTCCGCCTGTGGTCGCGGGCGTCAGCCTGCGGGTGCTCGACCTTCTCGAGCACTCCCCTGAGCTGCGCACCCAGCTGTTCGAGAATGCGCGTTATTTCCGCGCGGGGCTGGAGAGTGCGGGCTTCACTCTCAAGCCCGGCGAGCACCCGATCATTCCCGTCATGCTCGGGGATGCGGCCCTCGCCAGCCGCATGGCCGATCGGTTATTGCAGCGCGGCATCTACGTGATCGGATTCTCTTTCCCGGTCGTCCCCAAGGGGCAGGCGCGCATCCGCACGCAAATGTCCGCCGCGCTCACCCGCGAGCAGCTCGACCGCGCCATCGCAGCCTTCACGACCGTCGGCGGCGAGCTGAACGTCATCAAGTAATTGCGCCCGAGAGAACGAGCATGAAGGCACTGGTCAAGAAAGAAGCTGCGCCCGGCATCTGGCTGGATGAGGTCCCGGAGCCCAAAGTGGGTCCCAACGATGTGCTCATCGAGATCGACAAGACAGCGATCTGCGGCACCGACATGCACATCTACAAGTGGGACGCGTGGGCGCAAAAGACGATCCCCGTACCCATGGCCGTCGGCCATGAGTATTGCGGGCGCATCGTCGATCTGGGTTCGGAAGTCCGCGGGCTCAAGGCGGGTGACCGTGTCTCGGGCGAAGGCCACATCACCTGCGGCTATTGCCGCAACTGCCGCGCGGGACGCCGGCATCTGTGCCGTAACACGGTCGGCGTCGGTGTGAACCGTCCGGGAGCGTTCGCCGAGTATCTTGCGATCCCGGCGGACAACACGTTCAAGCTGCCGGATTCCATCCGCGATGACATTGCCTCCATCCTGGACCCCTTCGGCAACGCGACCCACACCGCCCTCGCCTTCAACATGGTGGGTGAAGATGTGTTGATCACCGGTGCCGGCCCGATCGGCATCATGGCCGTCTCGATCGCCCGCTTCGTCGGCGCACGCCATGTCGTCATCACGGACGTGAACGAGTATCGCCTCGACCTCGCGCGCAAAATGGGCGCCACGCGCGCCATCAACGTCACGCGCGAATCGTTGGACCAGACGATGAAGGATCTCAACATGCAGGAGGGCTTCGACGTCGGACTCGAGATGTCGGGCAACCCGGCGGCGTTGCGCGAGCTGCTGCGCACGATGCATCACGGCGGCTCCGTCGCGATCCTGGGAATCCCGCCCGATGACACGGCGATCGACTGGAACCAGGTGATCTTCAAGGGCCTCACCCTGAAGGGCATCTACGGCCGCGAGATGTTCGAGACCTGGTACAAAATGTCCGCGCTGCTGCAGAGCGGGCTCAACCTCGACCCCATCATCACCCATCACTTCCCGGTGCAGGAGTACCTGCAGGGCTTCGAGACCATGGGGTCGGGGAAGTCGGGCAAGGTGATACTGGACTGGTCGACGCTGTAGTTGACTGGAAAAAGTCGCCTGCGGCGCTTTTTCGGACAGTGGCTGTGTTTCCGCCCGCAAAAGGCGTGACTTTTGCGGGCTGCCGCGGGCGCTTCAATCCACGCCGCAGAAGCAATACGCGTAGATCTTGTTGGGCTCGGTGAACCGGCTGAGCCGCTCGACCTCGCGGGCCAGCGGATCGAATCTCTGCGCCACCCGCGCCAATGCGGCGGTCTTCTCGTCGATCAGCGCCGACAGCAACGTCTTCACCGCGCGGCTCTTCAACTGGAGCACCAACTCCTGCGCCCAGGACAACTCCGGCTCGACGAACTCGAGCTCGTAGTCGGTCAGCTTCGCGTGGCGCGCGGCGGAATGGGCGGCGTCATCGAACGAGCCGAGCTGGTCAACCAACCCCAGCCGCCTCGCATCCGCTCCCGCCCACACGCGCCCCTGCGCGACGGCGTCGATCTCTTCGCGGCTCTTCTTACGCCCCGTGGAAACGCGCGCGAGAAACTCGTCGTAGCCGCGTCCGATCTGCGACTGCAGCAGCGCCCTGGCCTCTTCGCCCAAGGGCCGGTCAATGCGCAGCTGCCCTGCCAGGGGCGTCGTACCCACGCCATCGACCGTGATACCCACCTTGCCGAGCGTCTTGTCGATCGTGGGAATGATGGCGAAGATGCCGATGGAACCGGTCAGCGTGGCCGGGCTCGCCCAGATCTCATCCGCCGGCGCCGAGATGTAGTAGCCGCCCGAAGCCGCGAGTGTGCTCATCGACACGATGACCGGCTTGCCCGCCGCGCGTAGCGCGAGCAGCTCGCGATAGATTTCTTCGGAAGCCATGACGCTTCCGCCCGGACTGTTGACGCGCAATACGACGGCGCGAATGTTCCGGTCGAGGCGTGCCTGGCGTATGAGACGCGCCGTCGAGTCGCCGCCCACGGTGCCCGGAGGCTGGTCTCCGTCGAGGATCTCACCGGCGGCCACGATGACTCCGACCCGAGGCTTGCCGTCGGCGCGAACTTTCATGTCGGCATGCGCGATGCGCGCATAGTCGGCGGTCGAAACCGACTTGAAGGATCCCGTGGTGTCGTCCTGGCCGACGATGTCGATGAGCCGCTTCTCGACCTCGAGCCGGGTCTTGATCCCCGTGACGAGGCCCGCTTGTAACGCCACCTGCGCGGCGTTCCCGCCCGCGGCCGGCACAGTCTTGGGCAGATTGTCGACGTACTTGCTGAGCGCATCCGTGGGCAGCTTGCGCGCCCGGATCATTGCATCCTGGTAGCTCGACCAGAGCGCGTGGAGATACGCGCTGCTCTCCTGCTTGTCCTCCGGCGACATGTCCGTGCGCGTGTATTCCTCGACGGCGC
>CAZDTG010000075.1:0-20048 GCA_964508005.1 uncultured Steroidobacteraceae bacterium
CTGGATCAGCTGCGGGGCGCCGATACCGGGGCGCTGCAGGCGGCCGCGCCGAAAAATGGTGCCTCCCCGGCGAAGACCGGCGCGGCGGAAGCAGGCGCTACGAAGAGTGGCTCCAAGAGCGCCGGCACAACCAACGCTGGCGCCAGAAAGCCCGGTGCAACGAAAGGTGGCGCCCGGAAAGCTGGCGCGGCGAACAAGCGCCCCACACCCAACGGCGCGGCCGCGAAGCACACCCCCGCGTCCCCGAAACGCGCCCGCAGGAAGCCCTCCGCTCGCAAGAGTCCCGGGCACGCTGCCACTTCTGCAGCGCGCACCGCTGCTTCCCGCAAAACCAACAGCCGCCGCCGCAAGCCGGCCAAACATGCCGCGGTGCGCGCCGGTGCACGCGCCTCGCGTGGCAAGTCAGCAGCAAAACGCGCAATAAAGCGGCCTATGCGCCGGCGCGGAGGATAATGCGGAGTATCGCCCCGTTCTCCGCAATAAATCGCTCTGGCGCCGGTGTGCGGCTCTCGCCTAGGATCTTTTTCACTGATCACTGGCGCGATGCAGCGAGGCAGCGGAGGGAATCATGGCTCGAAAGGCAAAAGGCATCACGAGCCGTCCCGCGAATCGGGGCGGCCCGCGCAACCGGCGAAACTTTGCGGTCGCCTATCTGAACGTGCTGATCGACGATGCGGACCAGGAGGAGCTCACCGCCGCGCTGGGCCGCATCGCCCGGGTCTCGGGCGGCCCGAAGCTGGTCGAGAAAGTGGAGCTCAACGCACCGAGCCTCTATCGGACGCTGTCCCGCCGTGGAAATCCCGAGCTCAAGAGTGTTGCCACTCTGCTCAAGGCGATGGGCATCCGCCTCGCGCTGCAGCCCCTTGCCGAGAACACGCCGACTCAACTCCTGCGCGCACGCCGCGAGATGAAACTCGATGAGGAGGCCGCATGTCTGTGAAGAAGCCCGCCGCGCTCGACGCAGCGTCCCTCGAGCCCGTCTCGAGAAGCAACTACCCGGAGCCCTGGTACTCCCAGGTCATGCCACGCGAAAAACGCCGTCTCGGCGAGGCGTTCGGCCTGACGAAGCTCGGTGTCAATCGCACTACCCTGCCGCCCGGCAAGGTTTCGGCGATGTGCCACTGGCACACGGCCGAAGACGAGCTCATCTATGTGCTCGAGGGCGAGGTCGTGTTGCGAACGAGCGCCGGGGAGCAGGTGCTGCATGCGGGCATGTGCGCCGGCTTTCCCGCCGGTGTCGAAAACGGGCATCAGCTCATCAATCGCAGCAAGCATCCCGCCGTGTATCTCGAGATAAGCAATCGTGACGCTGAAGACAGGGCTTATTACACCGACCCGGATGTCGACCTGATGTGGAATCCGCCGCACGCCCGAGGCCGGATGACCCGCCGGAACGGAACCCCGTACTAAGCGCCTTCGTGGCGAATTGGGGCTCAGGCCCGGTGGGCATGGAACTTGCGAAAACTTCTCAGTTGGCTACACGCGAAAGAGGCAGTCATGGGGCAGGTCATTCATGTCGCGTTCGGTACGGAGCGTGAGTGGGAGCAGACACACGCGAAGACTGTCGATGGGCTGGTGGCCATCGGGACCCTCTTCGGCGATGACGAAGCGCTGATGCGCGCCAAGGCTGACTGCGTCTATCACATCCTGAGACAGATCGTGGAAGAAGTCCCATCGGTACAGATCACGACGAAGATGCCGGAGAACCTGTCCGCGGAGCAGCTGGAGCTGTTGACGGGGGCGATCAAGGAGGCGGCGTTGAAGGGCATCGAGATTGCGATGACCCACTCCGTGCAGGTGTTGATGAGCTCGATCTACGACTTGTGCACGTCAAAGCTGCACACCCGCCCGTCCTGAGCTTCCGCTTGACTGGGCTCTCCCAGGTCTGCGCCTGAGCGGCTCCCCGCGGTAACTATTGCGCGACGAGTCTCACGTTGTAAGAGACCGTCACGTCGTTACCGACCCACTCGGTGGATTTCCAGTCACCCTGACCCACGCCGAAGTCGAGCCGACGGACCGTCGTCTTGCCGTTGAGGTAACCGACGGCGTGCCCCTGCTCGTTTGCGCTTCGAAACGTGAACTGAACATGCTGGTCTCGTGTTACGCCGCGCAGCGTGAATTTGCCGAACGCGTCGAAGCCAGTGGCGGTCTTCGTGATCTGTGTAGCGACGAAGCGCGCTTGCGTAAACTTCGCAACGTCAAAAAGATCCGGGCCGCGCAGCGTGTCGTCGCGCTCTTTATCGCCGGTGTCCATCGTGCCCATTTCGACCGTGACGTCGAGGCGGCCGAGTGCAGCTCCGTCCGCGGACGCATCGAGCATCACGGGGAATTTCGCGAATTTCCCCTTGTTTTGCGCCCCGGCCTGCAGGAAGGAGAATTCGAGCGAGCTTTTGGCAGGGTCGATCGAATAGTGAGTGACGCCCGCCGGCGCGTCCGCGAGAGCGGTCGTCGAGAGGAGCGCGGTCAATACCGCGGCGCGCCGGCCGTGTTTGTGTTCGACCATTGAATCGTCCTTTAACGTGACTTCGTGAAAGGCAGCATCCGCTTCAGGATGTCGTCCTTGAGCATGAAATGGTGCTTGAGAGCGGCGACCACGTGGAGGAACACGATCGCGAAAAGCGTCACCGCCAAAGCCTGGTGCGTCTGCAACAGGGCGTCATAAAGCGTCTTGTTCTTGGGAACGAGATCCGGAAGTTGCAAGAACCCAAACCAGCTTACCGGGAACCCACGTGCCGAGGACATCATCCAACCCGACAGGGGCATCGCGAACAGCAGGATGTAGAGGGCGGCATGAGTGAGATTCGCAAGGACGCGCTCGTACGGCTTGAGTGTGCCGGGCAGTAGCGGCGTCGGGTTCACCCAGCGCCACAGGAGCCGCACGATGGCAAGCCCCAGAATGGTGATCCCGACCGACTTGTGCCGCGCGAGCATGGCCAGCTTCTTCATTCCCAACGGCAGATCGTCGGCAATGTTCGCCAGAATGACCTGGACGATGAGCAGCACGACAATGAGCCAATGCAGGAACTGCGAGACATGGCCCCAGCGGACGGTGGTGTTTCGGAGGGTCATGACACTAAGCTTAAGTGCGTGAGCATGAGTTGCAAAATACCTCATTTGGCGGTGGTAATGTTGACCGCCTGCCTTGCGGCGTGCCCAACGGGTCCGCGCGCGCCTGCCGGGGCCTCCCCGGTTGCGCGAACGCCGGCGCAACCCCCCGCCTTGGCGCATGAGGGACGCCCTTATGACATCGCATCGGGCGAGTCATTGCTGACCATTCTGGTTTTTCGCGGCGGCCCGCTGGCGAAGGCCGGGCACAATCATGTCATTGCGTCGCACAGCCTGCACGGTACCCTTTATGTGCCTCCCGATCTCGCGCGCGCGACGTTCGAGGTGCATCTACCGGTAACGGATCTCACCATCGATGAAGAGGCGCTTCGAGCGAAGGAGAACGAAGCGGACTTTCCACCGGATGTCCCGGATTCCGCGAAGGAGGGCACGCGCAGGAACATGCTCGGCGAGGCGCTGCTCGATGCGCAGCACTACCCCGAGATCGTGCTGCGGTCCTCGAGTCTCGAGCCCGCCCCCGGCGGTTCGGGGTCCCAGTGGCTCACCCACGTGCAGGTGACGGTGCATGACCGCACGAGCACGCTCGTCGTACCGGTGCGCTACGAGCAACATGCGGTTGAGATCGTCGTCTCGGGCGAGCTCCCGCTCAAACAGAGCGATCTCGGTCTGACACCTTTCAGCGCGCTGTTGGGCGCGCTGCAGGTGGTGGATGAGATGAAGGTCAGGTTCCGCGTCGTCGCCCACGCCGCGCCGACACAGACGGGACCCTGAGTCATAGGTTGAAAGCCGGGGTGCTGTACGTGAGGTAGTCCCTCCCCAGCGCCCCGGCCTCGCGCGTATCGGCCGATCCCCGACGGCCTATTTGAGCCCCAGCTCCGCCAGCAGCTCGCGAGCCTCGTACACCTTGCGCAGCCCTTCGAGCATGATCGCCGGGTCCACGGCCACCGCGCGGTTCAACTCGGGATCGAACCAGTACGAGCCGGAGATCGAATGGATGTTGCCGTCGAACATCAGCCCGACGAGCCTCCCGTCCGCATCCAGGAGCGGGCTGCCGGAGTTGCCGCCCACGATGTCATTGTTGGTGGAGAGGTTGAATTTCGTCGCCGCATCGAGCTGTCCGGCGGCGCCCAGCCAGCTGTCGGGCACCTTGAAGGGTTCCTGGCCCGTGGCGCGCGCCCACAAGCCCGAAAGATCCGTGAACGGCTCGACTTCGTGGTCGCCTTCCTTCCAACCCTGCACGGTCCCGAAGTTGAGCCGTAAGGTGAACGTCGCGTCCGGCGGCACGCTCGTGCCGTACGCCCGGAAGCGCGCCCGGGCGATCTGCTCCGAGGCCGCGCCCACCGGCGCTTCGATTTCGTCCTCGTAGCGCTTCCGTATCGCCCGCGCTTCGGGATCCACCGCCCGCGCGAGCTCGATCATCGGATCGTTGGAGGCGTCGACCGCCTGCGCACCGCCATTCCAGAGGCGCATGCGCACCTTCGGATCCGCGAGACTCGAGCCGGAGATCACGCGGGCGGCGAGCGTCTCCGGCGAGTCCTTGGCGAGCAGACGCCGCACGATCGGGGCGTCGGGCCCGAGCCATTCGCGCATGCGCTCGAGGGAAAACGACAGAGTGAGATTCTCGAGCTCCGGGTGAACGGGCACCGGTGCCTTCAGCTGTTGCTCCATACGAGGCAGCGCGGTGTCCCGGTATTCGCGCAGGCGCTCCGCATTCGGCTTTTGCCGCTCGCGGGCACCGCGGACGAGCGTGCGCGCGTAGCCGAAGAGTTTGCTGTTGAAGCCGGCGCCCGCTTCCAGGAAGGTGTAGGGCAGCGCCAACTCGCGCTCGATCCTGGCCACCTTGGCGATTTCATCCCATGGATCGGGTCCGGTGTTGGAGGCCGGCGCCTGGGAGGCCATCTTCGCACGCAGCGCAGCCTCCTCGTCGCGCTTGTGTTGCAACAGCCGGTCATCGAGAAGCGCATCGAGCAGCTTGCGCCGCACCTTGAGGGAGTTCTCGAGATAGACCAATGGGTTCTCGACGATGCGGCGGGCTTCGGGACTGGTCTTGCCGTACTGGATGTAACGGCCCCGCAGCTCCGAAGCGCGCAACAGGTACTGCGGCAGAGTCACATCACGCAGTTCCTCGAGCTCCGCCACCGTGAGGAGGCGATCCGTGGAGCCGGGATGCCCGGAGACGAACACGAGCTCTCCCTTCCTCGGGCCCTCGGGCCTCACGCGCAGGTATGAGGAGGTCACGGCCGGGTTCCCATGCGAGTCGTAGGCGCGCAGGATCGACATGTCGAGACACCAGCGCGGAAACTGGAAATTGTCCGGGTCGCCGCCGAACGCGGCGATCCCCTCCTCGGGGGCGAAGACGAGCCGCACATCATCGTAGCGTTTGTACTTGTAGAGCCAGTACTGGCCGCCCTGATAGAGATTCACGGACTCGCATTTGAGCGGTCCGGTCTTGCCCTTCGCGCTCGCCTGCTCGCAGGCCTGCTCGAGCCGGGTCAGGACCTTCTTGCGGGCGTCGTTCGCGGCCCGGTCATCGAGATTGCGGGTCGCCGCCGACACTGTTTCCGTGACGTTCTCCATTGCCATGAGAACATCGGCAACCTGTGTGCTGCAGCGGAGCTCCCGATCGCGGGTGCGCGCGAGGAAACCCTCCTTCACGAGGTTCTTCTCGCCCGTGGAATTCTCGTCCAGACAGCCTGCCGCGCAGTGATGGTTCGTGAGGATGAGTCCCTCGGGCGACACGAACGAGGCCGTACACCCGGACAGACGCACAGTGGCGGTGCGCACCCGATCCAGCCACGCTGGGGTGATGTCCACGCCATATTGCTGCTGGAGGAGCCCCTGCGGGAAGTCGTGAAAGGTCCACATGCCTTCATCGCCGAAGGCGGGGACTGACGAGAGCATCACCAGAACGGCGATCAATCTACCTGTTGGCACATCTTTTCCTGGGTTGGTTTCAATGAGTCGGCGTCATTCTGCGCTGCGCAGCAGAAGCAGCGGCGTGCCTTCCGGGGATTCGATGAGTGCGTTTTCGGAGGCGTCGAGGCCACGCGGCAGTTCCTCCGACAGCTCGATGCCCAGCTCGCGCAGCCGCGCGATGCGTGCGGGCATGTCGGAATCACTGAAGACCAGCATCGGCCGGTCGAGAGTCCGAGGACGATGGAACGCGATGTTGAGGTGGTCGCTCGTGAGTGTCAGGTGTACGTAGGGCACGTCCGACTCCTCCGTGGCCACGAAGCCGAGCGGTTCCCAGAAGGCTTTGGCGGTCTCGAGGCTCGCGACCGGCATGCTGAATTCGTCGAAGTAACCACACAACGACACGTCCGCGGGGCGGCGCGCGACCGGCGAGTAGGTACGCGCCTCCAGAACCGAAATGGCTTGTCCGAAGGGATCGCGAAAGCCGATCTCGTTGAAGACTTCCGCTTCCGTGTGGCACACCGTGAGCGGGATCTGCTGGGCGTCGAGCTCGGGCACGAGCTCCGCGACCCCGGGGTGCACGAACGTCACCGCGGGCGCGGAAAAACGCCGCTGATGCAGCCCCAGAAAGATCCGACCGTCGGTGAGAACGCCGTAGGGATGTGACCAGGTATCCGTCGTGGTGGCCTGGCAGAAGCCGAGGCGCTCATAGAACTCCACGGATGCGCGGATGTCGGCCGTTTCGAGGCTGATCTCGTGAAAATGTCCGAGCACGCTAGACGGAGGTGCCCCGCGCGGCGCCGGCGGGTCGCCGGCCCAGCTCCACATGTGTCCATCCCTGGCAGTGCCGTGCAATCAGCTCGGCAAGAAATCGGGCGTGCTCGGCACGGGCGTTCAGGGCCGGAACGTACTGGTACCTCTCCCCGCCCGCGCGCATGAAGATCTCGCGATTCTCGATGTCGATCTCCTCGAGCGTCTCGAGACAATCGACGGCGAACCCCGGACACACGACCGTCACCTCGCGGACACCGCGTGCCGGCATATCCGCCAGCACGCTGCTGGTGTAAGGCCGAAGCCAGCCGGAGGGCCCGAACCGTGACTGGAAACTCACGCTCCATTCCGCGTCGCGCAGCATCAGCTCGTCGGCGAGCAGGCGCGCGGTCTTCTGGCACTTGCAGAAGTACGGATCGCCTCGATGGAAGGAGCGCTCCGGGATGCCGTGGAACGACATGAGCAGGTGTTTGCCCCTGCCGTTGCTTTCCCAGTGTTGGGTGACGCTCGCGCGCAGCGCGTCGATGTAACCCGGATCGTCGTGGTACTCCGCAACGAAGCGCAGCTCCGGCAGCCAACGCCAGCGGCGCAGCTCCGCGTTGACCTGGTCATAGACGGCGCCGGTGGTGGCGCCGCAGTACTGCGGAAACATGGGCAGCACCAGAATGCGCTGCGCGCCCGACTCGCGCAGCCGTCCGAGCGCCGTCGCGACCGATGGCTTGCTGTACAACATGCCGAGCTCGACGGACAGCGGCGCGAGCATGTTCTGCGACAGGGTGGTCGTCAGCTCGGCACGCAGCCGCTCGGAGAGATCCAGCAACGGCGAGCCGTAGGCCGTCCAGATCTTCCGGTACTTGCGAGCCGAGCGTGCGGGCCGCAAGGGCAGGATGAGCCCGTACAGGATCGGCAGCCACAGCAGGCGCGGCATCTCGATTACGCGCGGGTCTGCGAGAAACTTCGCCAGATACCTGCGCACCTCGCGTGGCTCCGGTGCCGCGGGAGTACCCGTGTTGACGAGCAGAATGCCGATCCGTTCGGCGCCGTCACGATGGAAGTCGGGAGAGCTGATGTAGCGCATGGGTTCAAGGTACCGTAGGGCTAACGCTCGAAACTGTCTGTGGCCTCACAGCACGGACGGCCGGGAGCATTTTAGCGTGAATCAGGACAGCCCGACGCACAGGTATTTCAGCTCCGTATAGTCCAGGATGCCGTATTTCGAGCCCTCCCGGCCGATCCCGGATTCCTTGATCCCGCCGAAGGGAGCGACTTCGGTGGAGATGATGCCTGTATTGAGGCCGACGATGCCGTACTCGAGCGCTTCCGCGACCCGCCAGGAGCGTGCCAGGTCGCGGGTGTAGAAGTAGGCGGCCAATCCGAATTCGGTGTCGTTCGCCATCCCGACCGCCTCTGCCTCGGTCTCGAAGCGGAACAGGGGCGCCACCGGGCCGAACGTTTCCTCCCGCGCGATCTTCATTTCCGGCGTGACGTTCGTGACGATCGTCGGCTGAAAGAACGTGCCCCCCAGGGCGTGGCGCTTGCCGCCATAGGCGATCTGCGCCCCTTTCGCCGTAGCATCCGCGATGTGCTCCTCCACTTTCGCGAGCGCGTTCGTGTCGATGAGGGGCCCCTGATCGGTCGGCCCTTTCAGCCCGTCCCCGACCCGCAGATTCGCCACCGCATCCACCAGCTTGCGCGTGAATGCATCGTACACGGAGCTCTGCACCAGCAGCCTGTTGGCACACACGCAGGTCTGTCCGGTGTTGCGATATTTGCTGGCGAGGGCGCCCGCCACCGCCGCATCCAGGTCTGCGTCCTCGAACACGATGAACGGCGCATTGCCTCCGAGCTCGAGGGACAGCTTCTTCAGCGTACCCGAGCATTGTGCCATCAGCTTCTTGCCCACCGGGGTGGACCCCGTGAAGGTCAGCTTCCGAACGCTCGGGTTGGAAGTCATCTCGGCGCCGATGCCGGTCGCTCCCGCACCCGTGACGATGTTGAGGACGCCGGCGGGGACGCCCGCGCGGGCGCTGAGCTCGGCCATCGCCAATGCGGAGTAGGGGGTTTGGATCGCCGGCTTGCACACGAACGTGCAGCCCGCCGCGAGGGCCGGCGCGGCCTTGCGCGTGATCATCGCGGCGGGAAAATTCCAGGGGGTGATCGCCGCGACGACACCGATCGGCTGGCGCAGCACGAGGATGCGTTTGTCGGCCTGATGTCCCGGGATCGTGTCGCCGTACACGCGCTTGCCTTCCTCGGCGAACCACTCGATGAAGGAGGCCGCGTACGCGATCTCGCCCTTCGATTCCGCGAGCGGCTTGCCCTGCTCGGCGGTCATGAGGACCGCCAGATCCTCCTGGTTGGCCATCATGAGGTCGTACCAGCGGCGCAGGATCGCGGCGCGCTCCTTGGCCGTTTTCGCGGCCCAGGCGGGAAAAGCCGCCCGCGCCGACTCGATCGCGCGGCGCGTCTCCGCGGCGCCCATCTCGGGCACCGTGCCGATCTTCTCCCGGGTCGCGGGGTTCACGACGTCATGAGTGCCGCCGCCGTCGGCGCTCTCCCACTTACCGCCGATGTACGCCTGCATGCGCAGCAGGCTGCTGTCTGTGAGTTTCATGTTCTCGAGGCTCGCTTTGCCGCTACGGGGCCGTCTTCTGGCCTTCGCCCGCGAGATAGCGCGCGAAGAACTCGAGTGTACGCTTTCGGGCCAGCGCGGCGGCTTCCGGGTTGTAGCTCGGGCGCTGCTCGCAGTTGAATCCGTGGTCCGCGCCCTCGTAGACGTAGACTATCCCTTCGGGATGGGCCGCCTTGATTTTCTCGACATCGCTCGAGGGGATGCTCTTGTCTTCGCTGCCGAAGTGATACATCACCGGCCGTTTCGGCTTTTTGGCGAGCAGGTCCGCCACCTTCCCGTAGTACACCACCGCGCAGGCCAGCGGCAGATTGCAGGCCGCCAGATACGACACCCTGCCGCCCCAACAATATCCGACGGTGCCGACTCGTCCCGAGTTCTTGACAACCGCAATGGCCGCCCCGACATCCTTCATGGTGTCATCGGTCTTGAGCTGTTGCACGTAGCCGATGGCTTCCTGCCGCTGTTCCGGCCCGTACCCGAGCTGAATGCCGCGGCGGATGCGATCGAAGAGCGACGGCGCGATGGCCGTGTAGCCTTCCGCCGCGAAGCCGTCGGTAACGGAGCGGATATGACTGTTGACGCCGAAGATCTCCTGGAGGACGACGACCGCGCCACGAGGCTTGCCGGCTGGCGCCGCGAGGTATGCCTGAAACTCATGACCGTCGCGGGCCATGATCGTTGTGAATTCGCCCATGGGATGCTCTTTGAGAATCGGTGCGCGCTGCCGCTGAGGATACCGTTCCCCCTCGCGCCAGGGAAAGTCACGGAACGGTACTTAGCAATGGGGACGTGTGCAGCCGGTTCAATGGCTTCGTTGGCTTGACCGTGGCATTCTTGGAGCTTGTCGGGCCCTGCTCGCTGGGGGTCGCCCTCGCTGCAGCGATCATTAGTCGGACAGGCTCCAGCGTCCCGCGATTGGAGGGCTCATGCTCGTTGGCTCAGCAGTAAGGCGAGTCGCCATTCTCGGCGGCATCCGTATTCCTTTCGCGAGGTCGTACACGGCGTACGCCAGGGCCAGCAACCAGGACATGCTGACCGCGGTGTTCCGCGGGATCGTCGACCGCTTCCGGCTGCAGGGCGAGCGCCTCGGCGATGCCGCTGCCGGCGCGGTCATCAAGCACCCCACGGACTACAACCTCACTCGCGAGTGCGTGCTGTCTTCCGGGCTGGATCCGCAGACCCCGGGCGTCGACCTGCAGCGCGCCTGCGGCACGAGCCTCGAGGCCGCGATCCTCATCGGCAACAAGATCGCGCTGGGCCAGATCGATTCCGGACTGGCCGGCGGCACCGACTCGATCAGCGACGCCCCCATCACGTATCCCCGTTCCTACCAGCAGCTCTTGCTCGCCAGTGCCCGGGGCCGTACGTTCTCGCAACGTGTGGCGCCGTGGCTGAAGTTGCGCCCGAAGCACTTCAAGCCCGTTCTGCCCGCTGTCGTCGAGCCCCGCACCGGCCTGTCGATGGGACAGAGCACCGAGGCCATGGCCAGGAAGTGGCAGATCTCGCGCGCCGACCAGGACCAGCTCGCCTGCGAAAGTCACATGAAGGCGGCCGCCGCCTGGCGTGAGGGTTTCTACGACGATCTCGTGGTCGACTACCTCGGCCTCGAGGCCGATAACAACATGAGGCCCGACACTTCGGTCGAGAAGCTCGCCAAGCTGCGTCCGAGCTTCGATCCGAACGGCACCATCACCGCGGGCAACAGTACTCCGCTCACGGATGGCGCGAGCGGGGTGCTGCTGGCCTCGGAGGAGTGGGCAGCGAAGCGCGGCCTGCCGGTGCTGGCCTACCTGCGCTTTGGCAAGGCGTGGGCAGTCGACTTCGCGACCGGCAAGGAAGGTCTGCTCATGGCACCGGCGTATGCCGTTCCCGCGATGCTGCGGGACGCCGGGCTGACTCTGCAGGATTTCGACTACTACGAGATTCACGAGGCTTTTGCGGCGCAGGTGCTCTGCACGCTCAAAGCGTGGGAGTCACCCGAGTGGTGTCGTGATGCGTTAGGACTTCCCGCGCCCCTGGGAAGCATCGACCGCTCGAAGATGAACGTGAAGGGCGGCAGTATCGCCGTTGGCCATCCTTTCGCCGCAACCGGCACCCGCATCGTCAGCACGCTCGCCAAGATTCTCGCGGCCGACCCAAACGCGAGGCGCGGCCTGATCTCCGCTTGCACCGCCGGCGGCATGGGAGTAACCGCGATCGTGGAGCGCTGACCTCGTGCGCGACAACGAAGTAACAGGGACTTTCACGACCCACCAGAGAGTTGCGCAACGAAGTGGATCACGAGCCCCCGTGAAAGGTGAATGACACGCTCGTGCCGCGCTCGTCCCGCGCGTGCAAGTTAAAGTCATCTCGGGGTTGCTGACCGCAGGGGCTAGCGAGTACTTTCCTCCTCCTCCAGCCGCCCTTGGCGCAGATCGACATGCTCAACTGGAACGGCTTCGATCGCGCCATCGCCGCCGGCTACGAATACTCGATCCGCCGTCTGCAATCCCTTCCCACCGACTCTCCACTGCGCCGCAGCGCCGTCAAGGCGTGACGCTCAAGAACGGACCGCCTGGCGTGCCCGATGATTAGCGTCACTCAGCGCTGCCATCTCCTCGCGCGCTAGCTGAGAAATCGTCGGAACGGCCGTCAACATGCGTTGTACCTGTGTGCAAATGATCGCGCAGACGCGATCGATCATAAATCGATTGCCGCCGTCCTCGCGAACGATGAGCGCCGTGGCAGGCAGGTGTTCCATGCAGGCTGCGGCAAGACTCGCAATTTCGCGACATACGAGCCGCCATCGAGCACGACTGTGTGCTCACGGACGCTCCGGCATCGTGCACGCTGAGCCCAGTGACTCCCTCAGCTCAACAAAAAATCCACAATCCCCCGCTGCTCGTCCGTCATCTGCTCCCGAGGCGTAACGATGGCAGTGCGCAACGCCTGTCGGCAGGGCCGTGATTCGTCTTCGACGTATTCGGCGACCGCGCCCGCAATGAGTTGTTGGACCCGGCCGAGGTTCTTGTGGAAGAGGGCGATCACCTGCTCGACGGAGACATGTTGGCTGGCGTCCTCGAGCCAGCAGTCGTAGTCCGTGGCGAGTGAGATGGTGCAGTAACCGAGCTGCGCCTCCACGGCCAGGAAGGCCTCCGGAACGTTCGTCATCCCGACGAGGTCCGCGCCCGCGCCGCGCAGAAAGAAACTTTCAGCCCGCGTACCCAGACGCGGCCCCTCGACACAGGCGTAGGTCTTGTTCTCGTGCACCGGCGTTCCGAGGGAACGCGCGACGCGCGCGATGAGGTCGGCCGTCATGCGGCAGACAGGCTGCGCCGTGGACACGTGAGCTACGATCCCGCGCCCGAAAAAGCTCGCCGCCCGAACGCCCTTGGTGAAGTCGAGGTATTGCGACGGCAGGGAGATATCGCCCGGACGAATCTCCTCGCGCAGGCTGCCGACGGCCGAGACCCCGACGACGGTCCGCACTCCGACACTTTTCAGTGCCCAGATGTTGGCGCGGAAATTGATCTCGCTCGGCAGCAGGTCATGATGCAGCCCGTGCCGGGCGAGAAAGGCGACTTCGCGCCCGGCCAGGACTCCCATCATAATGGGCGAGGAGGGCGCTCCGAACGGCGTGCCGATCTCGCGGGCCTGCGTTACCCGCAGCGCGTCCATTCGGTACAGGCCCGTCCCGCCAATGATTCCGATCATAACGTCTCTCTCTTTAGATAATTGCGCGACCGACCTGCGAACCGGCAAGATGCCTAATCGAGGGCCGAACAACAAGTCGAAGAGCGCGGGCGCGCCATTGAACTTAAGTGTGAACGAAATGCTCTTCACCGGAACCGATCCGCCTGGCGAGGCTATGCGCCCCGGCAAGCCGCGCCGCTTGCTCTCGTGTCGAATCGGCTCCGGGCTGGCTCCTGAAAGCGCCAGCAGCGACTTTCAGCCGGTAAAATCACGGTCATGAGCAGATTCGGGATCGATCGCACCTTCGAGCGGCGCCTCGCCGCGCTCGTCAACGGCGGCCAGCCGCAGATTCTCCAGGGTGGGCGCAAGGGCGTCGAAAAGGAGTCCCTGCGCGTCACGCCGTCCGGCTCCCTGGCGCAGACGATGCATCCGCGTCGGCTCGGCTCGGCGCTCACGAACGAGCACATCACGACCGATTATTCGGAGAGCCTCATCGAGCTCGTCACCCCGGCGTTCACCACCAGCTGGGAGTTGCTGCAGTATCTGCTCGACCTGCACCAGTTCGTTTATCGCCACCTGGACGATGAGCTGCTGTGGGCGACGAGCATGCCATGCGCCATCCAGCGGGATGAGGACATCCCGATCGCGCAGTTCGGCAGCTCGCACGTCGGGCAGATGAAGACGATCTACCGGCGGGGCCTCGGCCTGCGCTATGGCCGCATGATGCAGGCCATCTCCGGCGTGCATTTCAACTACTCCTTTCCGCTCCCCTTCTGGGAAGCCTACGCGCACGTGCTGCAGTCGCGCGCGCATGGCTCGGACTTCATCTCCGCGCGCTACTTCGATCTGCTGCGCAACTACCGCCGCTACGGCTGGATCGTGTTGTACCTGTTCGGCGTGTCGCCCGTGGTCTGCAAGTCATTTCTCAAAGGCCGGGATTTCCAGCTTCCGGAGCTCACGAGCAACACCGCATACGAGCCGTACGCAACCAGCTTGCGGATGAGCGACGTCGGCTACCGCAATCGCAATCAGGCAGGCCTCGCGGTTTCCGTGAACAGCCTCGAGGAGTACGTTCGCGACCTCACGCACGCGATCACGACGCTGCATCCTCCCTACCAGGCGCTAGGCGTGAGGGTCGACGGCGAGTACCGCCAGCTGAATGCCAACATCCTGCAGATCGAGAACGAGTACTACAGCTTCATCCGCCCGAAGAGAGTCGCACGCTCCGGTGAGCGGCCGACCAAGGCGCTGCAGCGGGCCGGCGTCGAGTACGTCGAGGTCCGCGCGCTGGATGTGAGCGCTTTCGATCCGGTGGGCGTGAATCAGAACAAGCTGCGCTTTCTCGAGGCGTTCATGGCCCTGTGTCTGCTGAAGGAAAGCCGTCCCATCGGCGAATCCGAGCAAAGCGCGCTGGACCGCAATCACGTGACGGTGGCGCGGCGGGGGCGTGAGCCCGGGCTCACGCTGTGGCGCGATGGACAGGACGTTCCCATGGGCGATTGGGCGCGGGAGCTCCTCGATTCCATGACCGGCATCTGCGAGATCCTGGATCTCGGCGATGCCGCCCGACCCTACTCTCAGGCCCTGGCGCTGCAGGCGGCGAAGGTAGCCAACATCGCCCTCACCCCCTCAGCGCGACTGATGGAGGAGCTCACGGCCACGAACGAGTCCTTCTTCGATCTGGCCCTGCGCATGTCCGCGACCCACAAGGCTTATTTCCTCGACCTGTACCCTCCGAAGGAGGACCGGCTGGCCGAATTCGCGCGCGAGGCCGAGGAGTCGCTCGAGAAGCAGCGGCGGATCGAGGCCAGCGACCAGGGCACCTTCGAGGAGTACCTGGCACGCTATTTTTCGAATTAGCGCCCTCCAGCGATGCTGTTTCACAGTCAATCCCCCCGCTGAGGCATTGTCCAGCCCGCGCCGCTCGCGCTCAAATAGGGAGAATAAGACTCAGTCCGTTCGCCGCCCGCACTTGCGCCCGTGCGCCGGCCGTCCGATCCTCTCGATCATGAATGCACTGTCAGTTCGCGGACTTACGAAGACCTACAGAAACGGGGTCCAGGCGCTGAAAGGCATCGACCTCGACGTCGAGCAGGGCGATTTCTTCGCGTTGCTCGGGCCCAATGGCGCCGGCAAGACGACCCTCATCGGCATCGTCACCTCGCTCGTGAACAAGACGGGCGGCGCGGTGAGCGTCTTCGGCCACGACATCGACCGCGAGCTCGAGGCGGCCAAGGCCTGCATCGGCGTCGTCCCGCAAGAGCTCAATTTCAACCAGTTCGAGACCCCCTACACCATCGTCGTCAACCAGGCCGGCTTCTATGGTATCCCCCGTCACGTGGCCCGTGAGCGTGCCGAGAAATACCTCAAGCAGCTGCAGCTCTGGGACCGGCGCGACAAGATGTCGCGAGGCCTCTCGGGCGGCATGAAACGCCGGCTGATGATCGCCCGGGCGCTCGTGCACGAGCCGCGGCTGCTCATCCTGGACGAGCCGACGGCCGGGGTGGACATCGAGATCCGGCGCTCGATGTGGGACTTCCTGCGCGAGATCAACCAGCAGGGCACCACCATCATCCTCACGACCCACTATCTCGAGGAAGCGGAGACCCTTTGCCGCAACATCGCGATCATCAACGGCGGCCTCATCGTCGAGCGCGACCGTATGAGCAGCCTGTTGCGCAGGCTGAACACCGAGACATTCGTCCTCAACCTGCGCGACTGCGTAGCCGCCGCGCCCAGGCTGGAAGGCTACGGCATCGCACTCGTGGACAACCACACGCTCGAAGTCGAAACCGCCAGGGAACAGAACCTCAACGACGTGTTCGCCCGTTTGTCCTCCCTGGGCATCGAAGTGCTGAGCATGCGCAACAAGGTCAATCGGCTCGAGGAGATCTTCATGCGCCTCATCGAGAAGGGTGGCGCGAACGGTGTCAGCGGCGGCGCCAATGGACCCGGGGCCGCCGGTACAGCAGCCTCTCCCGAGGTCATTGCCGAGCCCGCCCGCGCGCGGGCAGGTCGTTCCTGATGAGCACCGTTGCACAGGAAGCGCTCCCCCCGCCGATCGATGCAGGCGTGATCCGCTGGATCGGCTTCAAGACCATCGTCATCCGCGAGTACGGCCGCATCATCCGCATCTGGGGACAGACGATCGTGCCGTCCGCGGTGACCGCGACGCTCTATTTCGTGATTTTCGGCAGCCTCATAGGCCGGCGCGTCGGCCCGATGGGCGGCTTCGACTACATGCAGTACATCGCGCCGGGCCTCATCATGATGGCCGTCATCACCAACTCGTACGCGAATGTCGTGTCGTCCTTCTTCGGCGCGAAGTTCGGCAAGCACCTCGAGGAAATGCTGGTCTCGCCGTTGCCGAGCTGGGTGATCGTGTCCGGCTATGTAGCGGGCGGGGTGGTGCGCGGGCTCCTGGTGGGCTCGGGAGTGACCATCGTCTCCCTGTTGTTCACACACCTCCACGTGCAGCACGCGTTCGTCATCGTAGCGGCGGTGTTGCTGACTTCGATCACCTTCTCGCTGGGCGGTTTCCTGAACGCGCTGTATGCGAAGAACTTCGACCAGGTGAACTGGATTCCCACGTTCGTACTGACACCGCTCACCTACTTCGGCGGAGTGTTCTACTCCGTTACACTATTGCCGGACTGGGCACAGAAGCTCTCCTACGCGAACCCCATCCTGCACATGGTGAACGCCTTCCGCTTCGGTTTTCTCGGGTCGTCGGATGTCGACATCCGGGTGGCTTTCTCGCTGATGGTCGCGGCGGCACTTGCGCTATTCGTCACTGCGGTGGTGTTGATGAACCGCGGCAGCGGAATCCGCGAATGAGGCCGGTCATCGGGCTGATCACGGCCCGGGAAGCTCGCGGTCTCGATGAGGATCTGCCGCCCCTTGAAGCCGCCATGCGCAATGCCGGCCTGCAGACGCGCATCGTCGACTGGGACGACCGCGAGGCCGAGTGGGCTTCCTTCGACCTTGCCCTGTTGCGCTCGACGTGGGATTACACAGATCGGCTACGGGAGTTCCTCCTCTGGGTCGATGAGGCGGCGAGCCGCACCATCGTGCTGAACCCGCCGCCCGTCGTGCGCTGGAATACGGACAAGCACTACCTCGCCGAGCTGGCGGGCGCGGGGGTGCCCGTCGTGCCGAGCACCTTCATCGAGCCCGCAGAGAACGCCGAACGGGCGCTGAGCGCATTTCTGGAACGGCACGATTGCCCCGAATTCGTAGTCAAGCCGTCCGTGGGAGCCGGCTCCCGTGACACACAACGTCACGGGCGTACGCGACTCGAGCCCGCCGTCGCCCAGGCGCAACGGCTGCTGGCCGCGGAACGCAGCGTGTTGTTGCAGCCCTACCTGGACAGGGTCGATCGGGACGGAGAGACGGCGCTCATTTATTTCGCCGGCGAGTTCAGCCACGCCATCCGCAAGGGGGCCCTGCTGCCGCGTGGACTGGAGGCCTCACCGGCGATCGGCCTTTTTGCGCCGGAGAAGATCACGCCGCGCACCCCCGGGGCGGACGAGCTTCGGGTGGCGGACCGGGTGCTTGGCGCACTGCCCTTTGCGGCGCCCTTGTACGCCCGCATCGATCTCGTCCGGGACGCGGCCGGCGCGCCGACCCTCCTGGAGCTCGAATTGACCGAGCCGTCGCTCTTTTTCGCTCAGGCGGCCGGCTCCGCGGAGCGTTTCACCGCGGCGGTGGTCGAAGTCGTGAGGAGTTTGCGCCGGGCCGCGGGGAACCGCCCGTAGCTTCGCGCATTTGCAGCTTGCGGCCCCTTGGGAGGCCCCGCTGACGCCAATAACCCAAGGAGTCGCACCCGGTTCAGGCCATTTTGTGAGGCGAAACACACAAAACAGCGTCCAAACCCCTGATCGCAAAAAAACTTTCACAAATCCGTCACCCCGTTGACGTAGCCGGGGGCGAGGCTGTCCTCATGAAAGCTAGCGGGTTCAACACGTTCATGGCGCGGGTCGACGCCGCCGAATACAGCATCTGCCGGAAGCTGAATCGGGGTGCCTCGTTTGCCATTCCGTGCCGGGTGTTCCGGATCGCCAGCCGCCTGGGCGACGGGGTGATCTGGTACCTGCTGCTGGCGTTGTTGCCGCTGCTCTACGGGGCGGCTGCCGTGAAGCCCGTGATCATCATGGCGCTCACCGGCGTCCTGGGCGTCGCGCTCTACAAGCTCCTGAAGCGGGTTTTCGTCCGGGAGCGCCCGTTCATCACGCATTCCACGATCGACCTCGCCATGGCGCCGCTCGATCGCTACAGCTTCCCATCCGGGCACACGCTGCACGCCGTGTCGTTCACCTGGCAGGCGACGGCTCACTTTCCCGAGCTGGGGTGGGTTCTGGTGCCGCTTGCCGCCTTGATTGCCGGCTCGCGTGTCGTGCTGGGCCTACACTACCCCACGGACGTCCTGGCCGGTGCCGCGCTCGGGGCGTCCCTCGCCGAACTGGGTTGCGCCCTGGTCTGAAGATGGGTTGTTCGTTCAAGTAATAGTGCGCGTCCTTTTTATCTCCGACGTCTATTTCCCGCGGGTCAACGGCGTCTCGACCTCGATCAGAACCTTCCGGCAGGATCTCGCACACTGCGGCGTGGAGACTGTGCTGGTCGCACCGCGCTATGAGTCCGACGGCCCTGAAGATGAGCCGGGACTGCTGCGCGTTGCATCGGGCAATGTCCCGCGCGACCCCGAGGACCGCCGTATGCGTTGGCGCCCTCTCGTGCGGACACTCGACGCTCTGCCGCGTGACCAATTCGACCTCGTCCATATCCATACACCCTTCATCGCGCACTACGCCGGCGCCCGCTTCGCAAAGCTGGCACGGGTGCCGTGCGTCGCCACTTACCACACGTTTTTCGAGGAATACGTCCAGCACTACCTGCCGGCGATGCCGCGACGGATCGGCCGGTATCTGGCACGCGCCTTCACCCGCTCCCAATGTGATGACGTGCAGGCGCTGATTGCCCCCTCCGACCCCATGCGGGATGTGCTGCTCGAGTACGGAGTGTCGACTCCCATCCACGTGCTGCCGACCGGGCTGGCGGCCGACCGCTTTCCGGCCGGCGATGGCAACCGCTTTCGTACCCAGGCGGGCCTGCCGCTCGATCGTCCGCTGATGACCTACATCGGGCGCGTGGCGCACGAAAAGAACATCGATTTCCTCGTCCAGGTGTTCACGAAAGTACGGCAAGCCGTCCCCCGCGCCATGCTCGTGATCGCAGGTGAGGGTCCGGCCAGGGACTCGTTACGCCAGCTCGTGGCGAGCCTGAAGCTCGAGGCGGATGTCTTTTTCGCCGGCTACCTCGATCGCAACACCGCACTGCTCGATTGTTATGCCGCGGCCAACGTGTTTGCTTTCGCCTCGCGCACCGAGACCCAGGGGCTCGTGTTGCTCGAAGCGATGGCGCAGGGCGCGCCGGTCGTCTCGACCGCGGAGCTCGGTACCCGCTCGATTCTCAAGCCAGGCTGCGGCGCGCTGGTCGTTGCCGAGCAGCGCGATGAGTTCGCCGCCGCGGTCGTGCGCGTGCTGCGGGATCCGAGCCTGCAGAAGGATCTCGGCGAGCGCGGCCGTACGTACGCGAAGACATGGTCGTCCGCCTCGATGGCACGGCGGCTCGCTGATCTCTACGGCACCCTCCGGCTCTCTCCGCGCGCTTCGGGCGTCGCCGCCTGATCCAGGAGCTCGAAGAGCCCCAAGAGCCTGTCCGACCCGGCCCGTCCGAGTAATGATCGCTGGTACGGGCGCACGACAGGCTCCCGCGCGCGTCGCACCCTTGCGACACAGCCGGTTCCGGCGATGTTCTGCGCTACACTTTCCTCCAAACTGCAACTTCGGGTGTTGGATGGGAGTGGTCATGGCGAAGCGGGCGTTGATCGTCGACGACTCCAAATCCGCGCGCATGTTCCTCGCGCGGATTCTCGAGAAGTACGAGCTCGACGTCGACAATGCGGAAAATGCGGAAGCCGCGATCGAATATCTGA
>CAZDTG010000076.1:0-19884 GCA_964508005.1 uncultured Steroidobacteraceae bacterium
AAGTCATCGGTCGCCGGTCCCACCGTGGCGACTATCTTCGTACGTCTGAGCATAACCATTCCCTATATCACCCGCGTGCGCGATCTTCCAGCGCTACGACCGCCGGCAGCGGCTTGCCTTCCACGAATTCGAGGAACGCGCCGCCGCCGGTCGAGATATACGAAATGCCTTCCTCGACTCCGTATTTCTCGATGGCGGCGAGAGTGTCGCCGCCGCCAGCCAGGGAAAAAGCCTTGCTGCGTGCAATGGCCTGGGCGAGCGAGCGCGTGCCCTCGCCAAACTGCTCGAACTCGAATACCCCTACCGGACCGTTCCAGATGATGGTCCCCGCCGACTTCAAGCCCTCGCCAAAGCGGTCCGCCGAATCCGGCCCGATGTCGAGGATCATCTCATCGGGGCGCACATCGTGAATGGAGCGCACGTCGGCATGAGCCGTCGCCGCGAACTCCTTCGCGACCACCACGTCGCTGGGGAGCGGAATTTCCGCGCCGCGCGCCTTGGCCTTGTCGATGAGCCGCCTTGCGACATCCAGCATTTCCGCCTCGTGTAACGACCTGCCGATGCCGAGTCCCGTCGCCGCGAGGAACGTGTTGGCGATTCCGCCGCCGACGATGAGCCGGTCGACTTTCTCGAGCAGCGACTCGAGCACGGTGAGCTTGGTCGACACCTTCGAGCCGCCGACGATCGCGACCAGCGGCCGCGCGGGCTTCTCGAGCGCGCGCTCGAGCGCCTCGAGCTCACCCACCAACAGCGGGCCCGCGCAGGCGACCTTCGCGAAACGCGCGACGCCGTGCGTGCTCGCCTCGGCCCGGTGAGCCGTGCCGAAAGCGTCCATCACGAACACATCGCACAGAGCCGCCATCCTGCGCGCCAGATCTTCCTGGTCCTTCTTCTCACCCTTGTTGAAGCGGACGTTCTCGCACAGCACGGCGGTCCCCGGCGGACACTCGACTCCGTCGAGCCAGTCCTTGCGCAGCGGCACCGGCTTGCCCAGCAGCTCCGACAGTCTCGCCGCCACCGGCTGCAAGGACAGCGCCTCGTCGAACTTCCCCTCCTCGGGACGTCCGAGGTGCGACAGGATGAAGACCTTCGCGTGCTGGTCGAGCGCGTAGCGGATGGTGGGCAGCGCAGCGCGGATGCGCGCATCGCTCGTGACGGCCCCATCCTGCACCGGCACGTTGAGGTCTTCCCTGATGAGGACCCGCTTGTTGCGCAGGTCCGTCTCCGTCATCCGCAGGACTCTCATGACGCCTTGGACCAGGCGAGCGTGGTGTCGAGCATGCGGTTCGAGAAGCCCCACTCGTTGTCGTACCACGCGCACACTTTTACCAGCGTGCCCTCGATGACTTTCGTCATGGTCGCATCGAATATCGAGGAGTGCGGGTCGTGGTTGAAGTCAACCGAGACGAGCGGCGCATCGGTGTAGGCGAGAATGTTCTTCAGGTAGCCGGAAGCGGCCTCCTGCATGAGCTTGTTGACCTCGTCGACCGAGGTCGCGCGCTTCGCCGTGAAGGTGAGATCGACGAGCGACACGTTGATGGTCGGGACACGGACCGAGAAGCCATCGAGCTTGCCTTTGAGCTCGGGAAGCACGAGGCCCACGGCCGCGGCGGCGCCTGTCTTGGTCGGGATCTGCGACATCGTGGCCGAGCGCGCCCGCCGCAGGTCGGAGTGGTAGACGTCGGTGAGGACCTGGTCGTTCGTGTAGGAATGGATGGTCGTCATGATGCCGGCGGCCATGCCGAGCTTGTCATGCAGCACCTTGGCCACGGGCGCCAGGCAGTTCGTGGTGCATGAGGCGTTGGAGATGACCGTGAACCCGCTTTTGAGCACGTTGTGGTTCACGCCGTAGACGATGGTGGCGTCGACGTCTTCGCCACCGGGCGCGGAGATGACGACCTTCCTGGCTCCACCCTTGAGGTGCGCGCCCGCCTTCGCCTTGCTCGTGAACAGGCCCGTGCACTCGAGCACGTACTCAACACCGAGATCACCCCACGGCAGCTTCGCCGGATCGCGCTCGGCGAGCACCTTGATCCGGTCGCCGTTCACGACCATGGCGTCGCCGTCGACTTTCACCTCACCCTGGAACTTCCCGTGCACGGTGTCGTAACGCGTCAGATGCACGTTGGTCTTGGCATCGCCAAGATCGTTGAGCGCGACGATCTGCACCTCGCCGTTGCGCTTGCCCTCGTACAGCGCACGCAGGATGTTGCGCCCAATGCGACCGTAACCGTTGATGCCGACCTTGATTGCCATCATTCCTCTCCCGTCGTTGATTCGAGCAACTCGCCGATCTGTCGGGCGATATTAGCGGCGCTGAAGCCGAAGTGTGGATAGACATCGGCGAACTTCCCCGAGGCGCCGAAGCGGTCGATCCCCAGCACGCGCCCCGCGGTGCCCACGTAACGCCACCAGGACAGTGTAGCGCCGGCCTCGACCGCGAGTCGCCTGCGGACCGCCGGCGGCAGGACGCTCTGGCGGTAAGCCTCGTCCTGGGCATCGAAAGCCTCGGTGGAGGGCATGGAGACCAGGCGTATGCGCCGGCCGCCCGAGTTGAGCCCCTGGACCGCCTCGGCAGCGATGCCGATCTCGGAGCCGGTCGCGATGACGATGCATTCCGGCGTGCCGCTGCAATCGATGAGCGTGTAGCCGCCCCGGCGGATATCGGCCACCTGTCGCGGCGTGCGGGGCTGTTGGGGCAGCGGCTGCCGGGTCAGGATGAGGGCCGTGGGTCCGCGCCGCTCGATCGCCGCCGTCCACGCGATCGCTGTCTCGGCCGCATCGCAAGGCCGCCACAGGCTCATGTTGGGAATGGCGCGTAGCGCGGTGAGATGCTCGACCGGCTGGTGTGTCGGGCCATCCTCGCCGAGACCGATGGAGTCGTGCGTATAGACGAGCACGACGCGTACGCTCATGAGACAGGCGAGCCGGATGGCATTGCGCGCATAGTCGGAGAAGACGAGGAACGTCCCCCCGTAAGGCACGAACCCACCGTGCAGCGCGACACCATTCAGCACGGCCGTCATGCCGAACTCGCGCACACCGTAGTGCAGATAGTTCCCGCCCGCGTCCTCCGGCGTGATGGTCCGCGCGCCCTTGAACATCGTGTTGTTTGACGGTGTCAGGTCGGCCGAGCCGCCGAAGATCTCGGTCATCGCCGGACCGATCACATTCAGCACCGCTTGCGAGGACTGCCGGGTGGCCTGCGGCGTGGCCTGTTTGAGCATCGTTTCGAGAGCTTGCGCGGCGGTCTGCTTCCAGCTCTGCGCGAGCTCGCCGCGCGTGCGCCGCTCGAACTCGCGGGCCAGCTCCGGCTGCGCCGTTCGATAGCGGGCAAACAGCTCGCGCCAGGCGGCCTCGGCGGCGGCGCCCTGCCGGCGGTGATCCCAAGCGGCGCGCAATTCTTCCGGCACCACGAACGGCTCGCAGGGCCAACCGAGCCTGCGGCGCGCGGCCGCGACTTCTTCCGGACCGAGCGCCTCGCCGTGCGTCGCGGCGGTACCCTGCTTGTTCGGCGCGCCCCAACCGATGATGGTCTTGCAGCAAATCAGCGAAGGACGGGACTTTTCGGCCCGTGCCGCGCGCACCGCCGCCACGACCGCCTCGGCATCGTGGCCGTCGACGTTCGCGATCACGTGCCAGTGATAGGCCTCGAAGCGCTTGGCCGTATCGTCGGCAAACCATCCCTCCACCCTGCCATCGATCGAGATGCCGTTGTCATCGTAGAACACGATGAGCTTGCCCAGCCCATGCCGGCCCGCGAAGGAACACGCTTCGTGCGAAATGCCTTCCATGAGGCAGCCGTCCCCGGCGAATGCATAGGTGTGGTGATCGACGATCTCGAGCCCCGGACGGTTGAATTGCGCGCCGAGCATCTTCTCGGCGAGCGCCATGCCGACCGCGTTGGCGAGGCCCTGTCCCAACGGTCCGGTCGTCGTCTCGATACCGACAGCGGGCTCGTGCTCGGGATGACCGGCGGTACGGCTGCCGAGCTGGCGGAAGTTCCTGATCTCCTCCAGACCCAGCGGATAACCGGTGAGATGCAGGAGCGAATACAGGAGCATCGAGCCGTGTCCGTTCGAGAGCACGAAGCGATCGCGGTCCACCCACAGCGGATTACCGGGGTTGTGCTTGAGAAAGTCACCCCAGAGCACCTGCGCGATATCGGCCATGCCCATCGGCATGCCCGGATGTCCGGAATTGGCACGCTGAACGGCGTCCATGGAAAGTGCGCGCAGGGTATTTGCTAGCTCGCGGCGTGTGGTCATGCTGTTATGGCTCGCGCGTCATGGAAGAGCTCAAAGGGCGGTGGGCAGCCGCATACGCGCGACTATCCTGCAAAGGGCGGCGCATTTTCCACTAGACGCGATGGATGCTCAACGACGCATTATGCTCGGCCTCACGACTTAATCGCGCGGACTCGCGTGGGCGGGTTCACATTATGCGACGGGCAAGCGGGTACTGCGTCATGCCGTGCGTTTTCCGCAGTCCGCGAGCGACTCAGTTCACTGCCCCGGACCCGGGGACTTCGGTTAGAGTTTCCGCGGCACCTCAAGCGCCGCGACCGGAAGGAACGGAAGGTCGCTCCGAGTGGTCTCCTTTAAGCGACTGGATGCCGCAGGCACGTACGATGGAAAAGAGTGTATTGCGTCTCAATCATTTCACCGATCCGCACCTGTACGGTGGCGAGACGGAATCGTTGCGCGGGATTGCAACGCTTCCGGCACTCACGGCGACGCTTACGCATGCGCAGGCGCGCGACTGGCCTCCCGACGTGGTTCTGGTGACGGGCGACATCGTGCAGGACGATCCGGCCGGCTACACGCACTTCCGGCGCCTGTTCGGCTCGCTCGGCATGCCCGTTCTGTGCCTGCCCGGCAATCATGACGAGCCGGCAGCGATGCATCGTGAGCTGAACGGTTCGCCCTTTGTCGTCGGCGGCTTCCTCGACCTGGGCTCGTGGCGAATCATACTGCTCGACAGCTGCCTTCCCGGATCGGCCAGCGGCCGGCTGAGCGAGCCGAGCCTCGCCGAGCTGGATGAGGCGCTCGCCTCTGCGCCGCAGCGGCATTGCCTGGTCTGCCTGCATCACCATCCCGTGGCCATGGACAGCCGCTGGCTCGACCGCGTCGGTCTCGAGAACTCAGCCGAATTCCTGCAGACGATCGACCGGCACCGTAATGTGCGGGCGATCGTCTGGGGCCATGTGCACCAGAGGTACGATGGGTTGCGCAAGGGAGTCCGGCTGCTGGCCACACCCTCCACCTGCGCGCAGTTTCTGCCGCACGCAGCCGACTTCGCGGTGGATCGGCTGCCGCCGGCCTACCGCACTTTGGAGTTGCGGGCGGATGGGACGCTACTGACGGAGGTTGTGTGGGTCGAAAAACGTGCCGCAGACTGCTCGCGCTCGGTCTACTCGGCTGCCTGACGGCGCACGCGGGGAGCCCGGTCTGGGCGATCCACGGCGACCACAACACCGTCTACCTCGCAGGCTCCGTCCATCTTCTGAAAGCGAACGACGCAGCGCTTCCAGCCGCGTTCGATCGCGCTTATGCAGGGTCGCGAACGCTCGTCATGGAGCTCGACCTCGGCAAGGTCGATCCGATGGCGGCCGCCGGTTGGATGATGGAGCACGGCGCTCTCCCCGAGGGCAGCAACCTGCGCAAGGCCATTGGCGAGGAGCGCTACCGGCGCGTTTCCACGGAAGCCGGCCGGCTCGGCCTGCCAATGGAGATGGCCGATCAGCTGGCTCCCTGGGTGTTGGGACTGCAGCTGATGGAGCTGCAGTACGCGCAACTCGGGTTCGATTCACAGGCGGGTGTCGAGCAACAGCTCGAGCACCGCGCGCTGACGGACGGCAAGCCGACCGCAGGACTCGAGACACTGTCCGAGCAGCTCGGCCTGTTCGAGGCCCTCTCACCCGAGGAGCAGGCGAAATTCCTCGACCTCATCGTGACAGAGATGCGCGATGTCGGCAGCGACACCCAGGCAGTCGTTACTGCATGGCGCGCCGGTGATGCGGCGAAGCTCGCGTCGCTTCTCGGCGACGAATACAAGTCATTCCCGGCCCTCTACCGGGCTCTCGTGACGGATCGCAACCGGCGCTGGGTGCCGCAGATCGAGAAGCTGCTGAAGGAGAAGGACAACTATTTCGTCGTCGTGGGCGCCCTGCACCTGGTCGGCGACGGCGGCCTGCTCGACCTCATGCGGCGCGACGGGTTCAAGGCGGAGCAGCTGAACTGACACTGTGGCTCAGCCCGGCGCGAGCGAGCCGGAGCGCCTCTGCCTGCCGGCGTAAAACCACCACAGTCCGACCCCCATCAAGAGCGTCCATGCCAGCACCAGCCAGCCCACGAACCCGTCGAACCGGCTCAGCAGGAAGCGCAGCGGCGCGTGCGGCGCCGGTTGCGACAGCTCGTGCGCAACCAACATGACCCACACCCAGCCGGCGTGCAGCCCGAGCGATGCGGCAATATTGCCGGTCACGGCGCGAACGATGGCCAAGACCACCCCTACCGCCATCAGACACAGGAACGCATCCGCGATGCCCGGAGGATCGGAAAACGCGTGCAGCGTCCCGGTGATGAGATCCACGCCGCTCCAGGGCGTCACCTGCTCGGCCGGGATCCGGACTTTGCCGAAGAAGTGGCTCGCGGAATACAGGATCGAGGTCAGGACGATCGCGGTACCGGTGCCCGACTCGCGCTGAATCGCGGTGAACATGGCCCCGCGGATGAATGTCTCCTCGATGAGCGCAACCGCGAGCCCGCTCAGCAGGCGCAGTCCGACGAGCTTCGCCAACGATCCCGCGCCGAAGGCGGCAGCACCGCGCCATTCCAACAGCCCGAACGCGACCATGATGCCGATCACCGCCACCATCGTCGCCACGCCCAGCCCGAGCCCGATCGCCAGCTCGCGCAGGAACTCGCGGCGCGGCGCTCCGTACCCGAGGCTCGCGCGGTCGGCCAGCCCGAGGCGGCGCGCCACCAGCACAAAACCCGCGAGCAGCCCCAGCATGCCGATGCGCTCACCGATGCGGTGGAACGGAAAGTCGAAATGAGGGTGCAACAGCAGCCACCCCGGATAGGCAAACAGCGCGACCACGCCGAAGGCCACGAGAAACAGCCCGAGGAAACAGGCAAAAGCACGCATGAGTCGCTTCCGGCTTACGGAAAATTGCGGCAGAGACTAGCTCAATAACGAGAGCGGCGCACATGGCGCTGCCGCCCCGCCGCCTGCTGCGCGCGCATCCCATGCCCACGCAAATCTCGACGAACGCGCAACCTTCGCATCTGGCAAATGCCAACGCGCGCGGCCGACAATGAGCGCGTCGCAAAACCAAGGATGGATCTCACATGAAGGAACAACGGGCCCGGCAAATTCTTCAGGCACTCGTACAGGGCGTCGACCCGCTGAGCGGCGCGGAGCTGCCTTCCGGCACGATTCTGCAAAACGCCGACATCCTGCGAGCGCTACTCGCCGGCATAGCGGCACTGGAGCAGACGGCGGCTCGCGCGCAGCGGCGCGCGCAACTGCCCGGTAACGTCGGCCGTTCGTGGGGCGGGGACGAGGAAGCTGCGCTCGTCGCGGCATTCAAGTCCGGAGACTCCTTAGCGGACATCGCCGCACGACACGGCCGCACCCTGCGCGCCATCGAGGCACGGCTCGAGAAGCTCGGTCTTCTCACGGCGCAGCAGCGGAGTACCCACAATAGCTTCGTCGGGGGAGGTGCCAGCGGGTCGTAACGTCCGTAAGCTTGTAGGGATGTCATCCAGCTCGACAGCGCCGGCCCGGCAACCGATCGTCATCTGGTTCGGCCGGGTCGGCGATCTGATTCTACTGAGCACTCTGTTCGACATTCTCCACCGCCGTTACGGCCGTCCGTGCCGGCTGGTGGGAGCGGGCGTGTGGACGGCGGAAATTTACCGCACGCACCGGGACGTGGCGCAAGTCAATTGCCTGCTCCGCTACACGCCGTTTCTTTTCGACCCGGCGTGGTGGCGCGCGCTGTGGGCGCTGCGCCGCAGCCCTTCCGACCCGGTCTACGTTTGCGAGTACGATCCGCGCAAGCTGGCGAGAATCCGCCGGCTGCTGGCGCTGAGCGGCACCGAGCCGGCCCGCTGTCTGTTCATCACGCGCGAGGCGAGCTATCGCGAGGCGCATTGGGTCGACCGGCTGGTGAGTTTCGGCCATCTGACCCCGCCAGCGCTGCGTGAGAGCGACTATCCGTGGCCGAGCGCGAATCCTCCTCTGTGCGCCCCGCGCCTGGAAGTGTCGGCGGCGGCGCGTGCGGATTGCGCTGCATGGATCGAGGCGCAGGGTTGGTTGGGCCGGCCTCTCATCCTCGTGCAGCCGGGCAACCGGCGCACCATGCGCGGTAACAAGCTGCGCGTCTCCTTGCTCGATGACAAGGCATGGCCGGTAGAGCGATGGGCCGCGCTGTTGCGTCGAGTCCATACGCACATGCCCGAGGCGGCGATCGTGTTATGCGGAGCGCCGCGTGAGACGCTGTTGCTGGGCTGGATTCAGCAGGCGGTGCACCTGCCGGCCGCGGTGTTTGCCGCGGAGATTCCCCTGGAGCGCCTGCTAGCCCTGTGCGAGGCCGGGCACAGCATGATCTCCGTGGACACCGGACCGGCGCACGCGGCCGCGGCGTTGGGCCTGCCCCTCGTCGTGATGTTCGGCGGCCACTCACAAGCGCAGTGGCTGCCGCGGAGCTCATCGGGCTCGCCCGTCGTGGCCATCGGCGGCCCGCCGGCCTCGACACGTCTGGACCAGATCTCGGACACCGCGGTGTTCGAGACGTGGCTGATGCTGCTCGAGCGAATGAAGCACAGGAAATCTGACGGGCTTCGGCCTGCGCCACGCCCGACAGGGTGACTTGCCGGCCTCAAAGAGCCAGCAAAGCGCGCCACTGCTCCGCAACGGCAGCGAGCCGGAACCGCGGATCGGGTCCAACCTGAGGCCGGGCGCCGGACCGCCATGCCTGGATGCGTTCCGCGTAGGCATCGAACAAGCCCAGAGCCGCGGCGACACGCGCCGGACCGGCGCGCCAGCCCGGCGATAACGAACCCATCAGCGCCTCGTAAACGCGATGGGCCAAAGTGACCGGCAGCATCTGATTGCGATCGCCGATCACCTCCGCGGCGGCTCCGCAGTCGTGCGTCAACACCGGCGTGCCCAGGGCGTTCGATTCGGCGAAGACCAGTCCGAACGTCTCCGGAATGACGAAGTTCGGAAAGAACGTGCACAGGGCCGTGCGCACTTGGGCGTGGATGTGGGCCTGCGGCTGCGGGCCGAGATATTCGACGCCCGCGATGCGAGCGGAGTCGCGGATCTTGTATCCGGGGTTACCGACCACCAGGCGCAGGCCCGGCATCCGCCGGCGCAGCGCACGAAATGCGTCGAGCGTGAACCTCAGCCCCTTGTTGGGTGACGAAAAGAACACCAGCTTGTCCGGATCGACCGCTGCGCCGTCCGGCGCGAGCGCATCGTCGATCGGGTTGTAAATGGTCAGCGCACGCACGGCGTCCGCGACGCGCATCGCGCGAAGCGCTGCCTCAACCCCCCGCCGCTGCGAGTCCGAAACACAAACGACCGTTACCGCCTGCTCGCGCAGCAGACCGGCCGTCGAAGCGAGCCAGCCGGCGCGCTTCGAGCCCGGCCTGACTCGATCGTGCAGCCACAGATACAGCCGCGCGTTCGGATAGAGGTCCCGTACCAGAGGCAGTGCCCGCGAATCCCGGTTGATGACGACGCTACGCACCTGCGGCATCTTTTCCGGCACACGGTAGCGGCCTCGAATCTCACGCCGATTGTGCTGAACGACCAACGCCTCGAGCGCATCGGCGATACGGACGACAGTCGATTCCGTTCCTCCCATCGCCTGCCGCCCCAACGTGCTGGTGTCGTACGGCTGCTGGCATACCGGGTCGAAGAAGAGGACGCTCATACGGAGTATTCTACGGCTCTCGAGCGGATGAACGGGGACTGTGCGTGACGAGTCGGAGCGGGCTGTCGGCATGCATCATCACTTACAACGAAGCCGATCGGATCGAAGCATGCCTCGAGTCCGTGAGCTTCTGCGACGAGATCATCGTCGTGGATTCGCACTCGACGGACACCACCCGCGAGCTGGCCGCAAGCCGCGGCGCGCGCGTGATCGAGCGCGATTGGCCGGGATACCGCTCACAGAAGCAGTTTGCCGTGGCGAGCGCCGGCAACGACTGGGTATTGTGCCTCGATGCCGATGAGCGCTTGAGCGAACGGCTGCGGGGTGAGATCGAAGCGCTTCGCGCGGGCGGCTTTGCCCGGTTCGCCGGCTGGTCCGTGCCGCGGATCACCGATTATTTCGGCCGCTTCCTGCGCCATGGCAATGCCTACCCCGACCGGCTCATCCGCCTGTTCGATCGCCGCCGCGGCGGCTGGATCGGAGACGAGATCCACGAGAATACGCGCGTCAGCGGTCCTGTCGGCAAGCTGCACGGCCATCTCGAGCATTATTCCTATCGCAGCCTCACCGATCACCAGGTCCGCATGCAACGCTATGCCGATCTCATGGCGCAGGCGCTTTACGCGCGTGGCAAGCGCTGCGGCCTCGCCAAGGTACTCATCAACCCGCAGTGGCGCTTCGTGCGCGGCTACTGGCTGCGGCTCGGTTTTCTCGATGGCTGGCGCGGTCTCGTGTTCGCGCTCGTGGAGGCCAACTACGTGCGGCGCAAATACCTCGGGCTTTATATGCGCACCCGGCGTTTGCCGGGCTGAGCGGCCGCCGATTCAGCCCGGGACTTTGCGCACCAGCCGATGCAGCCGCGCCAGCCGCTCGAGCGGCTCATCGAGCTCGAGCAGGCTGAGCTTGTCAGCCAGGCCGAGCGGCAGAATCTCGGCGAGCCGCCAGCCCACCCAGGACGCGTCCGCGAAATTCCCCGTGATGCTCGCGTAGGGCTCGCCCAACTGCGGCAACACCTTGCGCAACAGGTCGGCCAGATGCCGGTATTCGTCCGGCAGCTCGAGGGCCGCCTCGGGCGGCAGATATTCGATGTCGCCGAGATTGAGCCCATCGGCACGCTGCCAACGCTTCAACACCCGAAATTTGCGCTCGCCCCGGCCCGTGATGCCGAGAAGGCCATCCGGCAGCTGGCTGAAGTCCACGATGCGCGCGCTGGTGCCCAGCTCTACGGTGTCCGCAACCGCGCCGACCTCCGCGCCCGAGCGGATCATCACCACGCCAAACGGACTCGCCTCCCGCATGCACTGCCCGACCATGTCGACGTAGCGCGTCTCGAAAATCCGCAGCGGCAGCAGACCGTCCGGAAACAACACGGTGTTCAATGGAAACAGCGGCAGTGTCGCCGCAGTCGGCGCGCCGGACAAATTCGTCCGGCTCACCGGGGCGGCCTCGTGCACCCCGGCTCAGGCGTCGTGACTCGCCGCATCACGGGCCCTCCGCTCGAGCTCGGCCAGCAGCTTTCCGTGCAGGCCGCCGAACCCGCCGTTGCTCATGATCAACACGTGATCTCCGGAACGAGCCGACCTGGCGAGATCACTCGCCAACGACTCTATGTCGCGACTCGCATGCCCGCGCGGGCCCAGCGCCGCGACGACAGCGTCGGTATTCCAGCCAATGTCGGCCGGCGCGTAGAGCCAAACCTCGTCCGCGCCCGACAGCGACACCGCGAGCGTATCCTGGTGAACACCCATGCGCATCGTGTTCGAGCGAGGCTCCAGGACCGCGATGATCCGGGCCTTCCCGACACGGCGGCGCAGGCCGTCCACGGTGGTCGTGATGGCGGTGGGATGATGTGCGAAGTCATCATAGACGCGGACACCGTTAACCTCGCCTCGCACCTGCATCCGGCGTGCGATCCCTTGGAACGACTCCAGCGCGTCTATTGCGTGCGCCACCGTTACTCCGGCGTGGCGAGCGGCCGCGATGGCTGCAAGCGCATTCTCCATGTTATGGGCGCCGATCAGCGACCACTGCACTGTACCGCGCGACTTGCCCCCTTCGAGCACCTCGAACCGCGAGTAATCGTCGACCGTGCCGGCCGGCTTCGCGGTCCACAGCGCATCCTTGGCGGCATCGCGCGCGAATCCTTCCAATGGAGTCCAGCACCCCATGGCAAGCGTCTCACGCAAGCGCTCGTCGCCGGAGTTCCAGACTATGCGGCCGCCAGCCGGCACGATGCGCACGAGGTGATGGAATTGTCGCTGGATGGAGGCGACGTCCGGGTAGATATCAGCGTGGTCGTACTCGAGATTGTTGAGAATCGCCGTGCGCGGACGGTAGTGGACGAATTTCGCCCGTTTGTCGAAGAATGCCGTGTCGTACTCGTCGGCCTCGATCACGAAGAACGGCTCGCGGCCGAGCCGCGCGCTGGTGTCGAAGTTCGCCGGCACGCCGCCGATCAGAAATCCGGGCGCCAGGCCCGCGTGCTCCAGAATCCACGCCAGCAGCGAGGAGGTCGTCGTCTTGCCATGAGTGCCGGCCACCGCCAGTACCCAGCGATCCTTGAGCACCTCGCGCGCCAGCCATTCGGGTCCCGAGGTATAGGGAAGCCCACGCTCGAGGAGTGCCTCGACGACCGGATAGCCTCGCGTCATCACGTTGCCGACGACCACGATGTCGGGCGCCGGATCGAGCTGCCCGGCCTCGAAGCCCTGGATCACATCGATCCCGAGCGATTCGAGCTGCGTGCTCATCGGCGGGTAGACGTTGCGATCCGAGCCGGTGACGCGATGACCTGCCGCGCGCGCGATCGCGGCGATCCCGCCCATGAAAGTGCCGCTGATTCCAAGGATGTGGACGTGCATGATTTAGGCGGACAGGCTCCTACGTGGTGGCGGCGGGAAACAGGGCGAACAGCACGAGCTGTCCGGCGAGAATCTGGAGGATGACCAGTGCGACGCTCGCCGCGCTCGACCACTCGAGGGCCGCCTTGACGACGTGGCTGTTGGCGGCGATGACCCAGATGACGAGCATCAGCCACATCAGGGCGACGGGGAGCTGCCACGTCGTATCCTGCGCGAATCGCAGCATCAGCCACTCGGAAATGACCAACAGAGGCGAGAGCACGGCCTGGAACCCGAATACCGCCGTCGCCGTTTGCAGCGTGCGCTCGGACCGTCCGGCCAGCCGAAGCAGCACGACGTACCAGGCGAGTGTGAAGACCACGTCGACCGCCAGGTGCGCCGGCCAGCCCTTCAGCGGCGGCATCAGGCTGCTCACGAGAAAATTGATCCCGAAGTACCCGACGATGGTCATCCCCAGCAACAGCAGCGAGGCCGGCAGGTCCTGGGGCCCCCGGCGCAGCAATGCGATCTGGGTAAAGAGCTGAATGAGCTCCTTCATGGCTTTCGATACTGTCGCTCGACTCGCATAATGTGCGCGCCCGATTGTACAGGTCATCCTCAACGCAGTTGCAGCCCGTAGTCACGACATCAGCAGCTCTTGCCGAGCTTGGCGCACACCTCGAAAGGCTCGAGGCCATAGGCCTCGATACCGAATTTCTGCGGGAGCGCACCTACCGTGCAGAGCTTTGCCTCGTGCAGGTGTCTGCGGCGAGCGACGCCTGGTGCGTGGATCCTCTGGCATCGAGTGATCTGGCGCCGCTGACCCGCGCGCTCACCGCGCCGGGCACCATCAAGGTCATGCACGCCTCGCGGCAGGATATCGAGGTGCTCCTGCCTGTGACGGGCCTCGTGCGCCCGGTGTTTGATACGCAGATCGCCGCGGCCCTCGCGGGCATGCCCGCGCAGGTGGGGTATGCGGAGCTCGTGCGCCGCCTGATCGGACATGAGCTGGCGAAAACGCATACGCGCACGGACTGGTCCCGGCGGCCGCTGTCGCCGGAACAGATCGAATACGCGCTCGATGACGTGCGCTACCTGTTACCGCTGAAGTCTCTGCTGGAAGAGCAATTGCAAAAGCTCGGCCGGCTCGAATGGCTCACGGAAGAGCTCGCTGCGTTGGGCGACGCACGCAGCTTCAGCACGGAGCCCGAGCACGCCTGGCAACGAATCAAGGGGTTGCGCGGGCTCGACGACGAGCGCCTGCGCCTCACACAACAGCTTGCGGCATGGCGAGAGCGGCGCGCGATCGAGCGCAACCGGCCGCGGGGCTGGATTCTCGATGACACAGCCCTGCGCGAGATCGTGCTCCAGGTGCCTCGCTCCGCACAGGCACTGCATGCCATCACGGAGGTTCCGGCGGGTGTGGTGAAGCATTGCGGCGAAGAGATCCTCGCCTGTGTGCGTGCGGCGGACATCACCGATCCGCCACCCGCGCTGCCGGCACGGATGCGTCCCGATCCTGTGAAGAACGCGTTGGTGAAAAAGCTCGCCACGGTGAACCAGGCAATCGCCGCCGACCTTGGTCTCAGTCCCGAGATCCTGGCTACGCGGCGGGATCTCGAGCAACTCGCGGACGGCCGTCAGGACGTCGCCGTGCTGAAAGGCTGGCGCCGAGCCGTGATCGGCGACCGTATGTTAGCCCTGCTGTAACGGACGAAACGCGTGCTGCCGGGGCCCGGGAGCCTGCCTGGCTGATGATACGCCTGCCGCGGCCGTCCCGAAGCGCGCTCGCGCCGCCCGCGGGTGTCGCTCTTTCAGCAAGCGCTTCGAGCGGCCCGTTTCGGCCTGGGGCAAAAAGTGTTGTTTTTTCGGCTGGCGTTTTCGGGTACGGCGCTTGCAGCGGACGCGCCGCTCGTGAGCGCATGGGGTATCCCGGAGCCACTGTGCTTGCTATCGTTGCGTGTTATGGAGCAGCCAGTACAACAACTGCGAGCGTTGCTCGCCAGTGAGCGCGCAGCGCGCATCGAGGCGGAGCGCAGCGGGCGGCTGAAGGACGAATTCCTCGAAGCACTCGGCCACGAGCTGCGCGCGCCGCTCAATGCGATTCTCGGCTGGTCCCGCTTGATGGAGCTCGGCCGGCTCGGCATGGAGGAAACCCGCTCGGGCGGCCAGACCATCGCGCGCAACGCGCGTCTCATGGCGCACATCGTGGACGACCTGCTCGACCTCAGCGCGGTCTCCACGGGCAAGATCCGTGTGGACCCCGAAGAGACGGATGTCTGCGAGATCGTCGAGGCGGCACTGGACATCCTGCAAGCGTCAGCTGCGAGCAAGGGCGTCATCCTGGAGAAGCAACTGGGGACGCCGGAGTGTCTGGTGTTCGGCGACCCGCAACGGTTGCAACAGGTGGTCTGGCACCTGCTCAGCAACGCCATCAAGTTCACGCCGCGTGGTGGACGGGCGGTGGTCACCGTGCGCACCACCGGCGGCCACTGCGAGATCGTGGTCAGCGACACCGGCGCGGGAATCGCCAAGGAGCTGCTGCCCTATGTGTTCGATCGCTTCTGGCGCACCGAGGCGCCGGACGAGCATCGCTATTCGGGACTGGGGCTGGGACTGTCGCTGGCGAAACGCCTCGTCGAGTTGCACGGCGGCACCGTTTCCGCAGCCAGCGCCGGGTTGAAACGTGGTGCTACCTTCACGGTTCTGCTGCCCAGAGTCGCACCACGGGACAATATGAACGGTGAGACCTCCGCGGGGCGCGCAGCACGCGAGCACCTCCCCGCCGCGGACGCCCTCGCTCGCCGGGTCGATTTGACCGGGCTGCGTGTCCTCGTGGTGGACGACGAGCCGGACACGCTCGAGTTGCTCCGGCGCGTGCTCGGCGATAGCCAGGCGCAGGTGGCCGCGGCGCCGTCGGTGGAAGCCGCGCTCGCGACCCTCGGTGCCTTCAATCCGCACGTGTTGATTTCGGACGTCAGCATGCCGGGACGGGACGGCTATGAGCTCATCCGCGCGGTCCGCTCGACGACCGGTCCGGAACACCTGCCCGCGGCGGCGCTGACGGCGTACGCGCGACCGGAAGACGCCGCCAGGGCTCGCGAAGCCGGCTTCCAGATGCACTTGTCAAAGCCGGTCGAGCCCGCCGAGCTGGTAAGGATCGTCGCCCGGCTCGCCGGACGGGGCGCGTGATCACGAGCCTGTCTGCCTGATGCCGCACCTGCTGCGGCCTCCCCCGTGCGCGACGTACGCGTCGCACCCACGTTCTCAGGCGATTGTGTTCCTTAGATAACGACCCGGCGCTTGCCGCGCCGCTCCCGGCCGGCCCGCGCCTTTCCGCCTGACGCCGTTCTGCGTACCGTCTTCCTGCCCGCAGTCTTCTTGCGCGCAGTCTTCTTGCGCGCAGTCTTCTTGCGCGCGGCCTTCTTGCCCGCCGCTCCTTTCGCGGGCGTCCTCGACGCCGCCTTCTTCGCCAGGGTTTTGCGCGAAGCTCTCTTCGCCGGCGCCCGGCGGGCCAAAGGCTTTTTCGCCGCCGGCCTCTTTGCGGCAGCTTTTTTTCGCGCGGCCCTCTTTGCAGGCGCTCGCGCCGCCGCATGCTGCGAGCCGGGATCCTTCGCTGCCCCCTCAGCGAACGCCGCCGGCGCGGAAAACGACTCGAGCGCCGTCTCCAGGCGGTGAGTCACCTCGTCGACCTCGCCCTCCGCATCGATCGAGCGCAGCATGCCGCGGTCACGGTAAAACTCGGTCAGCGGTTTCGTCTTCTCGTCATACACCTTGAGCCGCTCGGCAACGGTCGCCTCGTTGTCGTCAGGGCGCTGGAAGAGGCGGTGCGGGCCGCCGTTCTTCGGGCAGGTCTCGCTCTCGGCGTGCCCTGGCGGGCAGGTCAGGACGTTGAACACCCGGCCGCAGTCGGCGCAGGTGCGGCGCCCCGAGATGCGGCGCGTGAGCTCATCGTAATCCACATCCATCTGCACGACGGCATCGAGCGGCTTGCCCAATTCGTGCAGCATCGCTTCGAGTGCGCGCGCCTGTGCGAGGTTGCGAGGGAAGCCGTCGAGGATGAAGCCGCGTTGCGCATCGGGCTCGGCCAGACGCTCGCGAATCATGCCGAGCACGATGTCGTCATCGACCAGCCGGCCGGCATCCATGGCCGCCTTGGCCTTGAGCCCCAGATCCGTGCCCCTGGCCACGGCGGCGCGCAGCAGATCGCCCGTGGAGATTTGTGGAATGCCGTGACGCTCGACGAGACGCTGAGACTGGGTGCCCTTGCCGGAGCCGGGCGCTCCCAATAAAACGATACGCATGATTTTTAAAGAGATCGATCCCTACCCCGAAAGGCTCGCCACGTTACCGGCCCCCCCATGAGAGGTCAAACGGGACCGCCCCTGCGGCCGCCGCGCGTGGCGGACAAAGGGGCACAACCCCCCGGCGGCTGCGTTATTCTTGGCAGCCCGCAAATTCGCCGCGCGGCCAACACGACGAAAATCCATGAAGCAACCCGCCAGGAAAAATGCCTTTTACGCCCAATCGGGCGGCGTCTCAGCCGTGATCAACGCCTCGGCCTGCGGCGTCATCGAGACCGCGATGAAGCAATCGAGGTACATCGGCAAGGTCTACGCCGGCCGCCACGGCATCATCGGCGCCCTGACGGAAGACCTCATCGACGTGAGCAAGGAAAGCCCGGCGACCATCCGCGGCCTGCGCTACACCCCGGCGGGAGCATTCGGCTCGGCGCGTTTCAAGCTCAAGGGGATCGAGCAGAACCGCGCCGAATACGAGCGTCTCATCGAGGTCTTCAAGGCACACGACATCGGTTATTTCTTCTATAACGGCGGCAACGACTCGATGGACACCGCCCTCAAGGTTGCTCAGATCGGGGAGTCCCTCGGCTATCCGATCACCTGCGTCGGCGTGCCGAAGACGGTCGATAACGATCTGCCGCACACCGACTGCTGCCCGGGCTTCGGGTCGGTGGCGAAATACGTTGCGGTCTCCACGCGGGAGGCCGCGCTCGATGTCGCTTCGATGGCGCGTACGTCGACCAAAGTCTTCGTCATGGAGGTGATGGGCCGTCACGCGGGCTGGATCGCGGCCGCGGGTGGTCTCGCCGGCACGAAGCCGGAAGATGCGCCGCACATCATCCTCTTCCCCGAGATTCCCTTCGAGCAGCAGAAGTTTCTCGACAAGGTGAAACAGTCGGTGACGGATTACGGCTATTGCGTCGTCGTCGTCTCGGAAGGCGCGGCAACATCGGATGGTAAATTCCTCGCGGACGCGGGTACGAAAGACGCGTTCGGGCACACGCAGCTGGGCGGCGTCGCGCCGGTCGTCGCCAACATGGTACGCGAAGCGCACGGCTACAAATACCATTGGGCGGTTGCGGATTATCTGCAGCGCTCCGCGCGTCACATCGCGTCGAAGGTCGACGCCGACCAGGCGTACGCGGTTGGCAAGGCGGCCGTGGAGCTCGCCGTGAAAGGTGTCAACGCCGTAATGCCCACCATCGTGCGCAAATCCTCAAAACCCTACAAATGGGCGATCGGCCACATACCGCTCGCGGAAGTCGCCAACAAGGAAAAGAAGGTCCCGCGTGAGTACATCAGCGCGGACGGTTTCGGCATCACCGCCGCCTGCCGCCGCTACCTGCAGCCGCTGGTGGCCGGGGAAGACTATCCCCCCTACAAGGACGGGCTGCCCGACTACGTGAAGATCAAGGGCGCGCCGGTCCGCAGGAAAGTGAAGACGGACTTCAAGCTCTAAAGAGCCTGTCCGATCCTTGAAAAACGCGTGCTCTTCATTGCGCTTTTTTCGCCATGTTATAGTGCCGCGCCTTTTCAGCGGCCGGACGACCGATCACGGGATCGTCCGGGCCCGACAACGAACAATTCCTGATGTGCTGAATTCTCAATGTAGTCTGGTCGAGGGGAGGTTCGCTGATGAATGATCCCACCACGTGGCTGTGGCTTGCCATCGGTGCCGGTGTTCTCGCCGTGCTGTACGGCGTATTTTCGATGATGTCGATTCTTCGGCTGCCCGCGGGCAACGCCCGCATGCAGGAGATCGCGGCGGCCATTCAGGCCGGCGCCAAAGCGTATCTCAACCGCCAATACTCCACGATCCTCATCGTCGGCATCGTATTGTTCGTGGCGATCGGGTTCTCGCCCATCGGATGGGCGACTGCCGGCGGCTTCGCCATCGGGGCCATCCTTTCGGGCCTCACCGGGTACATCGGGATGAACATCTCCGTACGAGCGAATGTGCGCACGGCTGAAGCCGCCACTCGCGGACTCAACGCCGCGCTCGCGGTTGCCTTCCGCGGCGGAGCGATCACCGGAATGCTCGTGGTCGGTCTTGGCCTCATCGGTGTTGCAGGTTACTTCTCGCTGCTGCGGCAGTTCCCCTCGATCGGAGCGGACGGCGCGCTCCATGCGCTGGTCGGCCTCGCCTTCGGCGGCTCGCTCATCTCGATCTTCGCGCGCCTGGGCGGCGGCATTTTCACGAAGGGCGCCGACGTGGGTGCCGACTTGGTGGGCAAGGTCGAGGCCGGAATCCCGGAAGACGACCCGCGCAATCCGGCGGTCATCGCCGACAACGTGGGTGACAATGTCGGCGACTGCGCCGGCATGGCGGCCGATCTCTTCGAGACCTACGCGGTCACCCTGGTCGCAACCATGGTGTTAGGCGGGCTGCTGTTCGCGAACCAGGGAGAAGCCGCCTCCTCGAGCGCCGTCATCTACCCGCTCGCGCTCGGCGCCGCATCGATCGTGTCCTCCATCATCGGGACGTTCTTCGTGTCGATCCGCGACGGCGGCAAGATCATGAACGCGCTCTACAAGGGTGTGATCGTCTCCGGCATCGTGTCGGCCATCGCTTTCTACTTCATCACCCGTCAGCTCATGCCGGCGCAGGCCGGCGCGTTGTACGGATGCACGCTCATCGGCCTCGGGCTCACCGCCGCGATGATTCTGATCACCGAATACTACACCGCGACCGAGTACTCGCCGGTGCGCAAGATCGCCGCGGCCTCGCAAACGGGCCATGCCACGAACATGATCGCGGGACTCGGCCTGTCGATGAAGGCCACGGCGCTGC
>CAZDTG010000077.1:0-16227 GCA_964508005.1 uncultured Steroidobacteraceae bacterium
AGATCGATCCACGCACGGGCGAGCATTTCGGTGACGTCAAGTTCGACTCCAATCACGTCGAGGCCATGGCGATCGAGCAGACGGGCGACCGCCTGTTCATCAACGTGACCGACAAGAACTACCTTGCCGTGATCGACAAGCGCAAGCGAGCCGTCGTGGCGACCTGGCCCATACACGAGGCGCAACAGAACGCGCCCGTCGCGTTGGACGAGTCCGGGCGGCGCCTGTTCGTGGTCACCCGCAAGCCCGGCAAGCTGATCGTGCTCGACTCCGGCACCGGAGCGACGATTGCGGCGTTCACCGCTCCCGAGCGCACCGACGAGGTGGTCTACGATCCGGACAACCACCGGGTCTACATTGCCGGCGGAGAAGGCTACATCGGAGTCATCCAGCAGCAGGACCCCGATCACTATGTGGAGCTCGCCCGGGTCCCGAGCGCCAAGGGGGCGAAGACGGCCGTTCTCGTTCCGGCGCTGCACCGGCTCTATGTCGCGGTGTCGCCGGGTGAAGGCCACACCGGAGCCGCCGTAATGTGGTTTGACGTGCCGCCGCGCGGCGCACCGGTGACGGCGGGGGTGCCTGCCAACCGTTGACCGCCGGGGCGCCCGCCGTGGTAGGGTTGCGAAAACAGTCGAATTGAAGCTCATGCGACCCCTCGTCAACACGGATTCCGGCGCCCGGCTGCGCGATGAGCTCTGGACCCGTTTTTCCGGCCCTTTGATGAGCTTCTTCCTGCGCCGGATCCGCGACCGCTCGCTGGCGGAGGATCTGACCCAGGAGGTGCTTCTGCGCATCATTCGCGCCTCCGACTGGGATCTCATCGACAACGCCGAGAGTTACGTCTTCACGGCGGCCGCCAATCTGCTCAAGGATTACAGGCGCCGGACGCTTCGCAACCCCACCTTGAGCTCGCGGCCTCTGGAGGAGGCCCTGGCGGACGAGATCCACAGTCAACTGGTGGAGGATCGCTCGCCCGAACGCGTCTTACTCGGGGAGGCGACGCTGGCCGAGGTGCTGCAGGCACTGGATGAGCTGGGCGAGCTGACGCGCAGCGTCTTCATCCTGTTTCGACTCGAGAACATGAAGCAGAAAGACATCGCCGCCTTGTTCGGGATCGGACAGAGCACTGTGGAAAAGCACGTCATGAAAGCCATGCTCCACCTCGCCACGAGGTGCGGGCACCAATGACCGCTGGCGTCGAACCGGACCGCCTCGTACAGGCCGCGGCCTGGCGGACCCGTTTGACCGAGGACCCTGGCGCGTACAGCCAGGCGCTCGAGGCATGGCTGGCGCAGGACCCGCGCAACCGTTCGGCGTGGCACCGGGTGCAGGCTCCCTGGGAGTGTCTGGGTGAGCATGCAACCTCGCCCGGACTCATCCGGTTGCGCCGGGCGGCTCTAGCCCACGCGCACAATGCCGGGCGGGCGCACTGGACTCATTTGCGACGGCTCCGCTTGCCCGCCTGCTTCGGGGCGGCCGCGGCTGTCCTGATGCTGGCGGTCGCAGCGCTCCTGTTTTGGCAGACGCACCGCTTCGATGAGTATCGTACGCGGGCGGGCGAGCGACGTGTCGTTACCCTGATCGATGGGTCACAGATTGCGCTGGACTCGAGAAGTGAAGTCAGGGTCCGCTATGGCGCGCATGCGCGCGAGCTCGTCCTGGAGGCCGGACAAGCGCGCTTCGACGTGGCGCACGATGTCGAGCGGCCTTTCACGGTCACGGCAGGCGGGCACAAGGTCGTCGCCACCGGAACGGCCTTCAACGTCGACTTGCTGGGATCCGAGCTCTTGGTGACACTGATCGAAGGTCACGTCTTCGTGTTACCCACGAAGGCTGCAACGCTGCCTGCCGAGTCCTCCGCTTCCGTCCCTGCGCCTGGAGATGCGAGCAGGACGGCAGCCAATACGAGAAATCGGGATCTCTCGTCCCGTATCCGGCTCGAGCCCGGGGAGCAGCTGGTCATCTCGCCAAGCGCGGCGCCCTCGGTCACCCATGTCAATGTCGATCGGGCGATCGCCTGGGAGAACGGCGAGCTGGTGTTCGAAAACGAGCCGCTCTCCAGCGTGGTTGCGCGCGTCAGCCGCTATGGGGCGCGTCCGATCGCCATCGACGACGAGCAGGCTTCCGGCCTGCGAATCAGCGGGGTCTTCCATGAGGGCGACGTCGCCGGATTCGTGAGTACCATCGTCAGCTACCTGCCCGTGCGCGCACGGGAGGCGGCGGACGGCTCGATCCGCCTGAGCTCCCGAACCCCCCCGGAATGATCCCCGAGCAGCCGTTCCTGAATGCGCGTTCAGGTTCGGGGCGGTTTATTCGTCTGCGGGTGGAGGATTCTGACGCATCCTACGTCTGTATGTGACAAGAGCCCCGTAACGGGGCCGACCGACACACGCACTGGAGAGGGGGGATGTGCATGCCGTTTTGCCTACGGTCTTGGAATACCGCGTACGCCGCACTGCAACAAATGATGCCTTGGAGGCGTCCGCAGCGCCGTTGCCGCCCTGTTCGAGCGCGGCCGGTTCTCGAACTCTTCATCGCCTCTGTCGCATCTGTTGCATTCGCGACGGCTGCCGCGGCCCATCAGCGCACCTTTCATTTTGAGATCGCCAACCAGCCGCTTTCGCAGGCGCTGCGAAGCTACGGCCAGATCTGCGGACAAGACGTCATATTCACCGAGGACGTCGTTTCCGGCGCGGGCGCGGCCTCCCTGGAGGGCGACTACACGGCGCAGGAGGCGTTGAGTCGACTGCTCGAGGGCACGAATCTCGTCGTGGAACACTCTCCATCGGGCGCGCTCATGATCCGACGGCGGCCCCATCCCGAGGCGTCGACGGCGAATGACGCGCTGAAGGTGCACAGGATCGCCTATGCGGGCGCCGACCTCGCGCTCGATCAGGCGACTTCGAGTGAGCCGCCCAGCGAGCCGCAGGGTCCGGCAGCGCCGGCCGCCGCGCGATCCGAAGGCGCACCCTCGAAGGTCGAGGAAGTCGTCGTCACCGGCTCACGCATCTCGCGCCGCGACTACGAGTCCGACAGCCCGATCGTCACCCTGGGCCAGTCGGCGATTGCCGCTGCCGGACAGCCGACGCTGGATCGCGCCATCGGCGAGATGCCGCAGTTCGCCGCCGCTCAGGGCACCAGCGAAGTTGGTGACGTGCAGGGTGCAACGGGCTTCTCCGGCGGACAGGCGTACGGCGATCTGCGCGGCCTCGGTCCGAACCGCGCGCTCGTCCTGCTCGACGGGCGGCGCCTCGTGCCTTCGAACCCAAACGGCTCGATCGATCTCAACACCATCCCGATGTCGATGATCGAGAACGTCGAGGTCATCACCGGGGGTGCCTCCGCTGCCTATGGCTCCGACGCGATTGCCGGGGTGCTGAACTTCAAGCTGCGCCAGCGTTTCAGCGGCGTCGAGCTCGACGTGACTCACGGCGCAACGACCCATGGCGATGGCGCCGAGGAGCACGCCAGTGCGTTGATCGGTGGCAACTTCGCCGACAACCGAGGTAACGCCGTCGTCGCCTTCGAGTACTCGGAGCGAGGTGTGGTCCATGGCTCGGACCGGCCATTCTTCCAGAACATCCGCCAGCTCGCGCGGCCGCCGGAAGGGATCATCCCCGCCGGTCTGTTTGGCGCGCCGCCGACGATTGCGGCAGTTAACAGCGTGCTCGCCGGCTACCCCGGCACGACACCGATCGCCGGAACCGGCCTGTACAACGGTGCGCTCGGTGTCAACACCGACGGCACCGTCTTCACTGACCTTGCCGCCCCCAACTGCGTGCAGAACTACCGGGGCCTCGGCCCGAAGGGCATCAACATCGGCAAGAACTGCACGCAGGTGGAGATCGCTCTCGGGCAATTCTTCGCCATCCAGGTGCCGCTCACGAAGTATAACTTCATGGGGCGCGGCACCTTCAACGTGAACGACCACGTTTCGGCGTATGGCCAGTTCAGCTTCATGGAATCCTCCGCGCGCGACGAGACTGCCGGCGGCTCCACGGGACCCGGCAAGTATTTCTTCGTGCCGCTGAACAATCCCTTCGTGGCCGGCAACCCGGCCCTGCAGACCATCCTCGCCTCGCGCACGGCGGATCCCAACAACCCCGCGGCGTTGACGCAACCACTGGCGCTCACCAAGCTGCTGACCATGAGCGGTGATCGGATCCAGGTGTTCAAGTACGACGTGTACCAGGCCCTCGGCGGACTGAAGGGCGACATCCCCGGTACGGATCTCACCTGGGACGTGTACGGCTCGTTCGGCCGTTCCCTGTTCAACAACACGCAGGAGAACGACACGAGCAAGGCTGCCATCGCGAGCATCCTGAACGGTACCGCGAACTACACCGGGGCGGCCGGCAACTGTGTCGGCTATGCATGGAACCCCTTCGGCGTGCAGCCCCTGAGCCCGGGATGCCGGGAATATGCGGTCCGGCAGAACAACAATACCAACACGATCACGCAGAAGAACGTCGAAGGCCAGCTGCAGGGGAAGATCCTGACATTGCCGGCCGGGGAGCTGCGCTTCGCTCTCGGGGCGGACTACCGCGGCAGCAGCTTCGAGTACCGTCCGGACTACGGCCTGGTGATCGCCGATACCCCCTCGTACGATACGGCGATCCCGACCGCGGGCACCCAGAACGTGCGCGAAGTGTTTGGCGAGCTGCTGGTGCCCGTGCTCAAGGATCTGCCGTTCGTCAACGAGCTGTCACTCGACCTCGGTTACAGGCATTCGCAGTACGACCTGTTCGGCGGTGTCAATACCTGGAAGGCGGACCTCAACTGGAGGCCCATTCGGACCGTCGCGGTCCGCGGTGGCTATCAGCGGGCGATTCGCGCGCCGAGCCTGGGCGAGCTGTTCGCTCCGACGATCACGGGCAACCTGAACATCGGCTCGCCGCCCAACGCCGGTGACCCCTGCGCGGTCGGCAGCTCGTTCCGCAACGGCGCGAGCGCTGCCCAGGTCGCGGCACTGTGCCAGGCGCAGGGCGTTCCCTCGGCCCTGTATCCGACCTACACCTATGGGGTCGACTCCGTGCACGGCACCTCGGGCGGCAATCCGGGCCTGACCCCGGAGCGGGCCAGCACCTACTCGATCGGCGCGGTGTGGAGCCCGCAGTTCGAGACTGCGTTGCTGAGCACCTTCCACGTTTCGGTCGACTATTACAACATCTCGATCACGAACGCGGTGGGCTCGCTGAACCTGACCGACATACTGCCGCGGTGCTTCAACTCGGACGGCACCAGCAACCCCACGTATTCGACATCGAACATCTACTGTCAGCAGATCACCCGCGACCACAATACGGGCGACATCGTGCTGGCCCACGAGGGGCTCCTCAACCTGGCGTCCTACAAGACCGATGGCATCGACACGGAGCTCGATTGGGGCTTCGGGCTCGGCGCCCTGGGCCTGTCGGACCGGGCCGGCAAGATCACGCTGAACTCACTGGTCTCCTACGTGCGTACCTTCGATGTGGCCGCGCTGCCGGGCTCGCCGGTCCTCGACTTCGCCGGCAGCATCGGTAACGCGCAGGTGAGCCCGGAAATTTCCCACCCCCACTGGAAGGCGAACACCGCGCTGGGCTACGGCATCGGACCCGTGTCGGCGGCCCTGCACTGGCGCTACATCGCATCGATGAAGCATCAGGACCAGGTCGTGGACCCGACCGCCACGACCCCGGGCGTGCCGGCCTACAGCTACTTCGATCTCGACGCGCACTGGGCCGCTCTCGATCAGCTGGAGCTCACCGCCGGGGTGACGAACCTCTTCGATAAAGCTCCCCCGTTCGTCAGCGGCCAGCCGCTCACGACCGACACGGCGACGTACGATATCATCGGGCGCATGTACTACGTCGGCTTCAAGGCGAAGTTCTGATCGTGCCGGGCCGCCCCCGGGTTAGTCCCCGGGGGCGGGATCGCCGGCGCAATCAGGTTGAGGGCGGAGCCGGCCCGAAACCACGCGAGCTGCGGCCCGCTGAATGAATGATTCAGCCGCAGCGTCTCGGCCGAGCCATCCGAGTGTACGAGGCGGCATTCCACCGGCCTGTCGGCCGCCAGCTCGCGCAGTCCGAGGAGGCTGATCCGGTCATCCTCGCGAATCCGGTCGTAATCCGCGCGCTCCGCGAAGGTGAGGGCGAGCAGGCCCTGCTTCTTGAGGTTGGATTCGTGAATGCGGGCAAAGCTGCGCGCGATGACGGCTGCACCGCCGAGGAGTCGCGGAACCAGCGCAGCGTGTTCCCTGCTGCTCCCCTCACCGTAGTTGGCATCCCCGACGATGACCCACCGCACGCGTTTCGCGCGGTAGTCGCGCGCAACCGCGGCGACCGGTTGACCCGACTGTCCGCTGAGGACGTTGCGGGTTCGCCCCGCTTCCCCGGTAGCCGAGTTGATGGCTCCCATGAGGAGATTCTCGCTGAAGCGCTCGAGGTGACCGCGGTAGCGCAGCCATGGGCCGGCGGGGGAGATGTGGTCGGTGGTTGTCTTGCCCTGTGTCTTGATCAACACCGGCATATCCAGAAGGTCCCGCCCGTCCCAGGCAGGCCAGGGCTGCATGAGCTGGATGCGCTCGCTGGCAGGATCGACCGCGAGCTCGATATTGCGGCCATCCTCCGGAGGTGCGACGTAACGTTCGAGCTTCGACTCGAACTTCCGCGGCGGCACCTCCGGGGCGGGTCTGGGGGGGTGCAGCATGAAGCGCTCGCCACTGGCCCCGACAAGGGGGTCGGTAAGCGGGTTGAAACCCAGCCTTCCGGCAAGCGCCAGTGCCGTGGCGATCTCCGGGCTGGCGATGAAATTCATCGTGGATCGCTGGCCGTCGTTGCGGCCCGGAAAGTTGCGGTTGTATGAAGTGACGATGGCGTTCGGCAGCTCCGCCACCTCTTTTGACCTGCGCCACTGTCCGATGCAGGGGCCGCAGGCGTTCGCCAGCACGGTCGCGCCGATGCCCTCGAGCGAGCTCATCTGGCCATCCCGCCCGATGGTGGCGTGCACCTGCTCGGAGCCGGGTGTCACGAGGTAAGGAACCGCGGCTTTCAGGCCGTGCGCCCGGGCCTGATCGGCGACGTCGGCCGCACGGCTCATGTCCTCGTAGGAGGAGTTGGTGCAGCTGCCGACGAGCGCGGCGGAGATGGTTTCGGGAAAGCCGTTGCGCGAGTCCGCCATCTCGGCAGCGAGCCTCGAGATCGGGCGCACGCGATCCGGGGAGTGCGGGCCGGAGACGTGCGGCTCGAGCGTCGACAGATTGAGCCGCAGCACGAGATCGTAGTGTTGCTCGGGATCGCGCTCGACGTCGCTGTCCGGCTCCAGCAGGTGCCTGAATTGCCCGGCGAGCAGCGCGAGATCATCCCGATGCGTTGCCTTCAAGTACGCCGTCATGTGCTCATCGGCGGGAAACATCGAGGTGGTCGCCCCGATCTCGGCGCCCATGTTGGTGATGGTGGCCTTGCCGGTCGCGCTGATGGTGCGTGCCCCCGGTCCGATATACTCGACGATCGAATTCGTCGCGCCGGACACCGTCAACATGCCGGCAACGGCCAGGATGACGTCCTTGGGCGCCGTCCAACCATCCAGCCGGCCGGTCAGGTAGACCGCGATCCGCTTGGGGTAGAGCAGCTCCCAGGGCAGCCCGGATATGACCTCCACGGCGTCGGCGCCTCCGACACCCACCGCGCAAGCGCCCAGTCCGCCCGCATTCGGCGTGTGAGAGTCCGTGCCGATGATCAACTTGCCGGGAAATGCGTAGTTCTCCAGCACGACCTGGTGAATGATCCCGGCGCCCGGGCCCCAGAAGCCCACGTTGTATTTGGCCGCGGCACGGCGCAGGAACTCATAGACCTCCGCGTTCTCCGCGAGCGAGTCCCGCAGGTCCTGCCGCGCTTCGCTGCGCGCCTGGATGAGATGGTCGCAATGAATGGTCGTCGGTACGGCGACGCGCTCGCGGCGGCTCTGCATGAACTGCAGCATGCCGGTCTGGGCGAGCACGTCCTGGAAGATGACCCGGTCCGGACGCAGCAGCAGGTGGCTGCTGCCGGGCACGAGATCCTGATGCTCCGGGTCGTCGAGGTGCCCGAGCAACACTTTTTCCGCAAGCGTCAGGGGCCTGCGCAACCTGCGGCGCACGCCTTCGAGCTTGCGCTCCATGGCTCGATAAATGCCGGTGGCCATTGCCGCGGTCGATGCGACGCTGCTCATGGGAGTACCTTCCGTTCGGATCACGGCGCGAAGTTTGCCCCGGCACCGGGGTGGTCGCATAATGCATTTATCATCTCCATTGATGAGTCGCGTGCATGAAGGTGAGCGGTATGAGCCCGGCCTGTACGGCTCGGAGCTGAGCGCATGAAAATAGACACCCTCGGCGTCCAGGCCTTCATCGCCGTCGCAACACACCGCAACTTCCGGCGCGCTTCCGCCGAGCTGCACATCACCCAGACCGCCCTGTCGCGCCGCCTGCAGACCCTGGAGGCTCATCTCGGAGTGAAGCTGGTCGAGCGTACGACACGCTCCGTCGACCTGACCCGGATCGGGCGCGAGTTTCTACCGCGCGGACAACGGCTGCTCGGCGAGCTCGAGACCGCCCTGACCGAGATCCGTGAAACGGGTAGGGCCCTGCGGGGCGATGTGTCGATTGCCTGCGTGCCGACCATCGGAGTGCGCTATCTGCCGCGCGTGATCCAGGAATACTCGGCCCGCTATCCCGACAACCGGATCAAGGTTCTCGATCACTCTTCATACGCGGTGGCGGACGCGGTGCTGCGGCGTGAGGCCGAGTTCGGAATCAATGTTGCCGGTTCACACGATGCCGGACTCGTGAGCGTGCCGTTGGTACGCGATCGCTTCGTGCTGATCTGCCGCGATGATCACCCGCTGGCCGCGCGCAAACGCCTGTCGTGGGGCCAGCTCGAGTCGTATCCGCTGATTTTCGCCGGCCATGTGAGCGGCAACCGGCCGTTGCTGGACCTGGCGCTGGCCGCGGACAGCCCGCGTCTGCGGGCCTACTACGAGGTGCAGCGCAGCTCGACTGCCCTGGGGCTCGTGGCTGAAGGCGTGGGTGCCGCGGTCGTTCCGAACCTTGCCGTACAGAAGGATGCATACCCGAGAATCCGGGTTGTCGCACTCGTCGATCCGGTGGTCTCCAGGTCGCTCGTACTGGTCTCGCCGCGAAACTCGCATCTCTCGCCGGCGGCGCAGGCCCTTTACGATATGCTCGTCCGCCATGCGAGGTCGAGCGGCGCGCGCGCCAGGAGGTAGTTCATGACCCAGCTCCGCATTCCGGCTGTCTATATGCGTGGCGGCACCAGCAAAGGCGTCTTCTTTCTCGCCGAGCACCTCCCGTCCCAGCGCGAGGCGCGCGACCGCATCCTGCTGCGCGTGATCGGCAGTCCCGACCGCTATGGGAAGCACATCGACGGCATGGGTGGCGCGACGTCCAGCACCAGCAAGGTCGTCGTGCTGTCGAAGTCGACGCGTCCGGACTGCGATGTCGATTATCTGTTCGGCGCGGTTGCCGTGGATGCGCCGGTCATCGACTGGTCGGGCAACTGCGGCAACCTGAGCGCCGCAGTGGGACCGTTCGCGATCAGCGCCGGGCTCGTCGATGTGCCGCGGGATGGTGTCGCCACGGTCCGGATCTGGCAGGCCAACATCGGGAGGAAGATCGTCTCGCACGTGCCCATGCGTGGCGGCGCAGCAGAGGAGTTGGGAGATTTCGAGCTCGAGGGCGTGGCCTTTCCGGCAGCGGAGGTGAAGTTGGAATTCCTCGATCCCGGGGCCGGCGAGGAGGGACTGTCCGGCGGCGGCGCCATGTTTCCCACGGGAAACAGGCTCGATGTGCTCGAGGTACCGGGGCTCGGTGCGATCGAGGCGACGCTGATCGATGCAGGCAACCCCACGATCTTCGTCGCTGCCGACGCCCTGGGCCTCAGGGGAACCGAGCTCCAGCACGAGGTCAACGGGCGCAAGGAGCTGCTTGCGCTGGCGGAGGCCACTCGGGCGCACGCAGCGGTGGCCATGGGACTCGTCACCACGCCTGCGGAGGCAACAGCGGAACGCCCGCACACCCCAAAGCTCGCCTGCGTCGCGAAGCCGGCCCCCTACACAACTTCTGACGGCAGGCGGGTGGATCCCGGCTCGATCGATCTGCTGGCGCGCATTTTTTCGATGGGGCAGCTGCATCACGCGATGACGGGAACCGGCGCCGTTGCCATCGCCGCCGCCGCCGCGATTCCGGGCACCCTCGTGCATCGTGTCGCACCCGCGGGAGTTGACGGTTGGGTGCGGTTTGGCCACCCGTCCGGCCGCCTCAGCGCAGGCGCCGAGGCCGTCAACCACGATGGCCAATGGGTCATCAGGAAGGTGCTGATGAGCCGATCGGCGCGCCGGCTGATGGAGGGCTGGGTTTGCGTGCCGGGAGTGTGATTGCTGCCAGCCGGTGTTGGGGCAACCGCCAGCCGCCAGGCAACCGTATGCACTGCCTGCGACCGCTCGCGGCCGGGATGCTGAATCATTTCCGCTGCCGCGGGCGTGCTGGCGCGCAGGTGACAAGCGCGCCCGCGGCCAGCTCTTCGAGCTACTTCAGAATCAACTGACGAATCATCTCGCTGCCGACTTCCTTGCGCATCTTGCCCCGGTCGGCGGAGGCCGAAGCCGCTTTGGCCAGAGAGCCGAATGTCTGCCTGGCCAGGGGGTCCGTGCGCGCCTGCAGGTCATCGAACGCCGCCATGTTCTTGTACGTCACGGTCAGGATCAGATCGGCGTCCTGCGGATCGCGCGGACGGCTTTGGAAGACGGCGTAGTCAGTGATGATTCCCTGTTTCTTGTACTCGTCCATGAGATGCTTGTAGGTGCTGTCGAGATAGCGCATGTATTCTTCAAACATGCCGGGCTCGGTGCGAATGAAGGATACGATCGTGACGGGTCCCTGCGTATAGGCATGATCTTCCTCGGCACGGGTCACGGACGCCGAGAGGGTCAGAATTGCTACGGCAAGCATCAGAATGGACTTTTTCATTTGAGTCTCCCCGTGTGGTTCTGGAGCCGATGAACGGCGCATTGTTCTCGGAACCCAGACTACACCCGCTGACTGCACGGTACCAACGGTAAATACGTACCCGTGCACATCGGCCGACGCCCTTGCCGCAAGGCTATCCCCACCTGCTTTGGCCGAGATAGACACCGGGAGAGGGCGAGCGCAGTCATTGCAAGGATATCCCAGCAGCTCAGGGAGCCACCGCCACCACCGCCCCCGCCGCTGGAGCTGGTGACCCCGACAGCGGACGATGGAGGGGCCGCCTGCGGGTTGCTGACGGTGACGTGGGTCGTTGCCGGCGCCGACCGGCCGGCGCCGTCGAGTGCCGAAACCGTGACAGTCGCCGTTCCCCCCTGATACTGCGCAGCCGTGACCTTCAACGAGCAGGCGAGTGTGGTCGTACCGCAATCGGCTGGTGAGATCGCAACGCCCGCAGCTCCGGCCGGGGATATCGACGGCGGCACCAACGCACTGTTGGTGCTCGCCACCGAAAAGTGGAGGCCTCCGGTACCGCTGACGGTGAAGGGCAAAGCGGCCGATGTTGTCGTGGAGCCGGCATCGATCGAGATATCGGGCAGGCCCGTCATCGTCGGTCCCGGCAAAGTTCCGAGTGCGCCCATGGCATCCATGCGTCCATAGCCGAAAGTGCCGTCAGGTACGCTCGCACCGAGTTGGCTGGCCCCCGTCCGGAGGGCCGCGAGGAGTTGGGCAAGCGTCAGGTTCGGAAAGGCGCCGCGGATCAAGGCGGCGACTGCGGCTGCGTTTGGCGCGGCCGCCGAGGTTCCGTAAAAATTGCCGTCCGGAAACAGCAAGGAAGCGAAATAGGTGCCGGCGGCGTCCACGTAGATCCCATCGGGAGCGACCAATACGGGGGCCTGGATTTTTGCCGCACCCGGGTAGACGACCGTGATGGGTCCACGGCTGCTGAACGCTTCGATGCTGTTGCCGATCCCGTCAGAGCCTTTGACCGCTCCGACGGTGATCACGCCGGGAGCGAACGCCTGTGGCGTGACTACACTGCCCGGTGTCGGCAGGGAAAGGGCGGTGAGACCATCACCGCCGACCCACAGCTTGAGGAACTTGCCTGCGAACGAGCCATCGGGCGTGGCCACGTAAACGATGTTGGTCCCGGGATAAAGAGTGATCGACTGGGTGAGCACCGGATCGGCCGAAGCGGCGGTCGACAGACAGCCTGACTTGGTGCTGTCGGTCGTATTGGTCCAGTAGATGTCGAAATTGCTGATGTTGTGTCCTGGAGGATCGGCCCAGGCGAGCGTCAGCGGCACCGAGATCGCCCCGGATGGGGTGATCGTGAGAATCTGGCTCGCGCCGGCGCTGAACTGGTTCACGAAATTATCGACCTGGGAGCCGCCATGGCAAGTCATGGCCGACAATCCCTGTGAAGCGACGGAAACCGGCGTATAGGAGCCTTCCCAATAGCTGCCATTGTCGTTACCGGCCGCCGTGAAGAGTGCAACGTTGGGATTGCGTACAAGGAACTGGCCGACGGCAAGCGCATCGGTGCCGCCGGAGGACATTGGATCCTGATCGAAGAACAGCATGTCATCGACCATCACCGTCGCGCCGGCAGTGGCGAACTGCTGCAGGCAGGCGGTGTATTGGACGAAGGTTTGAGGCTCGCAGAAGGCGAGACCCGCATTCGGCGCAACGGCGTGCACTTCCTCCAGCAAAGCCGTGCCTTCGTCGGCGTAGGGGTTATCCGAGCCGCCGGCCGCCGCGGTGAGCACCTTTACATCTGGCAGCTCGTGACGCCCCTGTATCGTGCTGAGGCTCGCAACTCCTTGGGACTGCACCCCGACGAGGACGCCCTTGCCGCCGCCGCCTGCTTGGGCGACGAACTGGTCGGCGTGCATGATGCTGAGCGCGTTGCCATCGATCGTGCCGGCAGCCGGTGATTGAGCGGTGGACTTGAGAGAGGGGCGCGGGATGTGCATGGCGTAAGAAGGAAGCTTCACGCGCGTAACGCCCGCGATGGCGGCGAGCTTTGGAAGTACCGCAGGCGCAATCCAACCTTCGACGACACACAGCGGAGCCAGCTCGGTCGCGCCGCTCACGGACATTCCGGCGGCAACGAGGGCCGCGGTGGGTGCACCGGATGAGCAATCGTAATGGACGTCAGCCTCGACTCGACCCCGCGGATCGAAGCGAGCGAGGCCGGCAGAGACGCCCACGCCAACAGCAGCATTACCGGGCTCAATGGTGGGACTGTTTGTTACCGGGCCGGGCAGCCGGTGAGCGTCATAGATCGACTGCAGCCTGCTGGAGACCCGTGCACGCCATTGCTCCGCGGCGCCGGTGTCACGGGGCGCGAACGTCAGAAAAAGTGTGCAAACCGCGGACAAAACCGCCGCAAGCAGGCGAGAAACCTGTGCTGAGCCTCCCATCGATCTCATCGTCCCCCAAACGTGAGGGTCAGCGTACTCCAGCGCCGCGGGACTCCACAACTGCCGCCGATCCAGCCCGATGGTCTCGAAAAAGAGCGGCCTGGTGATTGAGGCCGAGCCCAGTCGTGCTTCGCTACCAGCGCACGGTCCGAGCGGGCGATCCCAAGGGATTTTGCGTGCGCGGGTGTTCCCGCGCCCGTGGGCAGCTCCACAACGCCCGGCCGCGCTGTTGACGCTGCGTTCAGGGTGGCGCCGCGTGCTCCAAAAGGCGCAGAATCATCCGGCTCGTCCCTGAAAAATCTCTGGTCTCCAACGTAGAGAGCATCACGGGAGGATATCGCCATGTTCACGCGTATATCGGGCGGAGCGCTTGCCGTCACATTGTTTGGCATCGTGATCGGAGCGCTGCCAATCTCAGCCTTGGGCGACAATCCATCGGTCGTGCATGAGATGAAGCACGATCGCTCGCAGCCGCTACGGGATCTTGCCGCTGCGGCGACCTCCTCTGCGCCGGCTCAACACACCGCATCCTTCGCCCAGTCGACCGGCCCGGCCATCGTCAGCTCGGCAGGCGATCCGGTAGCGCGGATTCCGGCGAGCACCCCGACGCCGGCGACCGTGCTCCTCAACTTCGACGGTCTGAGCGCCGCCGACACGGTAGCGAGCGGCGGCCCCTTTGTCCCTCCCGACACGAACGGTGCCGCCGGCGCTTCCCAGTTCGTCGAATGGGTGAACGTCACATTCGAGGTGTTCGACAAGGCGACGGGCGCCGTCGTGATGGGCCCCACTCCGGGAAACACCTTCTGGAAAGGCTTTGGAGGAACTTGCGAGACTCGCAACGACGGCGACATCATCATCCAGTACGACAAGGCCGCCGGCCGTTGGATCGCGGCACAGCCCGTGTTTGCCGCTCCTTTCTTATACTGCGTGGCGGTCTCGACGACGGCGGATGCCACGGGCAGCTATGACCGATATGCCTTTCCGCTGCCCGCTTTCCCGGACTACCCCAAGCTCGGCGTGTGGCCGGATGCCTATTACGTGACTTACAACATCTTCGCGCCGTCCTTTGCCGGCGCGCTCGCGTGTGCGTACGACCGGACCAGCATGCTGGCGGGAGCCGCCGCCACGTCGGTTTGCTTTCAGCAGCCGAAGAGTGTGGGCAGCCTGCTGCCGTCCGACGTGGATAGCGCGCTGCCGCCGCCCTCGGGCGAGCCCAATTTCCTCGTCGATCTGGCCGACTCCACGCACCTGAATTTGTTTCGCTTTCACGTCGACTTCGCGGAGCCGGCCAACTCCACCTTCTCCGGACCTGCCCAAATCAGCGTGGCGCCCTACAGCGAGTTGTGTGCGAGGGCGACCGATCGCGCCTGCATCCCCCAGCCCTACCCGGGTGAGAAGGTCGACTCGCTCGGGGACCGGCTGATGTACCGGCTCGCATACCGGAACTTCAAGGATCATGAATCGCTGGTGGCGACTCACAGCGTCGCAGGCGGTGCATTTGCGGGAGTGCGCTGGTACGAGATTCGCGATCCGGCCGCGACCCCGGTGCTATTCCAGCAGGGCACAGTCGTCGATCCTGCCGTCGATTACTGGATGGGCAGCATCGCGATGGATAAAGTCGGCAACATCGCACTGGGCTTCAGTATGTCCAGTGATTCCGTCTATCCGGGCGTTGCGGTCGTGGGCCGGACTCCGGCGGACCCGCCCGGCCAGATGGACGCGCCACTCATTCTCGTGAATGGCACGGGCGCGCAGGTGAAGAGCTTCAAGCGCTGGGGGGACTACAGCAGCATGTCGGTGGACCCGGAGGACGGCTGCACGCTCTGGTACTCGCAGGAATACTATAAGACGACCGGCGCGTTCAACTGGAGTACCCGCGTGGCAGCGCTCAAGTTCAACTCCTGCAGGTAGACGGCTGACCGCAGCCTATCGCGTGCTGATCGGAGGCGTCGGCCGAGCCGTCCATGTCAGAGCCGTCGTGCCCTGACGGAGGTACTCAGAGATCGTTGTGGGCCTCCTCGGCTTTGCGCGTTGCCGGCCTCTGACGCAGCAGCTCTGAGTGGCGCGCAAGCTTGGGCAGTCGGGCATGCAGTGCTGCAACGTCCCCCGGGCACCATTTAGCCAGCATGTAGAGATACGGGTCCGCGGCGGACAGCTGTTCGCCGAGCACGTAGGGCGAGAGCGCGCCGTGGATGAGCTCGAGGTGGCGAACGCAGTCGCTCGATGCCTGATTCTGGATTTCGGGCGCCGCGGCGCAGCCCGCCGCGGAGTAACGCTCGGGGTAATAGCTCCTGAGGACGCACTCGTACAGGCTCGAGGACAAAAACAACATCCATTGCAGAAAACGCGCGTGTGCGCTGCTGCCCGCAGCCGGCGCGAGGTTCGCCGCGGGGTGCGCGTTGGTGAGGTGAATGAGAATTGCGGCAGATTCGAACACCGGCGTGCCATCGGGTAACACCAGCGCCGGAATTTTCCCATTGGGGTTGATCTGTCGCAAGGCCTCGACGTCCGCGGGAGATCTGCCGACCCAGACCAGTTCGTAGGGTGCTCCGATCTCCTCGAGCATGATTTGAGGAGCCAACGATCCGGCGTTGGCCCTGCCGTAAAGCCTGTAGTTATCTGCCAAGGTGCCCCCGAGCCGCATTCGTCGCCAATGTAGATGTTCTATCCGCCAGGGTGAGTCTGCCGGACTCGCAGTTGGCGCACAAGCTGCTCGCCTCGCACCGGAGCTGCGCGCCGCGAAGCCAACTCCGTGCGAATCCAACATTGCGGGGCGCGGGAGTGACTCTCCAGTGCGCG
>CAZDTG010000077.1:16327-19405 GCA_964508005.1 uncultured Steroidobacteraceae bacterium
CCAACTCCGTGCGAATCCAACATTGCGGGGCGCGGGAGTGACTCTCCAGTGCGCGGCCAACCCCGGGCCGGATCTGGAAGTCCTCTCTTCCGTATGTCCCTGGGCGGTTGCCCGCCGCCGCCGGATGTTCTGCCCGGCACCTCTGCCGGCTAACCGGACCCGAAGAGTCCCCCTTGCTGCGCGCCGGGCACGCCCGGGAAGGGATTGCCGTTGGCGGGCAGGCTAAGAGTCCCACTCGCGTCCGCGGCGTTCCGCTCCAACTGCCCGATCATCGCCGCGAACGCCGCAGCTCCGTCCGCTCCGGCGATCGATGCGAGCCGCGGATAATCGGCCAACAAGTTGACGTACGTGAGACCGAGCGGCGCGCCCCCCGACGGCGGCATATGTCGGATCACCTGATCCAGGGGGATTCCGAGAAAGTCCGTGAGAAACAACAGGAACATGACGCCCGCGGCGTTGGCTTCGGCGTATGTGTCCGGCCGCGAATTGGAGTTGACGAAGTCCAGGCGCCCGTTCTGCCACCACTGCAGGGTCGGCGCGCCGTTGAATCCCGGAATCAGGCTGATCTCCGGGGCAAGCTTGAACGCCACCACGCGGCTGACGGCCTCGCCGTCGGTCTTACCCGCAGCCGCAGTGGTGCTCAACACCTCGAAGCTTTCGGCGAGCTCGGCGGCGAAGAGGGCAGTGGCGAGGTACTGGCGTCCCCCTGTTGCCGCGCGCAGAGTGCCCAACAAGTCCAGGATCTTCCTGTTTGCGCCGATGAGCTCCCGCGCCAGCTCCGCCCTTGACGCGCCATGGCGCTGCTGAATGCCCGCCGCCGGTGGTTTCGCGGAGAGGCTGCGCGCCTCCACCGCCGCTCTCAACGCAAGAATACTAAGGGCGGCGAGCGAGCCGGCCTCGCGAATTTCCTCGGTGGCCGCCTGCTGCAGTCTCGGATCGGCGGCAGCGGTGACATACAACAGACCATGCGGGCCGCCGTAAGCTTCCGCGGAGTGCGGGCCCATTCCGCCATGGAAGGCATTCGGAATGCTCAGTACCGCCTCCGGAAACGAGGCGCCCAGTCCGGAGCCGGGCCCATAGGTTCCCGAGCTTGCCACGCTGTCGAGGACTATCCGATCGAGATCCTGCTGCGTTCCCGGGAAGTGGAAGGCGCCGTAGGGACCTTGAGAGCTGCCAGAAACGAACACCAGCGCCTTCACGTCCTGGCCGGCACTGTTGCGGAGCGCGGGCAGATCTGCGCCATAGAGCGCCGCAATCCGGTTGTAGATGTAGTCGGCGTTCGACAACCCGCCCGTATCCGGCCCGATGCCCAACAGCTCCCTTGCCGCCGGCTTCGCATCGCTGTCCCCCGGCAGGGTGCCGTAATGCACGCTCACCCATCCGCGAGCGGACACGTCCAGGTCCACCGCGCCCGATGGAGGAATTTGCGACGCTCTGGAAATCTGTGTGGGATCGACGGTTTGGCCTGGCATAGGTCACCTGTTCTGATGGGATACGGGTCGCCCCGCGAAATTCTAGAGATCCTCGATCACGGATTGCCCACACCTCCCTGGGCGGCCATGTTGGACCGCATCCGCAGATCCTGCTCCTGGAGCCGCTCCATGAGAAGGCGGAAATCGCCGCGGGCTTGTAGCGAGGCAAGCGCCGGGTCGTGCAACGCCTCGGTGGCCGCGCGCCATCCGAGCTCGGCTGCACGGCCGAGCGCCGTCATGGCGGCATCGGAATTGCCGCGTAATGCGAGCACCGCGCCTCGAAGCTTGTAGACTCCGTACCGCTCGACGCCGGCCTGCCTCAGGCGCTCGAGTGTCGCGAGCAGCGCATCGAGCCGCCGCCCGGCGGAGCTGCGCTCTCCCACCCTCAGCTCGGCCACGGCCAGCACCAGCTCGTTGGATTCGCCCTCGCGCACGTACCAGGGGTGATCCAGCGTGTTACGGCTCAGATCAGGGGCCGCGAGCGCCTTGCGCAGCAGCCGGATTGCCGCCGGAGCGTCCTCGAGCAGCAGGCGCTGGCGCGCGGCAAGCAATAACGTGTCCGCCTGGGCGGACGAGTCAAAGTGCCCGGCTTGCAGCTGCGCCAGGAGCGCTGACGCGCCGCCCTCGTAATAACTGATCTGCGCGAGGCGCACTGCCGTGCGCTCGTCGTTGCCGACTGCCAGGCGCGCGCGCTCGAGTGTCTCACGTGCCTGTGCCGGAAGACCGAGCGTCAACAACAAGTTGGCGCGGTCGTCGTACAGCTCGAACTCGTCCGGGCTCGCCTTCAGGGCGAGCGCATTCCAGCCCAGAGCCGCATCGATCCGTCCCCGCGCCGAGTCGAGCCAGCTCGTCGCGACATACGCCCAGGACGCTCCCGGCGCGAGCGCACGGGCGTGCGCGCACGCGAGCTCCGCCTCGTCGTACCGTGCCATGTCGGTCAGCGCGATGCAGCGGCGCGCATGCAAATTGAAATCGAGCGGGTCGAGCAGCGCCGCCGTGCTGTAGCTGGCCAGCGCATCGCGCGGTTGGGCGTTGGTGATGAACAGGTAGCCCATCTCCGCAAGAGCCTGGCTGTCGTTGGGATTCAACTCGGTCGCGTGCCGCAGGTCGCGCAGGGCCTCCTCGTAGCGTCCCTGGTCGCTGCGCAGGCCGCCGCGGGCCGTGTACAGCTCCGGCAGACCGGAGTTCAGGCGCAGGCCGGCGGCGATCAGGGGTTCCGCCTTGCTCGCGATGTCCTTGACCGCGATGCCGTTGAGATAGGACTGGTTGACGTACGCATGCGCGAGCGCCGCGTACCCGAGGGCGAAATGATCGTCCAGCGCCAGGGCCTGCTGGTACAGCTCGATGGCGCGATTGTTGGACTCCCGCGTGAGCTGTTGCTGGTGGTGCCGTGCAAGCAGGTACAGCTGATAAGCCTGGGGCGTGCCGCCGCGGCGCGCCGCGAAGCGCTCAGCCGTCCGGTCGGTCAGGCGGATTTCCAGATTGTCCGCCACCGAGCGCGCGATCTCTTCCTGGACTTTGACGACGTCGTCCATCGACCGGTCGAAGGTAGCGGACCAGACGTGATACCCGTCACGCGCACTCACCAGCTGCGCCGTGACCCTGA
>CAZDTG010000078.1:0-19362 GCA_964508005.1 uncultured Steroidobacteraceae bacterium
CTCGTGTTAGGCGTCACGGTCCTGCAGCACATCCTGAATCCGGACGCCGTGCGGGCAGCGCTGGTCGGGATGAGCACGCGGCTAAAACCCGGCGGACGAATGGTTCTGCTCGAAGCGGCACCGGCCGCAGTCGTGCAGCGTTGTGATTCGACGGTCTTCAGGGCGCGACACCGGGCGATCTATCTCGACCTGTTCCGCGCCTGCGGTCTGCAGCTGAGAGCGTTGACCGGGGTCGACCCGGCGCCGTTCAGAACCCCGTTGCTGCCACACCTGCGCTCATTGCCCGGTGCGCTGGCGGCGGGCCTGGTTGCACTGGCGACCGCGCTTTCTCTACCAGTGAACGTGCTGCTGGGCCGCCAAGCCGTCAGAAGTTCCTGGCATGCCGTCTTTGTCCTGGAGCGCGGCAGCGGAGGCGAACGTCATGGCGCTTAGCCGTCGTGTCGTGGTTGCCGTCGTCATCTTTGCACTGCTCGGCGTTGTCGTAGTGGTCGGCCGGCGGTACGAGTCACACCGCGCGCCGCCACGGCCGACTGGCGACAAGCAGGTGATGGTGCACGTCACCAACACCGGCGACAGGGGTCCCGGCACGCTGCGCGAAGCGTTGTTCATCGCGGCGGCTGCAAAGGGCCCCGCAAGCATCTCGGTCGAAGTGGGGCGCATCGATGTCCAAACCGCGCTTCCTGCCCTGGTCAACGGCTATGGAGTCCGGCTCTTCGCCGGTACAGTGGGGGCCCGGATTGACGCGCGCGCACTCAGCTCCGGTCCCGTGTTGGATGTCTCGGGGCCGGACACGACCATCGAAGGTTTGACGATCAACGCTTGTCCCGCCGCGGCCATTCTCGTGCGGGCGATCCGTTTTCGTCTCTCGGCCGCGACCATCTCTTCCTGCGATGTGGGAGTGGACGTCGCGGAGAACGCGAGCCAGACCCTCCTGGAGCGCAATCACTTCCTGAAAAACCGCGTGGGCGTTCGCTTCGCCGCCTCCGGACACAGTACCGCGGTCACCGACAACGAGTTCACGGAACAGAAGGACGCGGGTCTGTGGGCCGTCCGCAGCGCGTCCGATTCGCACGATGAGCCCATTGCGGTCCATGACAACAAGTTCACCGAAAATGGGATCGGGATCGTCGCCGGCAACATCCCCGTGCTGGTCGAGCGGAACGACTTCATCAATGCGCATGAGGCCGACGTCCACCTCGTCGGGGACGGGGCGGTGATTCACGGCAACCACATGAACGGCGGCGCCGCGATGGGCATCGTCGCTGAGAATGCACGCGGAGCCAGCATCGACGGCAACGAGCTGGAGGGGCTGGCGGCGTACGGTGTGATGGTCCGCGGCTCCGCGAACGTGCTCGTGCGGGCGAACCGGATGCACAACTGCGGCTACGGTCTCGCTTTCGTGCTCGGCGACGCGCGCGCCGCCAGTACTGCGGTCGACAACACCATCATCGAGCCGAAGTTCAACGGCATCGATGTCATCGGCGATTCGCCGATTCTGCGCCGCAACCGGGTCCTGCGGCCCCACGCCTACGCGCTGCACGTCGAGGATTTCCAGCCTCCCGCGGGCGCCCGGAAAGTGCAGTCGAAACCTTTTTTGGACGACAACAGCTTCGACAAGGGAGGGATCGGCAACAGCGCGACCGCCGCCGCCGGCCCGCGGCCGCGTTGACCGGAGTCATTCGAGTGAAATCCGACATCGAAAGCACGCAATTGATGCCGCGGCCGGTCTGGCGGAACCCGCGCGTGCACCTGCTCGACGACATCTGGCTCGCGACGATCGTCGCCATTGTGGCGGCGACCGCGATTCCGTGGCTGGCGAACGGCTTCGACGTGGATGTCGGGATGGTCAGTTGGGGTTTGCTGGCGATGGGCGGTATTCACGTCGCGTTCGTCGTCCTGGGCTCGCCTGCGCGGACGCTCGGTGTGTGGAGTAATCGTGCCCTGACATTGCTGAGCGTCGCGGGCGTAGCCGTGATCGGCTTCATCTGGCTGCATGCGGGCGCGTTGCGCAACCCGATATTCCTGATGGTGTTCGCGCTGCCCGTCGTGAGCTCGATCTTCCTGTCCCGCTGGCATCCGTATCTCCTGGCGGGCGTGAGTGTCCTGGTGGTCGCGATCGTAGCCTTGAGTCAGGCCCCGGAGCTGCGTTGGTACGCCGCCGGCCTCGTCGGCAGTGATACCTGGCTCACGGGGCTGTTCGGCCGGCAGAGCGCCGCGCCGCAGCCGTCCTTCACGGGCTTCTATGCGCCGTCGAGTTACGTCGTGCTGCTGGAGGTCTTTACCGTTCTGCTGTTCGCATGCGCGTTCGCTGCCGAATATCTCGGCAGCCTGTTCGACCGGCTGAATGCGTATTCCGTGTTGGCGCAGGCGGAAGCCGACCGCGCGCAGGCGCTTTGGACCGCACTCATCGAGAGCCTGCCGGTTGCGGCGCTGCTGATCGATCCGGACTCGCAGCGGATCGTCGCCGCAAGCGAGCGGGCGGATGCGTATCTGCGCAGCGCACCGGTGCCGCTGGAAGGGCGCAAGCTCTTCGACGCCGTGCGCTTTTCCTTCCCCGACGTGGTCCAGGAGCTCATTACCGGCAGCGACGGCGCCGTGCCGCGCACTCCCGTGCGGGTCGCCGAGCAGATCAGGATGACTGAAGTACGCGTGGTGCACGTTGCACACAAGGGACAGCGTTTGGCGCTCCTGACACTGGAGGACATCACCGAGTTCTTCTGTGTCAGGTCGGCGCTTGACACCTCCGAGTACGCCGCCCTGGTGATCGATTGGGGTGGCCGTGTGATGGCTTTCAACAAGCCGGCGCTCGCGCTATTCGGAGCTCTGGAGACGGGAATGGACGCCGCCGGATTGCCGTTGCAGTCGGCAGCGGATTTGCGCTGGTGGGAGCCGGGGCTGGCCGGCCGCCGCAAGCTGCACCTCGAGATCGGTTCCCGGAGGTTTCAGGTGACCAGCGCCGCGATCGCGTTGCCGGGCGAGGAGGAGCGGATGTTCGCCGTGTCACTTCTGCCGGTCGCCAGGACGGACACAGCCGATCCGTTTGGGACGAGCACCACGGTGGTGAGCAAGCTGGGGAGGCTGCGATGAGAGTGGGAGGATACACGGTGGCCGCGGTCGCGGCCCTGCTCATGCCCCGTCTGGCGCTCGCCGTGGATACCTCGGACGATCGCATCGCCATCAGCCTGAACGGGTCTACCCTCCCGAGAACCAATGGCGGCGGCGGCGGATCCCTGGGGTGGCAGCATAATTTCGATGCCGACACGCTCGCAGGGGCAGGGGCCGAGCATCAGGAGATTTCCGTCGCGCGTTGGACCTTCGGCTCGATCAACGGATCGCTCACTCGCGGCTCGGCCAACAACCGCTATAGCTTTTACGGCGAAGCGCACGAGGGCGCCGGCGACGACGGTCCGCACGCATTCAAATATGGCATCGAGGCGCTCGGGTTGATCGGGACGTACTTCCGCCGCTTTTCCGTGCAGCTGGAGGATCGGCAGATCGAGGTCGAGAAGACGCACGGTAATCTGCCCAAGGTCGGGGTTTCCTATCTGTGGAGCCGCCATGTTTACACGACGGTCTCCTATATCCACTCCATAAGCGGCGATCTCGGCACGCACCTGACGTTGGGCCGGATCGACCTGTACGGCACCAGGCTGAACTACCTGGCAGGAGTCTCCTATGGTCAGGCTTCGCCGGCCATATTGGGCCTCGGGTTCACTCGCCCGGGGCAAACGCTGAAGGAGGTCTATGGGGGCGTCACCAAGCCACTCCCCCGCCTGCGGGGCGACCTCGGCCTGGTCGTAGACTATCAGGACCTTGCAGGGAGCCCGCGCTTTGCGGTGACGCTCAATTATATTTTTCACGTGGGCCATACCGGCAAGCCACAGTCATGATGAAGTGGATCCGCAACCGGGGCTTCGGATGGTTACTCACCGCGATGGTGCTGGCCGTCGTGCTGCTTGCCGGATCGCGCCTGCTTTATTTGAGCGTTCAGCACCACGAGGCCGCCGCCCGGCAGCAGGCTGCCGCGACAGTCACCAGCTCCGTCCGCAAGATCGAGCCGCGCATCCGGGCACTCGCCGATCTGGCCGTCCAACAATCGATGTTGGCCGGGAACAAACCGATGAGCGCGGCTCGGTTGCCCCAAGTCAGATCCCCCTCACGCGGGACGGGTACCTTCTGGCTGGGACCGGCCGACAAGGTGCTCGCCGTTCGTCCGACCGACGCCCCCCTTGCAGCGGCGATCGCCAGCGAGTGGGAGGCGGCGGACGCCGTCAGCGCCGTGCCCGGGCCGGCCGTTCTCGGGCCCATACGCCAGGGCAGCGAGTGGCTCGTGGCCGCGCGCGCTCCCGCGACAACAGACGGCGCCGGGGAACACGCCCCGCAGGTGTTGCATGACCACCCCGATAGCGCTGCTTCTGCAACGCCGGCGCCGCCCGTTCAAAACTGGTCGGTCGCTTACGCCAACCTCGACGGACTGATCGCCGCCGCCGAGCTGGGTCGCCTGGTCGACATGGGTTACGACTTCGAGCTGGCGCAGATCGAGCCGCGCAGAGCGCGATCGCGGACTTTCGTCGGCTCGAAGGTGGAACCCATGACCGACACGGTCGCCGCCCCGATCCGGTTGCCGCCGGGATTCCGGGCCGCCATTCCCGGCAGCTACCTGCAGCTCGCGATCCGCCCCCACAACGGATGGTATCCGCCCGCGCAGCTTGCCTCCGAAATCGGCCTGCTGGTGTTCCTCGCGTGGCTGTTCGCGTTCGCGGTTCACGATCTCACCCACGCGTTGCAACGCTCGCACGCGGCGCTGGCGAGTGCACGCAACCGGCTGCATGCGGTGAATCAACACCTGGCGCGCGAGATGCGCGAGCGCCTCACCCTGCAGGACAGCTTCGACCGTGCCCGCTTTCATGATGCGTTCACCGGATTGCCGAACCGGCGTTATTTCATGGACCAGCTCGATCGCACGCTGCGCGACCTGCGCGCGAAGCGGCGCCAGCGCGTCGCGGTCGTGCTCGTCGGCATTTCCCGCTTCAAGCTCATCAACGACATGCTTGGGCACACGGCGGGCGATGAGCTGATGGTGCAGGCCGCGAGGCGTTTCGAGGAGCCGACGGCGTCGTTCGGCGGAGCGCTGGCGCGCTGGGACGGGGACCAGTTTGCACTACTGTTGCCCGATGCAGTCTCCACCCCGGCGGTCCTGGAGCTCGCCGAGTTGCTGCAGGAGAAGTTGCACGCCCCGTTTGAGCTGCGGCGCCACCGGCTCGTCGTCACCGCGACCATCGGCATTACCTTCACGGACGTGGGCCAACAGCGCGCGGAGGACCTGGTGCGCGAAGCCGACCTGGCGCTGAACGCCGCCATGCGCCAGGGGGGCCGCAAGGCCGTGATCTACGCACCCAACATGGCGGGGCAGGCCGCGAGCCTCGTGAGCCTGGAGGCGGACCTGCACATCGCGCTGGAAAAGCACGAGCTGCGGCTGTTGTTTCAGCCGATCGTCGAGCTGCGGACCCGTACGATGATCGGTGCCGAGGCGCTGCTGCGGTGGCGTCATCCGGTGGAGGGCGTGCTGACACCGGAGAGATTCCTGCGGCTCGCAGAGGACGCGGGCTTGATGGCATCGATCGCCCGCTGGGTCATTCTCAGGGTGTGCAAGCTCGCTGCGGAGTGGCGCAAGAGCCTGCCCCCGGAGCAGAAGTTTTTCATCAGCATCAATCTGTCGCCCGCCACATTGCGCGACCCCGGCCTGGGCGGCTATGTCGCCACTTTGCTGCGCGATCTCGCACTCCCGCCGAGCGTGTTGAAGTTCGAGCTGACGGAGGCGGCGCTCATCAGCAACGTCGCCGCCGCACGGGATACCTTGGACAAGCTGCACGGCATGGGGATCCAGCTCATGCTCGATGACTTCGGCACCGGCTACTCGTCCTTGAGCCATCTGCAGCTGTTTCCGTTCGACTTCGTGAAGATCGACCGGCCGTTGGTGACCCGCGCCCGCGCGGGCCTCGATGAGGCCAACACCGGAATGATGGCCGCCATGGTGCAGATCGCCCGCAGCCTGAAGCTCACACCGGTCGCTGAGATCATCGAGTCCGCCGCCGCCGCGACGGCCCTGGAGGCCATGGGCTGCGACTACGGGCAAGGATATTACTTCAGCGAGCCTCTCGAGCCCGGGCTGGCCTTCCACCGGCTGCGCTCACAAGAGCCGTTCGAGCCCGCGCAAACCGCCTCGGAGACGCAGGAGATTCCCGCGCTCACCGAAGACGACTCGCCCACCATCATGATACCGGCCGGCTCTATGTTAGATTCCCCGGATGGGAGCCCTCGTTAGTCTTTCAACTCCACCCACGTCGGCGCGTGGTCGCTGGCCTTTTCCCACCCGCGCACATCCCGATCGACGCCGGCGTCGATCAGCCGGGTCGCGACCGCCGGGTTGAGCAGCAGGTGGTCGATGCGCAGACCGGCGTCACGTCCGAAAGCGTTGCGGAAGTAATCCCAGAAGGTATAGATCTGCGCATCCGGATGCATTCGGCGTATGGCGTCGACCCATCCCTGCCGGGTGAGCCGCTCGAAGGCTTCGCGCACCTCGACTCGAAACAGGGCATCATCGATCCATCGCTCCGGCTTGTAGACATCACGCTCGGTGGGTATCACGTTGTAATCGCCGGCGAGGATGACCGGAGAGTCGCGGGAGACGAGCGCCGCAGCGTGTACGATCAGTCGCTCCAGCCAGCGCAGCTTGTAGTCGAACTTCGGGCCCGGCGCGGGATTCCCGTTCGGCAGATACAGGCAGCCGACGGTAAGGCCATGCGTGGTAGCCTCGAGGTAGCGGCTGTGGAGGTCGTCCAAGTCACCCGGCAGGGCGCGCCTGACTTCTACGGGATCCGCGCCGCGAGCAAGGATGGCCACGCCGTTCCAGCTCTTCTGTCCATGCCACACCACGCCATAACCGGCGTCCCGGATGGCGCCTTCCGGAAACTTCTCCTGCGGCGCCTTGAGCTCCTGCAGGCAGACGACGTCCGGCGAAGTCTCCCCCAGCCAGCGCAGCAGATTGGCCAGGCGCGCGTTGATGCTATTGACGTTGTAAGTCGCGATTCTCATGCCCGCGAGCTTCACACAGACCCTTCCATGCCGCCACCGTCACCGCGCCGCCCGGCTCGGGTATCACACCGGCTGATAACCCCCCACTCCGGTCTGCCAGAGCAGGAACGCGGTTGCTGCAGCAGCCATCAACGACGGGCGGTCGTGAGGTACGCTCTGCATCACCCCTGACCGGGCTGGGTCCGTCCTCAGCAACGAGCTGAGAGCTGGAACCGCGTGCGCGCAAGAGGCGGCCCAAATCCCACCAGTGGTTGAAAGTACCTCGAACTAAGGCCCGCCGACAGGTACGGTTGCATGGATATCTACCGAACGCTGCAGCTTAAGTAAGTGCCATTGGGACTAGCGCTGCGAGGCCCGCGACTCCTGCTCCCTGTAGGCTTTCCAACTCTCAGCAATGACGTAAGCATGAATGGCATCGACGTCCGCTTCACTGAGCAGATCGTCGAATCGTTCCATCCCGGTCGGCGCCACCGCGCCGCGCAGCACGATCTCCTTGAACAGCGCCTGCAAACCCGGGCCGAGCCGGCGCAGATCGGGTGTCGAGCTCGGGCCCAGCACGTGACAGCGCGAGCACTCCTGGATGAACTTGACCTCACCGGTGCGGATGAGAGCCTCGTTCGCGGTTTGCTCGGGCGGCTTCGGAACCGGCTCCTCGACAAACGGCGGTGGAGTGGGGACCCCTGGGCCGCCCAGCTTAAACGCGATAATCCGGTTGACGTTCTGGTACTTCAAGGCAGCGCTCCCGGGGGGAAACGTGCCAACGCTGATGGCCGCCCCGCCGTAACCGGCCTGCACGGCGACGAACTGCTCGCCGTCGATCGCGTAGGTCATGGGCGCTGCCATGATGTGACTGCCGGTTTGAATGACCTTGAGCACCTTGCCGGAATCCGCCGCATACACAAACAGGTTGCCGTCACCACGTCCCTGGAACACCAGGTTTCCGGCGGTGCTCATGACCCCGCCGTCATAGCCGCGAACGCCGGAAGAGGTTTCCTGCTCCCACACCGTTCGCTTCCCCACCGGATCCCAGGCACGTACGAGCTCGCGCACCAACTTCTCTTTGCGTGTGGCTTGGATCGACTTGAGATCCGGCAACGGCCCGTACAGCCGCTTCAGGTCGCCGGCATCGTATGTGTCGTCCGGCATGATGCCGCTCACCGTGAAAAACCCGTCGAGGAAAGTGACGCTGCCCCCGTTGTGCACCATGTCGACCCAGACATTCGGGACGTCGATCACCGGGATGTACACCAGGTGCGTCGTCAGGCTGTAGGACATCGGGTGCCACGTATGTCCTCCCGCCCAGGACGGATAGACGTTCTTCGGCCCCGAGAACCAGTCGCCCTGCGCGGTCGGCACAGGCCTTCCCGTCTTCATGTCCACGCCTGACGCCCAATTGACGTAGGTATAGTTTGCAGCCGACAGCAGCTCCCCAGACTTGCGATCCAGAACGTAAAAGAAACCGTTCTTGTTGGCCTGCATGATCGTGTGCCGGGTAGTGCCCCCGACCGGCAGATCAGCCATCACCAGCTTCTGAACGGCATCGAAATCCCAGCGATCGTGCGGTGTTGTCTGGTAATGCCACGCGAGGCGCCCCGAATCGGCGTGCACCGCGAGAATGGACGCCGTGAAGAGCTCGTCCGGATTCGAAGGACCAAGCTGGCGCGAGTCGTACGGAGCGGCATTCGCCGTACCGAAGTAAACGAGGTTGAGCTCAGGGTCGTAAGCGAAACCGTCCCACGCCGTGCCGCCACCTTTGTACTGACCGTCACGGTGCGAATCCCACGTTCCATCCGCCATCGCCAGCTCGGGATTCTCATAGCGCTGCCCCCGGGCGGGCGGCACCGTATAGAAGCGCCATTTCAACGCACCGGTCGCCGGATCGTAGGCCGACACGTAACCGCGAACACCCCCGTGTCCCATGTCAGCGCCGCCGTTGCCGATCACGACCACACGACCGGCGATCAGGGGCGCGCCCGTACTCGAATACGGCAAATTGTGATCCGCGATCGTGTCAACGTCCCAGACCTTCTTCCCCGTCGCGGCGTCCAAGGCGTGCAGACGCCCGTCGACGGAGGCGACGTAGACGCGCCCCTTCCACACCGCGACTCCGCGATTGACGAGGTCACAGCACGGATTTCGAGCCGCCAGATGCGCAGCCGCGGGATCGTATCGCCAGATCTCCCGTCCCGTGCGGGCATCGACCGCGTACACATACCCCCAGGTCCCTGACGTATACATCACACCATCGACGACGATCGGCGTTGCTTCCTGACCTCGATGCGTGCCGAGATCGTATTGCCACGCGTAGCCCAGTCGCGCGACGTTGGCTTCGTTGATGTGGGTCAGCGGCGAATAGTAGGTCCCTTCCTGGTCGCGCCCGCCGGTCACCCAGTTGTCCGGATCCGACGGCACGGCTTTCATCCTCGCCTCATCGACGAGTCCAGCCCGGTGAGTGGAGAACCCCGAATCGGCCGCGGCCGCGTGCGCCATCGACAGCATCAGGAGACATGAGCCTACCGCGATCAATATCCGCACGTCTTATACCCCGGCTTATTCTTACCCTGAACGCTCACCACCACCGCCGGCTCCACCTGCACCTCCTCGCAGTTCTCCCCCGGCCCGCCCCGGTCGACCACCAGGAAGCGTGAGGTCCGACCTATTGCCAACAGGGCGTGATGCCACGTGTTGCGCCGATAGCTTACGCCCTGATTGCCCGAAGCGAGAAAGGCGCGGACCCGGGCGGGCGACACCGGGAGGCCCGGCTCTGCCACGACCACCAGGAAAGGAACTCCGTCGAGCGGATAGAACGCCTGGCTCGAAAGCGGGTGGCGCTCGAGCGCCCTCACCGTGAAGGGCAGCGGCCGCGCAACGGCCCTGAAAATGCTGAGCAAGGGCCGCCCGCCTTCCGCCAACACATCCACCGGCGCCAAGTCGTCGAAGCGCTCGCACGTGCCCTCGTTGATGAGGCGCGGAGCTCGACCCGCAGTCTCGATGACATCGCCGAACGGCGCGAACGCCGCTGCGGTAAGTGGCTCGGCTTTGAGCACGATGTCAGCCATCGCGTGCCGCTCAACCCAGGCCCGGCTGCCCGAACAACCTCACCCGGCTCAAGCCCCCGTCAGGATGTATGTTCACACGCACGTGCGAGACCGGCCCCACATCGAGCAGCACGGATTGAAAACGATGCTCGCTGTCGGCCCGCAGATACTGCGGCTCCAGCAGCGACGGCCAGTAGAGGGACTGGCTCATCACGTGACCCTCCCAGTCCCCCCGCAGCAGCGCGCCCTGAACGGACACCTGGTGTGGGTAGTTGCCTTTGAAGTGCGCCGTATCGATGTCGATATATCGGATCCGCCCGCGGGAGCCGAGCTGCAGAATCACCCAATCGTAACCCGGCTCGCGCCGCCGGCGCGTCTCCCAGCCATCCGCCATGCTCGCCCCACGACCGGGCAGGAGCACGTTGTGCATCGAGCCGTAATGCTCGTCGCTGCAGGCGATTGCACGGCCGCCATGCAGCGCGGCCGCAAGGTCTACAGGTCCGCTCGTCCTGACGGCGCCCCAGTCATGGTGGACGGTTCCATAGGCACGAAAGCGAGCCACGCCCCCGTCCGGGAAAATATTGAGCTTCAGGTGCGTCCACACCTCCATGGACTGCAGCGGAAAGAAATTCCGCTGATTTCCGCCAAGCGGCGCCTGCGGTAACAGCACGCTCCACTGCGTGTCCGCGTCCGGGTCACCTTCGATCCGACACCCCTCCACAGATGCGAACGGTGGATAGTTGCCCGTGAAGTGACGGGTATCGATTTCCAACGCCGCGAGAGTGCTCGGTGCTCCGAGTTTCACCACGCAGAAGTCGTGACCCTGGTCGCGGCGCCGCCGTGACTCCCAGCCGTCCATCCACTTTCCATGGTCGTCGTAGACACCTGCGCGCCACTCCGGCTCCGTCGGCTGCAGCATGCGCTCCTTGGGCGCGAAGAAGTCGTCCGTCGCGAACAGCGCCACCGCGCCGAGCCGCTGGTCGGCCACGTTGGTGTAACGGGACAGATCGCTGGGAATCGTATTAGCCATGGTCTGTAGCCGATCCGCCGGAGGCGGGCGCGTAGGGGTGAGTCTCCATCCAATGCCGCGCGATCTCGACCCGGCGGCAAATCCAGACGTCCTGGTGTTGGAGGACATGATCGAGGAAGCGCTCCAAGGCGTCGATGCGCGCCGGACGGCCGATGATGCGGCAGTGCAGCCCGATGGACAGCATCTTCGGTGCATTCAGCCCATTCGGATCTCCCTCCCGATAGAGCGAGTCGAACGCCGCCTTCAGATAGTCGAAGAACTGCACCCCCGAGTTGAAGCCCTGCGCAGTGGCAAACCGCATGTCGTTGGTGTCGAGCGTGTAAGGGACCACCAGGTGGGGAACGTAGCGCTGCTCGCCGTCGCCCCCCACGGCGACCTCGGTCCAGTAGGGTAAGTCATCGGCGTAGGAATCCGAATCGTAGAGCAACCCGCCGTGCTCCACCACGAGCCGCCGCGTGTTAGGACTGTCCCGCCCCGTATACCACCCCAGCGGCGCCGCGCCGAACGTATCACGCAGAAGCCCGATCGCCTTGGCCATGTCCGCGCGCTCGGCGGCCTCGTCGATGAGCTGGTAGCTGATCCAGCGCAACCCGTGACAGGCGATCTCGTGGCCCAACTCCTTGAAGGCCGCCGCGACCTCCGCGTTGCGCCGTATGGCCGTCGCGACCGCAAAGATCGTCAGAGGCAACTTGCGGCGCTCGAAGGCGCGCAGCACGCGCCAGACGCCCGCGCGCGAGCCGTACTCGTACAGCGACTCCATGCTCATGTGACGCATCGGAAACGCCTGGGCGTTGACGATCTCCGACAGAAACGTCTCCGAGGCAGGGTCGCCGTCCAGCACGCAGTTCTCCGCGCCCTCCTCGTAGTTCAGTACGAATTGCACGGCGACCCGCGCGCCCCCCGGCCATCGCGGATGCGGCGGGTGCCGGCCGTAACCCACCATGTCACGCGGATATTCTGGAGTGCTGGGCGCCATAGGTCAGAAAAGATACGCGCCTATCCCAACGCGGCCAACACCGGCTTCATCAACGACGATGCGCCAATCCGAAACGTCGCAGGAGTGGCGCTCCCCGCACCGAATCGCTTCTCATACAACTCCAGATAAGTCCGCGCGTCCGCGATCGTACTTACACCCCCGGACGCCTTGAACCCTACCGCAACACCGCGCGCTTTCGCGGACGCGATAACGTCGAGCATCGCATCGGCGGCTTGCGGCGTGGCCCCCGGCTGCGTCTTGCCAGTCGAGGTCTTCAGGAACTGCGCGCCGCCTTCGACCGCCAATTCAGCAGCGTGCCGGATGCGCTCGGCCGAGCCCAACTGTCCTGTCTCCAGGATCACTTTGAGCAGTGCTTTCGCGCCACAAGCCGCACGGCACGCGCGCACCAGTGCCAGTCCCGTTGCATCATCGCCGGCCAGCATCGCCCGATAAGGGAACACCACATCCACTTCATCGGCCCCGTCAGCAACCGCCGCAGCGGTCTCAGCGGCCGCGGCGCTCACATCGCTCGACCCGCCGGGGAAGTTGGCAACCACCGCGATCGGCACACCGGTCCCGCTCAGGCGGCTCCGCGCGACCGAAATGAATCGCGCCCAGATACACAGCGCGGCCACCCGGCCGGCCGATGTAGACGCGGAGGCAGCCAGCGCAGCGACCGATGCCTCGGTGTCGGTCGGATTCAGGCTGGTGAGGTCGATGAGACCGAGCAGCCGCCGCGCCAGCTGGGAATCGTTCGTCATCGCAGGATCGTGGATCACCGGCCGACGCCGGTCAATGGCGCCAGGGTGGTGCATTATTCACACCGCCGCCGCTGGAAACGCGAAGTCCCGCCGGCCGCCAGGCGCGCGCCCCCGCGATACGAAGCCGGTCAGTCCCTGGCTGCGGTGAGCAAGGTACCCATGAGCTGTCGCCCGGCGACGCCGAACGCGGCAAAGAAAGCTCCCACCCGCAGCGTGTCCACAACCCCGAGCCCCTGGAGCTGATCCACGGTGATGAGCGCAATCGCGATGAGCAGTACATCGCCAATCACGGCAGCCTTCGCGTAGCTGCGCACGGTTTCCGCCCAACGCGCGAAGGCGCCGTGGGTGATGAGCATGAAGGCCCAGAGAATCCAGATCATGAGTGCTGTGCCGTAGCGGCGGCTTCGCCTGAGGGAGGCTCATTTTGAGTTCAAGCCCGCGTTCCGCGCCCGAACGCACTTCTCGCTCTGCCGAATCGGATTTGGCCCGCGGGCGCCCACTGCTCGGGCGAAATGCGGCATCGCGGCCCCGCTCCGGACGAGTGATATAGACTGCGCCGAGGATCAGTCGGGCGGCGGAAACAAAAAATGCCTTTACCTTTCAAGGTCCGATCCATGGCGGCCTCCCCGGGCGGGCTGGCACTGCTGCTTGCAGGACTGGCCATGATGGTCACCCAGCTGGTCGCTCACGCGGATGACGCCGATTCCGTGGCCGCCGTCATTACCCGGCTACGGGTGCAGGAAGCGCCGCAACCCGTGCGCGAACGGACGCAGTGGCGCCCACCGCGCAAGGTGGTGCTGCTGGAATTCGGGAAGGAAGCCGCATGGAAGGGCCGCCAGGAGGCGTTCGCGGCAGTCGCTCCCAAAGCTCGAGTCGTGGTCGCCAGGGACATGGCCGCGGCGCTCGCCGCAACCCCCGACGCAGACGTCATTGTTGGATTCAATCCCGAGATCTGCAGCCCGCAGATCATCGGCAACGCCAGGCAGCTGCGTTGGGTCGCATCACTCGCGGCGGGCGTCGAGAACTGCATGGCGATCCCTTCCGTACACGAGCGCAACCTGTTGGTAACCAACATGCGGGGCGTCGATGCCGCCATCATTGCGGAACACGCAGTCGCCCTGACAATGGCCCTTGCGCACGGGCTCGATACCTTTGCCGTGGATACCGCAAAGGGCGTTTGGAGCACCGAGCACGGACAGACGACGCCCATGCAGACACTCGAGGGCAAGACGATGCTGGTGGTCGGGCTTGGAGGGATCGGCACCGAGGTCGCCATGAAGGCACATGGCCTGGGCATGAACGTCGTCGCGACCCGCGACAGCGACCGCAGCAAGCCCGATTTCGTGAGTTATGTCGGTCTGCCCGATGAAATGCTCACCTTGGCGAAATCCGCGGATGTGATCGTGAACTCCGTGCCGCTCACCCCGCAGACGAAGGGAATGTACGACGCCAGGTTCTTCGCCCTACTCAAGCCCACCGCGTATTTCATCAACGTAGCCCGGGGCGGCAGCGCTGTCACAGCGGATCTCGTGAATGCGCTGAACGAGCACCGCCTCGCCGGAGCCGGGCTCGACGTGGTGGACCCGGAGCCGCTCCCTCCCGACAACCCGTTATGGCACGCGCCACACGTCCTCATCACCCCTCACATGTCCTCGAGGTCGGACCTCCCCGGCGAAGCACGCTGGACGCTGGCGGTCGAGAATCTCCGCCGTTACGTGAATGGCGAGAACATGCTCTCGGTCGTCGATCTGACGAAAGGCTATTAGAGCCTATAGATACGGCAGCATCAGCCGCGCCGCGCCATCGCGAATCCGCACCGGCAACGAGCGCCCGTTGAGCTGCGCAGGCACCATCCGGCTTCCCTGCTGAGCGGCGATCAGCTCATTGACCCGTGCGGTCACTACCGGGTCGTAGACCTCCACGTCGAGCTCGAAATTCAGGCGAAAGCTGCGCACGTCCCAGTTCGAGCTGCCGACCAGAGACCATGTCTCATCCACCGTCATCAGCTTCGAATGGTCGAACGGAGCCGGATGCGTCCAGATGCGGCAGCCCGCGGCGAGCAACGGTCCGATCTGGCTGCGGGAGGCCCAATCCAACGTCGGGTGATTGCTATGCTCGGGTAATACGACATCGACCACGACGCCCCGGTAGGCCGCGAGCGCCAGTCCGGTAATGATCCTGTCGTCGGGCAGGAAGTAGGGCGTCATCACCCTGACCGAGCTGCGCGCGCACGCGATGGCCTCGAGGATCACGAACTCGATCTTCTCGAGATCCTGGTCCGGCCCCGATGTCACGACGCGCGCCACGGTGTTGCCGCCTTCAACCGGTGCCAGGTCCGGAAACCAGCGCGGCCCGGCGAGCTGCTCGCCGGTGGTGAAGGACCAATCGTCCGCAAACACCTCGATCAGCTGCGCGACGACCGGCCCTTCGAATCTGAAGTGGGTGTCGATCACCGGGTGAGCCGGATCAGAGCGTGTCACGTTCTCACCGCCGATGTTGAGTCCGCCCGCGAAGGCGACCCGGCCATCGATGCCGAGGACCTTCTTGTGACTGCGGAGGTTGAGAAACGGCATGCGCCAGGGCAGGGACGAATGCATGAACCGCGCCACCGGCACTCGAGCGCGGCGCAACTCGCGGTAGGTGCGGGACACGAAGTATCCCCCGCCGATACCGTCGATGAGGACCCGCACCTCGACCCCACGTTTCGCGGCACGGACCAACGCATCGATGAACTGTGTTCCGGCAGCATCGGCTCGAAAGATGTAGGTCGACAACACGACGCTGCTCTGCGCTGCCTCGATCGCCGCGAGCATCACCGGGTAGGCCTGATCGCCGCTGCGCAGAATGGAAATCGCGTTGCCTTTCTCGACCGGCCGGTGCGTGATGCGATATCCCGCGCGCTCGAGGAGCGCGAGGTGGTCGTCGCGTCCGGGCCTGATCCCCGCGTCCACCGTTTCGCGCGACCGCCGTCGCAGGCTCATCGCGCGGCGTCGAACGCGATTAATCCCCAGCAGCAGATACAATATGCTGCCCAGAATCGGCGCAAGCCACGCCAGCCCGATCCACGCGGCGCTCGTGTTGGTCTCGCGCTTGTAGAGCAGCACATGAGTCGTGACGCCGATGGCCAGCAACAGGTGCGTGACCGACAGGGCTGTCGGAGCAACAAAGCTCACCGCGCCGAACCTTCAGCAATCATCATTCGTCATCAACAGATTAGCCGACAAGAATGATGCGTTTTTTATCCTGTAAAATCAAATGGATGTATGAACGCGAACCTCGCACCGCGCCGCACGGCCGCGAGCGAGCCACCGCGCCGTTTTCACCCGCACGCTACCAGCGCGTCCCGCTCACTCCTCCGGCCGCACCGCTATCAGATGAGTCGTCCGCGGCGGCCGCTCGACGAGGTAGCCCCAGACAACCTGCTCCAGCTTTCGATCCGCCTTCGTGACGCGCTCATGCGCACGGAGGTGCTCGAGCCACGAGTCGGTGAGGTAGGTCTCCACGAAACGCCCCTCCCGCGCCGGGTCCTCGAAAAGTCCCCACTCGTAGGCGCCATCCCGACGGCGCTCCTGCGCGTAGCGTCCCAGCGCTCGCAGGAACGCCGCGCGATTCTTCGGATCGATGTGATATTCCACGGTCACCAACACGGGCCCACGATCCTGCTCCACGTCGTGAGTGGTGATCGGAGCCGGCCAGTGCATCGATGGCGTGAAGTCGACCCCGGCGCCCGTTTGCAATTTCCAACGCCAGGTGAGCGGGATCGCGATCAGGGCGCCGGCCGCCGCCGCAAACAAGGCCGACGATACTCCGGCGAGCGTGCCAACTTCGCCCCACACCACACCGCCCAGACTCATGGCGCCGAAGAAAACCGTCACAAACACCGCGAGCCCGCGCCCTCGCACCCACTCCGGCAGCGCCACCTGCGCGGAAACATTGAGGCTCGACAGCGAAGCGATCCACGACACACCCGCAAGCAGACTGGCCGCCAGGGCTGTCGCAGAAGTGCGCGACATTCCGAAGAGGAGAGTCGCGGCCGCGGTGCCGATGGTGCCTGAAGCGAGCAGCCAATCCGCGCCCAGTCGCGCCTTAAGCCAAGGCACTGTGAATGCCCCGCTGACCGCACCCACGCCAATCGCTCCCAGGAGAACGCCATACAGCGCGGGGCCGCTCTCGATCTGCTGGCGCGCCACCAGGGGCAACAGCGCCCAGTAAGCACTTGCGAACAGGAAAAAAGCGGCCGCTCGCATGAGCGTCGCGGTCAAGTGCTGGTTGTAACGCGCATGGCGCAGCCCGGCGCGGATCGCGCTGCCGAAGCGCTCCGGGGGCAAGAGCGCCCGCTCCTTCAGCGGCGGTCGCCACGACAGAAGCCCCAGGATCACGCCGGCATTGCTGAATGCATCGATCCAGAATGGCGCCGCTATGCCAAAAGCGCTCACCAGGATACCGCTGAGCGCCGGTCCAACGGCACGGCTGACGTTCACACCCGCGCCGTTGAGCGCAATGGCCGACGGCAGATCCGACTTGGGAACCAACACGGTCACGACCGCCTGCCATGCGGGTGTGGTCAAGGCCGATCCCACGCTGACTATGAAGGTCATCAAAAGGAGACTCAGCGGCGTGATCAGGTGCCGGCTCACCAGCACGGCGAGCACCATCGCGGCTGCCATTATCGACAACTCTCCGGCCAGCAGGAACCTGCGGCGGTCGACGATGTCGCTCAGAGCGCCCGCAGGTATGGCCAGCAGGAACATCGGGAGGCTGCTGGCCACCTGAACCATCGCCACCAGGAACGGGCTGGAATCGAGGCTCGTCATGAGCCACCCCGAGGCCGCCGAGGACATCCAGCCCCCGATGTTCGAGACGACGGTGCCGATCCAGATGACCGTGAACGTCCTGTGGCGAAAGGGCGCCCACGCGGTGGTCGCTCGCTGAACGGCGGATCGAGCCATCACATCTCGAATGAGCGGGTCACGACTGCTCTCCCCGGCGCGCCTGCCGAAAAAAGCGATTATAGGTTCATCCCGGGTTCATTTTGGGAGCGCGGCGCGGCGGGTTGCATCACCCACCCGTGGACGTCTATTGTCGTGGTCCAGGCGAGGAAGAGCCATCGAGCTCGGAAGTTAGAAAGACGGAGAGACCCAATGGCGTCGTCAGATGGCGACAAAACACAGGCCGCACGGGCGTCCCACCCCGAGGATCCGGAGGACCTGCTGCGCGCGCTGCAACGAGCCCAGAGCGAGCTCGCGGCGACGAAGGCGCTCCTCGAGCGCAGGAACTCCGAGCTCGCGCACGCGCTCGCCGCGCAAAAAGAGATCGAGGCCGAGCTGCACCAACAGCGCGACTGGCGCGATGCCGACCGTCGCAAGGACGAGTTCCTGGCAACACTCGCACACGAGCTGCGTAATCCGCTCGCGCCCATCCGGCAGGCCGCGCTGATCTCGAAGGCACCCGGCGCGACCGATGCCCAGAAGCGCTGGAGCCACGACGTAATCGATCGCCAGGTCCAGCACATGTCGTTGCTGCTCGATGATCTGCTCGACATCTCGAGAGTGACCCGTGGGACGCTCGCTCTGCGGATGCAGCCGACGGACCTGGCGTCCGTCATCGATACCGCGGTTGAAACGGCACGCCCGATGATCGACAGCAAACGCCATGTCCTCTCGGTCGATGTGCCGCCCGAGCCGATTCAATTCACCGCCGACCCGTTGCGTGTGGCCCAGGTCCTGTCCAATCTCCTTACCAACGCTGCGAAATACACCGATCCCGAGGGACAGATCCGCGTCACCGCCCGCTGCGAGGCGAAGGATGTCGTCATCCGTGTCAAGGACAGCGGCATAGGCATCAGCGCCGCGGCCCTCCCGCGGGTTTTCAACATGTTCTCGCAGGTACATTCGACGACCGACCGCTCGGAAGGCGGCCTGGGAATCGGCCTCGCGCTGGCACAAGGTCTGATAGAGCTCCACGGCGGCACGATCGAGGCGAGCAGCACCGGACTCGGCTGCGGCAGTGAGTTCACCGTACGTTTGCCCCGACGACCGGTGACCGAGACGCCAGGCCCAGCCACCAACAGCACCGCGAACCCCTCCATCACGCCGCGCCGCCGCATCCTGATCGCCGACGACAATCGTGATTCGGCAGAAACTCTCGCCGCATTACTGCGCATGGAAGGTCATGAGGTTACCAGCGTTCATGACGGCCCCGTGGCCCTGTCCGTCTTCAACCAGATCAAACCCGATGTGGCGCTTCTCGACATCGGCATGCCTGGCCTGACAGGCTACGAAGTAGCGCGCAAGATGCGCCAAACCTCCGCCGGCGCCTCTCTCAAGCTCATCGCAATCACCGGCTGGGGCCAGGACATCGACAAGGAGCGCGCCCACGCCGCCGGCTTCGACCACCACCTCACCAAGCCCGTCGACCCCCAGCGCCTGGCGGAGCTGCTGCGCTCCTGAATATCGGGAATCC
>CAZDTG010000079.1:0-19077 GCA_964508005.1 uncultured Steroidobacteraceae bacterium
CGTCGCTCAGGTTCTCGTTCAGCCGCCATTGCCCGCTCAGGTCCACCCCCTGGGGCGTGGCGGCGATCAGCCGGTCCGTGGCACAGCCCGCCAGCATCGTTGCGAGGGAGGCGCAGGCGGCGGTAATGAGGAGCGGGTGAGCCCTGCGGGGGCGGTCGAGCGACTTCGATGGCATTTACAGTCTTCCTGTTGGCGATGTCCGATGCAGCCGAACCGGCTTCGACCGGGCGCGGGCACATGAGTTCGCCATGCAGCCGCGCCCCGAAATACCAAAACCGGCTCACGGCGCGCGGCGCATCCTAATACTTCGCGCCCCGGAAGGCGATGGCGGCAGACTCCGCCGGCCTCAGCGCGCGGCAATGGATTGCCGGTCGGCAGCGGCTGCGCCGGTACGCAGCTGCCGCCGCAATGCCAGTCGTCACAACCTTACAACTGTTAACAAGCGGGGTGTTGCATCCGGTGGACACTGCGCGAGCTTCGGCAAGCGCGGCCCATGGCCGCCTCATCAAAGGCCACACCCAAGGAGTCATCATGATCAGCGGTATCGGCAGCAGCACGAGCTACTACAGCTCGCTGTTCGCCACCAACGGCACGAGCGGCAGCAACAGCTCCTCGAGTCTCTCGCAAACGCAGCAGAAGCTGTTTGCCGCCATCGATACGAACGGCGACGGCACCATCAGCCAGGGCGAGCTCGCGAGTTTCCTGGACCAGACTACGGCAGCCGCGGGCGGCAGCAGCTCCTCCGCCGGGTCGGCCTTGCTCCAGCAGCTGGCGCAGAGCGCCCAATCCCTGGCGGCCGGCGGCGCCGCGGGTATTACGAGCTCATCGAACAGCGCCGCCGCTTCCAACGCGAACAACACGGGCGGCAGCAGCGGCCACCACCACCATCACGGGAGCGGTGGCGGCGGCTCGATTTCGCAGTTCGTGCAACAGTACCAGGCGGCCGGTGCGACATCGGCGCCGACGACCTCGACGCTCAGCGCGAGCGCGTGACGGGGGCGCGGGTCCGGTCCAGGCTCAGACCTGGGCCGGACCGCGCACGGCACGGCACGTACAGTTCGTTACAAATTCCTTGCGACCTCAGCCCCCGGACCCACATTGTCAACGGGGAACAGTGTGTTGACGTTCTGCCAGGGGCGCCGGTGTTACGTTTTGTACCAATCCGACGTCTTCGGCATTACACCCTGCATCCGGCACGGCACGAATTGCTCTATCCGCGGTCGGAAGCTTCGGTACCTTCAGCGCCATAGGCGAGGCACAATGAACGACCGTCCCCACCTGCTGATCGTCGATGACGACCGCGAGATCCGCACCCTTCTGGGGCAATACCTCGAGAAACACGAATTCCGCACGTCGGTCGTGCCGGATGGCAGAGAGATGCGGCGGCTGATGGAACGCTCGCGCGTCGATCTCATTGTGCTCGACCTCATGCTGCCGGGCGAGGATGGCCTGTCGATCTGCCGTGAGGTACGCACGCGCTCGCAGGTGCCGATCATCATGCTCACTGCCCGCGGTGAGGACGTGGATCGGATCGTGGGACTCGAGCTCGGCGCCGACGACTATCTGGCCAAGCCGTTCAATCCGCGCGAGCTTCTGGTTCGCATAAAGGCCGTCCTACGCCGGGCTGCTCATGCGCCTCGCGATCCGACACCAGACTCGGTGCGCGCGTTCCTCTTCAACGGCTGGCGACTCGACACGACGACCCGCACGCTCACCGACTCGGCGGGCAAGGACATCTCTTTGAGCGGAGCGGAGTACCGTCTGCTTGCCGTACTGCTCGCTTCGGCGAATCGCGTGCTGTCGCGCGCACAGCTCACAGAGCTTCTCCGCGGACGAGAAGCTGATCCGTTCGATCGCAGTATCGACGTGCGCGTGAGTCGGTTGCGGCAGATTCTCGGGGACGATGCCCGGGCGCCGCAGGTCATCAAAACCGTTTACGGAGAAGGCTATGTCGTCGGCGTCTCCGTCGAAGCCCATTAGGACCAGGCCCTGAATGCGAATAGCGCTCTGGCCGCAGTCGCTGTTCGGCAGGTTGATCGCGGCCTCGGTCCTGGCCGTGCTCGTGGCCGAGCTGTTCGCTTTCGCGCTCATCGCCCGCGAGCGCGAGCATTTCGTGCTGCAAGGCAACATCCGTGAGTGGTCGCGGCGGATCGCCGAAATCACGTTCATGTTGCAGCCGTTGAGCGGCCCCGAGCGCGAGGCGGCAACCAGCCGCCTCATGGACCAGCCGCGGCGCTTTGCGCGCCGGTTCCAGGATGACCCGCCGCCGGATGGCCGGCCCCCGCATCCAACTTCGCCTTTCAATGAGACGTTCGTCGGTCCGCCTGGTGATCCGTCCGGGGAGCTCGCCGCGGAGGCCGGCTGGTTGCGCGAGACACGGCAATTCTTCTCGTCGCAGGTCGTTGTCATTCCCTTGCCGCTGTCGCCGGATTTCGAGCCGACGCTCGAGCAGCAGCTGCAGTCCACACTCGGCACTGCCTATCAGGTCTCGATCGCGCCGACCGCCGATGCCGCGAAGCGAGCCATTCCCATCCGAACGCCCTTTCTCGATCCGCGCGACGTATCGGGTGTGCGGCTCTATGACGTCAACGTCAGGTTCCCCGATGGTGACGCGGCGGTCTTTCGCATAGGCCACGCACCACGGGGCGCGCCGTTGTCCCGTAATCTCTTCATCAATCTTGCGCTCCTCGTCCTGGTGCTCGTGATCGCGTTGTATGTCACCGCGAGCAGCATCACTCGTCCATTATCCAACCTGGTGCGCGCCGCGGAAGGACTGGGACGCAACGTGCGGCAACCGAAGCTGCAAGAGAAGGGCGCGCGCGAGCTGCGGGATGCGGCTCGTGCTTTCAACACCATGCAGGATCGGTTGCATCGCTATCTGGACAGCCGCACCCGTGTGCTCGCGGCCATGTCGCACGATCTCAAAACTCCGCTCACGCGTCTGCGGCTGCAGGTCGAGACGACGCTGGAGGATCCGGCGATCCAGGCGCGCTTCAGCAAGGAGCTCGACGAAATGGAAAGCATGGTCCGCGGCGCGCTCGCGCTGTTTCGAGGGCTCGACGACGACGAGCCGCTGGCGCAAATCGACATCAACGCGCTTGTAACGACCTTGCAGTCCGAGTTCACCGAGATGGGAGCGGATGTGACGGCTGACGGCAAGGCCGGGCAGCCCTTCACCGGCAAGCCACAGGCTCTCAAGCGGTGTCTGACGAATCTCGTCGCGAACGCGGTGAAGTTCGGCACGCGGGCGAAGATCATCGTGGAGGATCATGAGGCCCTGCTGATCCGGGTGAGGGACGAGGGCCCGGGCATCCCGACGGAGGAGCTGGAGCGGGTTTTCGAGCCGTTCTACCGCCTCGAATCCTCACGCAACCGCGATACCGGCGGCACGGGTCTCGGCCTCAGCATTGCCCGCGATGTTGCGCAGTCCCATGGAGGATCGCTGATTGCCCAGAACCTCCCCGGCCGCGGCCTGGAGGCGCTGCTGGTGCTGCCGCGACGCCACCCCGCCTGATTGTCACTGCTCTCGTTCGTGCCGCCAGCGGGCGAACAGTCCCTAACTATTGGTTACCGCCCGACTGGGCCTCGAGCACTACGGTGACGGCCGGGGTTTGACCCTCGATCGAACGCATTCGGAACACCCTGACAAGAGGCTCGTCATGAAAATCAATGCTCTCGCTCCTCTACTGCTGTGTGCCCTGGGTACGGTCAATGCCCAGAGTCCCCCGGAGCGGCCGCCCGGACCCCCCAATCCGACCGTCCGTCTCGAGCGGCTGGCGACTTTGCTCGATCTCACCGACGCCCAGAAGGCTCAGGTCAAGACAATCCTCGACGCCGTGCACGCCAAGATGCAGGCGCAGGCGCAAGCGACGCGCGCCGCCGGGACGAGGCCTTCCATGGAGCAGATCCGCGCCATGCGCGAGCAGCGCAAAGCGGAGGCGGTGAAGCAGCTCACACCCGTATTGAGCCCGACTCAACTGAAGAAATTTGAAGTACTGATGGATGAGGAGTTGGAGCACGGCCCCGGCGGTCCTCACGGCCCGGGACCGGGCGGCCCCCCTCCGGCTCCGCAAAATTGATCGGGATTCGGCCCCGGGTGGGCTCTCAGGAGCCCGCCTGCCGAGGCAAATCCCGCAGATCGTAGCGACCGTTCTCGTACGTCAGATAGCTGCCCTGCTCGTACCATGCGCCCAGCACGATGCGCTGCGCCGGCGCGCCATCAATCGATGTCTCGTGGATGCCGGGACGGTGTGTGTGACCGTGGATCATGCGGCGCACTCCGGCAACCCGGTAGGCTTTCGCGACTGCTTCCGGGTTCACGTCCATGATCTGCGGGATGGTCCGAGCGGTGTGTTGACGACTTCCGGCCCGAGCCTGGTTGGCCAACAGCTCGCGGTCGGCAAGGGGCAGAGCAAGGAAGCGCCGCTGCCAGGGCGGGGTCCGGACGATGCTGCGCAATTCCTGGTAGGAGTGATCGTCGGTGCAGAGCGCATCGCCGTGAGTCAGCAGAACGCGCTCGCCGTCGAACTCCGCCACGACCGGATCCGGCAACAGCCGGCAGCCCGTGTCGTCACAGAAGCCGCGGCCCAGGAGGAAGTCTCGATTGCCGTGGATGACGAAACAGGCGACGCCAGCCGCGGTGAGTGCCCGTAACGCCCTGCAGACGACTCGCTTGTCGGCATCGGTCTCGTCATCCCCCACCCACGCCTCGAAGAGATCGCCGAGGATGTAGAGCGCCTCTGCACGCGCAGCCTGGGTGTCCAGGAAGGTGAGAAACTGCTCGACGGCCGGCGGCGCGCTGGCATCCAGGTGCGCATCGGAAACAAACAGTCGGCTCACTTCGGCGATTGAATCGCATCCGCGGGCGGCGGCGGCAACGGCGTGGCAGCCGGTGGAGCTCCCTTTTGCGCCTGGGCTGCGTCGATCACCTCGATTTTCTGGATGACGACGGGCTTGAGCGGGGCGTCGGATTTTAGCGGGCCGAAGGCGCCCGTGGGCGTGACCCCGATGCGGTCGATGACATCCATTCCCTGTACGACTCGGCCGAAGACCGCGTAGCCCCACCGCGTCGGCAACGGGTCGAGATCCGGATTGTCGACCAGGTTGACGTAAATTTGAGCGTTGCCCGAGTGCGGCGCTTCGCCGCGGGCGAGTCCGACCATGCTGCGCTTGTTCTGCAGGCCGTTGCCTGACTCGTTGAAGATGGGATCGTGCACGGGCTTGAGCTGGTAGCTCGTGGCGTCGTGGCCGCCGCCCTGGATCACGAAATTGGCGACCACACGATGGAAGAGCGTATTGGTGTAGTAGCCCTCCTTCACGTAGCGAAGGAAGTTCGTGACGGTGAGCGGCGCGCGGTCCGGCAGCAGCTCGATGACGAAATCGCCCATATTGGTCGACACCTTCACCATCTGGGACGGCTCGGCCGCCAGGGCTGCCGGCTGCGCCAGCAAGACGATCGCCGCGACGGCCGCGAGCGTGAGGGAGCGGATCAGCAGGCCGCGGTGTCTGAGGCGGTCCGTAGTCCGCATCCGGGGGTGGGTGTGCATCAATCCTCCGTCGTTGTGCCGGTCGTCGTACTTGGCCGCCGGCCGCGAATTCTAATGCTCCCGTGAAGCCGAGCGATATGGGCAGCGCGCGGTTTCCGCGAGCGTGGCCACGGCCCTTCTTCGTCAGCAGTGCGGCCGGCAGGTTCCCCTGCGCGGTTTCCCGTAACATTGCCGCCATGAGCGGAAGGGACAGTTCAAGCGGCGCAGCGTTCGATCGGCCAGCCACCCGGTTCGCGCCGAGCCCCACGGGGGAGGTGCACCTCGGCAATGCGCGCACGGGGTTATTTAACTTTTTGCTGGCGCGCCATACGGGCGGGCGTTTTCTCCTGCGTATCGAGGATACCGATACCGAGCGCAGCCGCGAGGAGCACACCCCGGCGGTTCTGGATGATCTTCGCTGGCTCGGTCTCGAATGGGACGCCGGCCCCGATCGCGAGGACGAGCGCGGTCCCTATCGCCAGTCGCAGCGTGCGTCGCTGTACAGGCGCTACTTCGAAGCTCTGGAGCTCGAGGGCGCCGTCTATCCCTGCTACTGCTCGCCACTCGAGCTCGAGATATCGCGCAAAGCGCAGCTCGCAGCGGGCAAGCCGCCACGATACGCCGGTACATGCCGCAACCTGTCTGCAGCGCAGCGCGAGCAGAAGCGGGCCCAGGGGCTTGCGCCTTCGATGCGCTTTCGCGTCCCGACCGGCCGCCGCATCGAGTTCGTCGATTTCGTGCATGGTCCGCAGAGCTTCCTGTCCGATGACATCGGGGACTTTGTGATCCTGCGTGCCGATGGGTCGGCGGGGTTCTTTTTCAGCAATGCGGTCGATGACGCCTCTATGGGCGTGACACAGGTCCTCCGCGGCGAGGACCACCTCACGAACACCCCGCGGCAGCTGCTCATTCTCGAGGCGCTCGGCTTGAAAGCCCCGAGCTATGGACACATCTCGCTCATCGTCGGCGCGGATGGGGCTCCACTGTCCAAGCGGCACGGTGCCACGAGTGTGCGCGAGTATCGCGAGCGCGGCTATCGGCCCGAGGCGTTGACGAATCATCTGTTCCGATTGGGCCACTCGACGCCGGAGCACGGCTTTCTCACTCTCGAGGAGATGGCGCGCGCTTTCGATCCGGCGCACCTCGGTCGCGCGCCCGCGCGCTTCGATGAGCAGCAGTTGAATGTGTGGCAGAAGGAGGCTGCGCATCGGCTGCCGCTCGAAGCCGCACGCGGCTGGCTGAGAGACGTCCTGCCTGCGGGACTCGAAGAGAGCGCGGTAAACGCGTTCATCGCCGCAGTGTTGCCGAACGTCGTGCTTCCGGAAGATGCCCGACCGTGGGTCGATGTCGTCTTCGGCGGCCCACTGGCTCTGGCCCCCGCCGAGGAGCAGGTCATCCGCAATGCCGGCACCGAATACTTCTCCGCCGCGGCGAGTGCCGCCGCGCAGAGTGGCAACGACCTTGCGGCGATCGCCGCCGCGGTGCGTGCCGCCACCGGCAAGAAGGGCGCGGAGCTTTATATGCCGCTGCGCTTGGCTCTTACGGGGCGCGCGCATGGTCCGGAGCTCGCGCCGCTTTTGAAGGCCATGCCGCCAGGGAAGGCGCGCGAGCGGCTGGCCCGCTTCACCTGACCCGGTTCATTTCATGATTCGTATTCACAACTCTTTGACGGGCGAAAAGCAGCAACTGCAGCCGATCCAGCCGGGGCGCATCGGGATGTACGTGTGCGGGATGACGGTGTACGACTTCCTGCACATCGGGCATGCACGCATGATGACGGTGTTCGACGTCGTGAGCCGCTATCTGCGCCATCGCGGGTACGAGGTCACGTATGTTCGTAACATCACCGACATCGACGACAAGATCATCAAGCGTGCGGCGGAGAACGGCGAACCGATCGACGCGCTCACCGCCCGCTTCATCGAGGCGATGCATGACGACTGCGCGCGGCTTGGGATCGCGTCGCCGGATTATGAGCCGCGCGCGACGCAGTATGTCCCTGACATGATTGCCATGATCGAGACGCTCATCGAAAAGGGCTATGCGTACGTCGCGGCAAACGGCGATGTGATGTATGCCGTCGCGCACTTCGACGGATACGGGAGGCTCTCGGGCAAGCACCTGGCGGATCTGCGCGCCGGGGCCCGCATCGAAGTGGATGAGTTCAAGCGCGATCCGCTCGACTTCGTGCTGTGGAAGCATGCGAAGCCCGGCGAGCCTGCGTGGGAGTCGCCATGGGGCCCGGGCCGTCCGGGTTGGCACATCGAGTGCTCGGCGATGTCGGCCGCCTTGCTGGGGACGCACTTCGATATCCATGGCGGTGGCATGGACCTCAAGTTTCCGCACCACGAGAACGAGATCGCGCAGTCGTGCGCCGCCACCGGCGACAGGTTCGCGAACCTGTGGATCCACAATGGGTTCGTCAACGTCGACAACGAGAAGATGTCGAAGTCGCTCGGCAATTTCTTCACCGTGCGCGAAGTGCTGCGCACCTTGCGGCATCCGGAAGTGCTGCGCTTTTTCTTCCTGATGAGCCACTACCGCGGGCCGATCAACTACTCGTTGGATCAGCTCGAGCAGGCGGACGCCGCGCTGCGCGGCATCTACACGGCGTTACGTGATGTGCCTGCCGTGCCGGTGGTGGAGACCGAGCACACCGCGCGCTTCCATGAGGTCATGGACGATGACCTAAACACCCCGGAAGCGATCGCAGTGCTGCAGCGGATGACGCGAGAGATCAACCTCGCGAAGGACACGGGAAAGGAGCGAAAGGCGGCCGCGTTGAGCGCGGAGTTACGGTCGCTGGCGGGGGTGCTGGGGGTTGTCACGCTCGAGCCGGAGCAGTGGTTCCGGCTTCCGAAACCGGGTGCGCTCACGGGAACGGCTCACGCCGCGGGCGCCGCGGACCAGGCCGCAGGCGTGCCCGCCGAAGTCGATGGCGCGGACACGAGAGCGACTCGGCACGCCGCTGTGATGGACGACACCGAAGTGCAGCGCCTCGTCGACGCCCGCATCACGGCCCGCAAAGCGAAGGACTTCGCGGAGTCGGACCGCATCCGCGATCTGCTCGCCACGTCAGGGGTCATCGTGGAGGACAAGCCGGGCGGCAAATCGACCTGGCGCCGGGCTTAGAAGGCACGCGGACCCGGTCCTTACCAGGGTTGCGGCCGGCAAAATTAAAATACTTTTCATTCGTGACTGCCGTCCAGGCACGGCGCGCTCTCATTGAGACCCCACGCACAGTTCCTCGCCCGCTGCTTTGCATAACATGGCATCGGGCGAACTTTCCACTGTCGCAACGGGCAGTTGGCGTTCCAAGTTGAAGAACAACTTACGCCGCCTTCGGATCCTGTCGCCCCCCGGTTGAGGATCGAGGATAAGAGGGCCGGCGATGACGACGGATCTTGCGCAAGGGGCATCGCGCCAGGGATGCTCCTCCCCATGCCGAAGTGGTTCGGCTGCGCGCGCCTTGCCGCTGCCCGCGGCGCTCGCGGCCGTGTGCCTGCTGGCGGGCCATGCCCGCGCCGATATCGGTACCGCGTCCACGGGCGAGTTGAAACAACTGTCCGTGGAAGAGTTGATGAACATCGAGGTGACCTCGGTGACGCGCCATCCGGAGAAGCTGCTCCAGGCGGCGTCGGCGATCCAGGTCATCACCCGGGACGATATCCGCCGTTCGGGCGCAACCAGTATCCCGGAAGCGCTGCGGCTCGCGGACAACCTGGAAGTGGCCCAGAAGAACTCTCACGATTGGGCGATCTCGGCGCGCGGATTCAATACGGCACTGGCCAACAAGCTGCTCGTCATGATCGACGGGCGCACGGTCTACACGCCGCTTTACTCGGGCGTCTTCTGGGACGCACAGGACTATCTTCTCGAGGATATCGATCGGATCGAAGTGATAAGCGGTCCCGGCGGCACGCTCTGGGGCGCGAACGCGGTGAACGGCGTCATCAACATCATCACCCGCGCGGCCGCCGATACCCATGGACTCTATGCCGAGGCCGGGGGCGGGAACCAGCTCGATGAGTTTGGCGGAGCGCGCTACGGCGGCTCGCTCGCCCAGAGCGTCGACTTCCGCGTTTATGGAAAGTATTTCGACCGCGACGCAGAAGTGTTCCCGAGCGGCAGCCGTGCGCCGGATGCCTGGCATCAGGGACGGGGCGGCTTCCGCGTGGATTCCAACCCCTCGCCGCTGGACAGCCTCAGTGTACATGGCGATTTCTATGCCGGGCATGAAGGGGTGGACGCCGGTACGGTGCAAACCAGCGGCGGCAATCTCGTGGGCCATTGGACGCACGTGGTTTCCGACCGCTCGGACCTGACTCTGCAGTCATACTACGACCGGACGCACCTCCTCGATCCGATTCCCGCCTTCCTTCTCGGTGCCGTGGAGGTGGCGCCTGGCGGGATTCTGCGGGATGACCTCACGACCTTCGATACCGATTTCCAACATCGCTTCGCCCTCGGCGGGCGCAATCACATGGTGTGGGGTCTCGGCTACCGCTTTACGCACGACGTAGTCAGGAACGCACCCAGCGGCGGCTTCCTGCCCGTCGTTCTCGACCAGAATCGCTTCAGCGCCTTCCTGCAGGACGAAATCCTCCTGGGCTCCGACTGGTCCGCCATTATCGGCTCCAAGGTGGAGCACAACGACTACACCGGCTTCGAGGTCGAGCCCAATGTGCGCCTCGAGTGGGGCTTCGCGCCCGGGCAGGCCGTCTGGTCGGCAATCTCACGTGCCGCGCGTACGCCATCCCGGATCGACCGCGATCTCGTCGAGCCCGTGCCGCCCGCGCCGCTGCTCGCCCTCCGGGGCGGCACCGATTTCGGCTCGGAGTACGTGACAGCCTACGAGCTCGGCTATCGCGGCGGGCTGGGCCCTCGGGTCACCGGGTCCATCTCGGCCTTTTACAACGTCTATGACGACGTGCGCAGTGTGAGTATCACACCCGGCACCATCCTGCCGTTCTATTTCGCTAATAACCTGGAAGGCAAGACCTACGGCGTCGAGCTCAGCGGCGGCTGTCAGGTATTTGAGAGCTGGTCGCTGCACGCGGGCTACGATCTCCTCGAAGAAACTCTGCACGTGAGGCCGGGCCAGTTCGATCTCAATGCCGCGCTCAACGAAACCGCCGATCCCAGGCACCAGCTCTCGATCCGCTCCACGCTCGATCTGCCCTGGCATGTGGATTTCGATGCCGCGCTACGCTGGGTGGATGCGCTGGTCACCAACAGCGGCCCGACGCCGGGCACCGTGCCCAGCTATTTCGAGTTGAACAGCCGTCTGGCCTGGCATGCCGGCAAGGGCCTCGAGCTTTCGATCGTCGGACAGAACCTGCTGCACGATCACCATCCCGAGTACGGCTTCCCGAGTCCCACGCGCGTGGAGATCCAGCGCAGCGTGTACGGAAAAGTCGCATGGCGTTATTGAGGGCACGCGCCTGGCTGGCGTGGCTGTTGTTGACGCTTGCCGTGCTCGGGGCGGCTCCTCCCCGCGCGTACGCCGCGCCGTCGGAATATCAGGTCAAGGCGGTCTTTCTCTTCAACTTCGCGCAATTCGTCGACTGGCCTGCCGAGGCCTTTCCACGCCCCGATGCGCCGTTCGTCATCGGAGTTCTCGGCGCGGACCCCTTCGGCGCCCGGCTCGACGAGGTCGTCCGGGGCGAGAGGGTCAACGGGCGGCCTCTCATCATCGAGCGCTACCGCAGCGTGGCGGAGATCGGCAATTGCAACATCCTGTTCATCGGAGGCAGCGAGGAGGGGCACCTCGATGAGATCCTGGCCGCGCTCAGGGGACGCAGCATCCTGACGGTCGGCGACGCCGATCCGGCCGGCCAACGCGGTGTCATGATCCGACTGGTCAACGAGAACAACAGAATCCGCTTGCGGATCGATGTGGCCGCCGCCAAGGCCGGCAACCTGACGATCAGCTCCAAGCTGCTGCGGCCCGCCGAGATCGTCGGCGGCGGGGAGGGCTGACCGATGCCGCGACGTTCGCGACCGATCCGACGGACGCTGATTACGGTGCTGCTGCTGACCAGCGGTGCCGTGATGCTGACGACCGCGGCGGCCTTCTTCGCTTATGACTTCCTGACGTACAGGCAGATTACTCTGCGCAATCTGGCGACTCTCGGCGAAGCCATCGCGGCGAACAGCACGGCGGCCCTGGCATTCGATAACGCGGATGACGCCCACGAAGTGCTTTCCGCCTTCAGAGCGGAGAGACACATAGTGGCCGCCGGACTCTACACCCGTTCCGGCGAGTTATTCGCGTCATATCCCGCCAGGAGTGCGGCGCTGCCCGCCGCCCTGGCGGCGCCGGATGGCTATCGTCTCGAGCAGGGCTTCCTGATCGGAGTGCAGCCTGTCGTGCAGGGCGGCCACCGCATGGGCAGCTTGTACCTGAAGTCGGACATGGGGGCCATTTACGAGCGCTTTCGCAGCTTCAGCCTGATCGCGGGGCTGGTGCTGGCGCTCGCCTGCCTCGTCGCCTACGCGCTGTCGACGCGTCTGCAGACACAGATCTCGCGGCCGATCCTTGCGCTCGCCGAGACCGCGAGTGCAATCTCGAAGCACGACGACTACGCGGTACGCGCGCCGCGGGCTGACGGCTACGAGCTCGGTCTCCTCACGGATGCGTTCAATCGCATGTTGACGCGGATCGGGGCGACGCAGGGAAAATTGCGCAGTCAGCTGGGCCGGCTCAATCTCCTGCAGCGGATCACGCGTGCCATCGGCGAGCGGCAGGACCTGGCGAGCGTCTTTGAAGTGGTCTTGCGCAACCTGGAGGAGGAGCTGCCCATCGATTTCGGCTGCCTGTGCCTGTATGAGGCGGACGCCGGAGCTCTGTCGATCGCCATGATCGGGGCCCGCAGCCGCCTGCACGCCGGCGCCCTGGCGCTCGAGGACGGGGACGCACTGGCGATCGACTCAAACGGCCTCGCTCGCTGCGTGGGCGGCCAGTTAGTATACGAGCCCGATGTCAGAGGGAATGCATTTCCGTTTCCTCGGCGTTTCGCGCACGCGGGTTTGCACTCGCTGGTGCTCGCGCCATTGCTCGTCGAGAACCGGGTGTTCGGCGCTCTTGTCGTGGCTCGTCCGGCACCCGAGGCGTTCAGCAGCGCCGAATGTGAGTTTCTGCGTCACTTGAGCGAGCACGTGGCCCTCGCGGCGCATCAGACCCAACTCTACGGGGACCTGCAACGAGCCTACGACGACCTGCACCAGTCGCAGCAGGCTGTCATGCAACAGGAGAGGCTGCGGGCGCTTGGCCAGATGGCGAGCGGCATCGCGCACGATATCAATAACGCCATCTCACCCATCGCGCTCTACACCGAATCACTGCTGGAGCGGGAGCCTGGCCTTAGCGAGCGGACACGCAACTACCTCGCGACCATCCAACGCGCCATCGCGGACGTGGCGGACACCGTGGCACGCATGCGGGAATTCTATCGGCAGCGCGAGCCCGAATTGCACCTCTCCCGCGTCCCGCTCAATCGGCTCATCGGGCAGGTGATCGAGCTCACCAAGGCGCGTTGGAGCGACGTGCCTCTGCAGCGGGGTATTGTCATCCGGCTGCAGACCGAGCTGGCGCCCGAACTGCCGGACATCATGGGCTCGGAAGGCGAGATCCGGGACGCGCTCACGAATCTCGTCTTCAACGCCGCGGACGCGATGCCGGATGGCGGAACTCTGACATTGCGCACGCGTTGCGCGCCGTCTCAGAGTCGCCTCGGTGATGAGACCGTCTGGGTCGAAGTGTCCGACACCGGCGTGGGTATGGATGATGAGACCCGCCGCCGCTGCCTCGAGCCGTTCTACACGACCAAGGGCGAGCGCGGCACCGGGCTCGGGCTCGCCATGGTCTACGGAATGATTCAGCGTCACAGCGCCGAGCTCGAAATCGAAAGTACCCTCGGCAAGGGTACGACCGTGCGGGTGTTGTTTGGCGCGGCGCCGTCGCAGCCGGTGAGCCTCGAGCGCACAGCGGCGCAACTGCAGTTGGTACAGCGTTTGCAAATTCTGCTCGTGGATGACGATCCGCTGCTGATCAAGTCGCTGCGGGACATCCTGGAAGGAGACGGTCACATCGTAACGGTGGCGGATGGCGGACAGAATGGCATCGATACGTTCCTGGCCGCGAGGCAACGCGGGAGTCCGTTCTCCGTGGTCATCACCGATCTCGGCATGCCCTATGTGGATGGCCGCAAAGTAGCGGCCGCGGTGAAGGCAGCAGCGCCCTCCACGCCGGTAGTCATGCTGACCGGCTGGGGCCGGCGGCTGCTGGCCGAGAACGAGATTCCGGCCGCTGTCGACCGTCTCTTGAGCAAGCCGCCCAGACTCGCCGAGCTGCGCGCGACGCTGGCCGAGTTGACCGCCGGTGCTGCAAAGCGCGGCATACAGGAGGCGTCGTGAATCGCTCACCCGTTGCGCGGCTGCTGATCGTCGATGATGAAGCGGCGTTGATGACAGCTCTGTGCGATACGCTCGAGATGGAAGGCTATGCGGCGACGGGGTTCACGTCCGCGCGGCAAGCGTTGGCGAAGTTACACGAGCGGCAGTTCGATCTGCTGCTCACCGATCTGATGATGCCGGAAATGGACGGCATAGCGTTGCTGCGTGCCGCCCAGCAGATCGACCGCGACCTGGCGGGCATCGTGATGACCGGACATGGCACGATCGACACCGCGGTCAAGGCATTGCGCGATGGCGCGCTGGATTACGTTCTCAAGCCATTCCGGCTCGACAACCTCATGTCCGTGCTCGCACGCGCCCTGGAGACGCGGCGCCTGCATACGGAAAACATCCAACTGCGCGAGGCCGTCGCGATTTATGAGCTGTCGCGGGCCATCACCCTTGGCCTCTCCCATGAGGAGATCGTGCAGCGCACGGTCGCGGCCGCGGCCCAACAGAGCGATGCCGGCGCGGTGTGCATGCTGGTGCCGACCGAGGAGGGTCGTGAATTGCGGGTGGCCGGCACGAGCGGGGCGAGCACTCATTGGAAACAGGACGAGCGCTTCGCGATCGACACGGCGATCGTGAGCTGGGTTGCCGCGGCGCGCGAACAGTTATCCGCCTGGAGCACGGGTAATGACCCGGAGGCGATCTTCGCGCCGCCTTTCCCAGGCGAGCCGGTGGGCGTGGCACTGCCAATCGTGGCGGGCGGCAACTTCTACGGGATTCTCCGATTCAGCTCGCAGGCGACACAACGACGTCTGCGGCCGGGACAGATCAAGGCGCTCGACATTCTGGCCAGCACGGCGGCCACGGCCCTCGAGGCAGCGTCGCTTCTCACACAACTGCGCACTCTGAACCAGGAGCTCGAACAGCGCGTGCACGAGCGGACCCGGGAGCTGCAGGCGGCCAACGCCGATCTCGAAGCCTTCTCCTATTCGGTCTCGCACGATCTGCGCGCGCCGTTACGCGCGGTCGATGGGTTTTGTCAGATGTTCGTCGAGGACTTCGGCGCCGGCGTACCCCCCGAGGGACGCCAGATCCTGGATAAGGTCCGCGCAGGCGCCGCCCGTATGAATCAGCTCATCGACGCTCTGTTGCGCCTGGCACGCTTCAGTCGCCAGCCGCTGCACATGCGGCCCGTGCAGACGAACGCGGTCGTTGGTTGTGTCGTCGCCAACCTGCAGGATCAGTTGCAAGGTCGCAGCGTGCAGCTGCAGATCGCCGACCTCCCCGACTGCCTGGCCGATGCTTCGCTGCTCGAGCAGGTCTTCACGAATCTGCTCTCCAACGCGCTCAAATTCACAGCGGGCCGCCCCCACGCGCACATCGAGATCGGCACCGCCTGCGAGGCCGCCGAGCAGATCTACTTTGTCAAGGATGACGGCGTGGGATTCGACATGCGCTATGCCGACCGGCTGTTTGGAGTGTTCCAACGGCTCCATTCCCAGACCGAGTTCGAAGGCAGCGGGATCGGCCTGTCCATCGTGCACAGGATCATTCGCCGCCATGGCGGCAGGACCTGGGCCGAGAGCGTGCTGCAGCAAGGGACGACGATCTTCTTCAGCCTGCCGCTGCAGGCAAGGGCCGCGGGGGCGTGAGCTCCGGACGTTTTGCCATGAACGTACCAACACCCGCAGAGCCGGAGACCCCCGATCTCGACGTGCTGCTGATCGAGGACTCGATGCCGGACGCTGAGCTCGCGATCCGGCAGCTCACGCAAGGCGGATTCCGCTGCCGCTATCGGGTCGTGAAGCGCGAGGAGGAGTTTCTCGAGGCGCTGCGGGAGCGGGCACCCAGCTTCATCCTGTCGGATTTCAGTTTGCCCGGTTTCGACGGGATGGCTGCGCTCGCCCTGGCGATGGAGAAGGCCCCCGATGTGCCTTTCATTTTTGTGTCGGGCACGATCGGCGAGGAGCGCGCCATCGAGGCTTTGCGCTGCGGAGCGATCGACTATGTCCTCAAGTCGAATCCGAAGCGGCTCGTTCCGGCGGTGAAGCGCGCGCTTGCCGAAGCGGAGCTCCGTCGAGCGAAGCGCATAGCCGAGCGCCGGGTGGCACGCGTCACCGGTGCGTTGCAAATGCTCTCGGGAATCAACGCCGCCGTGGTGCGGTTGCAGGACCGGGCCCTGCTCCTGAATGAAGCCTGCCGGCTCGCGCACAGCGTCGCCGGCTATTCCATGGCAATGATCGCGATGATCGATCCGGCAACGCGCACGGCCCGGGCCGTCGCAACCGGCGGTCTGCTGGTCGAAACCACGGCCAAGGAAGTGTTCTCAGTGGCGGATAGCGAAGCCGCCGATACGAGCCTCACGGGCCGCGTCATACGCAGCGGTGAAGCCGTGTTCTGTGACGACCTCGGGGGAACCACGCTGCCGGTTTCCGGCCGGGACGCGTTGCTCGCCTGCGGAATCCGTTCATTGGCGTGCCTGCCGTTGTGGATGGATCAGACGCCGGTCGGCGCCTTCATGGTCGGCGCGGTCGAGGCGGGACTCATGGGTCACGATGAGCTGCAGCTCCTGCATGAGGTGGCCGCCAACCTGTCGTTTGCACTGCAGTATCTGGACAAACAGGACGCGGTCCATTTCCTGAACCATTTCGACCCGCTGACGGGTCTCGCCAAGCGCGCGCTGTTCTGCGAGCGCCTCGGCCGGCTGCTCGTGCGGGAAACGGGGCAAGTGCCCAGACTCGTCGTGAACGTGTGCGATCTCGATCACCTGAGCGTGATCAACGACTCCTACGGCCGCCATGTCGGCGACCGCCTGCTGCAATGCGTTGCGGACCGGCTGAAAGCGCAGTATCCCGACCCGGAACGCCTCGCGCATCTCGGCGGAGGCACTTTTGCCTGCGTCGTGGCGTTGCAAGGCGGCGGCGAGGGCGAGTTGCAGGAAATGCACCAGGACCTGATGCGACTCTTCGCGCAGCCCTTCCTCATCGAGGGGCGCGAGATCGCGGTCACGGCCAAGAGCGGGTTCGCCTTCTACCCGCAAAACGGCCGTGAGCCGAACCAACTCGTGCAGAACGCGGAAGCCGCGTTGAAAGAGGCGAAGGCCTCCGGCGAGCCGTATCTGCACCACCGGCTGGAAATGAATTCGGCGCTGGCCGCGCGGGTCAAGATGGAGCACCGGCTGCGCGCGGCGCTCGGCAACAACCAGTTCGAGCTCCACTACCAGCCGAAGCTGCGGCTGCGGACCGGCAGGGTCGAAGCCGTGGAGGCGCTGCTTCGCTGGCGGGACCCGGAGCGCGGCCTGGTGACGCCGGCGGCTTTTCTGCCGATGCTGGAGTCGGCGGGGCTGATGCCGGCCGTCGGCGCGTGGGTTCTCAACCAGGCCGCGGCGGACTGTCGGGAATGGCGCCGTGCCGGCCTGCCACCCGTGCGGGTGGCGGTGAATGTTTCGCCAACCGAGCTGCGCCGGCGCGGGTTCGAGCATGAGGCCGTGTTGGCCGTGGGCGCGCTGGTCGACGATACGGGCTGGGGCATCGACATCGAGGTGACCGAAGGGGCGCTGTTGGGCGACTCGTCGTCCTGCGTGCAAGCGCTGCGGTTCATGCGCAATGCCGGTATCAGGATCGCCATCGACGATTTCGGCACGGGTTACTCCTCACTCGCCCGCTTGTCCGAGCTCCCGATCGATACCCTGAAAATCGACAAGGTGTTCACCCGCCGCCTGCCGGGTGATCGCCGCAGCGGCACGCTCGTCGCAACGATCATCGACCTCGCGCATGCATTCGGCATGACTACCGTCGCCGAAGGCGTCGAGACACAGGGCCAGCTCGAGTACCTCGCGCGCGCCGGCTGCGACGAGTCACAGGGCTTCCTGCACAGCCGCCCGCTACCCAGGGCGGAATTCGAGCAGCTGCTGGCGAAGATCAACACCAACCCGATTCCAGTGGCCGGCCCCGACGCCGCCGCGCCTACCTGACCGCCGGCGGCCTTCGGGCAGGCGTGCCCCGCTCATCCGCCCAAGGTTGCTGCGGTGACCGGCAAAATCGTAGACTGCGCGTCCGCCAGACGGGGTGTAGCTCAGACTGGTAGAGCGCTACGTTTGGGACGTAGATGTCGCAGGTTCGAATCCTGTCACCCCGACCATTGATTTCCTTCACTTTTTGTCTCCTCCCGTTGAGACAGTCCCGCTACCGTGGAAATCGGTGCCCGCCGGCCGAGAACTCCACCGAACCCCCCGACGGGCACCCAACACGGTCATGAGGAATGACGACCGTGAATTCTCCAAGAGCACCGTCAAATTGCCGACCGCCACGATCTGTGTGGCGATCCAAAACTCGCGAACAGAGGAAAAACCACGGCGGCAACGGGCTTGGGTACAACAAGCTCAGGATCTACCGCAGTGGTACCGCTTTGCATGCTTGGCGGAATGTGGCCGACATCTCCGACAGAGAGCACGATCAATCTACCCTGTGGCGTGATGCGAATGACGGTGAGGCTCGCGTGGGCGACGCTCATCCCGAGCCACGCCTTGGTATCTACGCCGAGCGCCTTGGTGACAAAGTAGCGAATGACGTTCCCATGGCAGACCAGCACATCGTTCTGATCGGCGCCGGAAGCCGGGACGAAGTAGGTTGAAAAGGCCTCATTCAGTTGCTTCTGGCAGGCTTCCGCCTCGGAGACCGGCGTTTCGCGCGTCACTTTGGGATTCGATGCCGCCGGAGTGCACTCGCGCAGCAGCGGGGTGGAGCGCATAGCAGGATCGGTCAAAGTCTCGTGCATCACACGCGCCGTTTCCTGGGCTCGCGTCATCGTGCTCGCTACGAGAGAGCTGAAGATGACTGGCATACTGCGTAGGCGCCCGGCGACCAAACGCGATTGCGCAATACCCAAGGGCGTTAGGCCCGGTCCGTCGGGGGAGCCAGTGTCGGAGCGCACCTCGTAGGCACCGTGGCGTACCAGATATACCGTACGGGTAAACGACGGAGCCGGGTCCGTCGCCGATACCCTCGTGGCGACGGAAGCGCCCAATGCGGCGAGGACGACAATAAGCAGGACACGCTTCACGGCTCTAACACCAGGACTCGAAAAGTTCCGGGCTTCACGCCAGGACGCAGCGCCCCCATCGACTTTGGATCTGTACTCGCCGTCC
>CAZDTG010000080.1:0-18852 GCA_964508005.1 uncultured Steroidobacteraceae bacterium
AGCGACCTGTTCCACGACGTGGAGCCCGAGGACCTGATCAAGTACGGCCTGATCCCCGAGTTCGTCGGCCGTCTGCCGGTCGTGGCGACGCTCGATGAGCTCGACGTGAGCGCGCTGATCTCGATTCTGACCGAGCCGAAGAACGCGCTGACGAAGCAGTACCGGCGGCTGTTCGAGATGGAAGGCGCCGAGCTCGAGTTCCGCGAGGAAGCTTTGAAGGCGGTCGCGCATCGCGCCATGCAGCGCAAGACGGGCGCGCGCGGCCTGCGCACGATCCTTGAGACCGTGCTGCTCGACACCATGTACGAGCTGCCATCCATGAGGAACGTCGGCAAGGTCGTGATCGATGAGACCGTGATCGAGGGGCAGACGCAGCCTTACATCGTCTATCGCTCGGACGTAGCGGCGGCGCCCGCGGTCGATGAGCCGCGACGCGCCTCCGGAACCAACCATCACTGACCAAGGTCTTACTCGTATCGGGAACCGGCGCAGCTGGGACCCTCCAGGCAGCCGCAGGGACCGCGTGCAATGGCGCGCGGAGCCGTTACGACCACAATCGCTGCCGTGGCCATTGAAACACGGCGTTTTCAACTCATTTCTCTATAAACTAGGACTGGGACACAGTTTGCCTCCGCTCGCACCGGAGATTATGTTCCATGTCGAATGTCACCGAGGGCTTGAGCGTGTCTGATCCTACTAACCCCGCCTCACCTCCGACACCAACTGCAACGACGAGCAGCGGCATCGAGAACGTGCCGGTGCTCCCGTTGCGGGACGTGGTTGTCTACCCGCACATGGTGATTCCGCTCTTCGTCGGGCGGGAGAAATCCATTCAGGCGCTCGACGTCGCGATGCGCTCCGACAAACGCATCATGTTGGTCGCGCAGAAGCAGGCAGACGTCGATGACCCGAAGGCCGACGATCTCTATCGCATCGGCACGGTCGCCACGATTCTGCAGCTGCTGAAACTCCCCGATGGCACGGTGAAGGTGCTCGTCGAGGGCGTCGACCGCGCGCGCATCGAGAGATTGCACGCGGGCGATTACTACTCATCCGATGCAACACTGCTTCCGGATGTCGAAGCGTACGACGAGCGCGAGATGGACGTGCTGGCACGTTCCGTGATCTCGCAGTTCGAGCAGTACGTGAAGCTCAACAAGAAGGTGCCGCCCGAGGTGTTGACCGCGCTTGCCGGGATCGAGCACGCCGGCCGCCTCGCCGACACCGTGGCCGCCCACATGTCGCTGAAGCTCGCCGAGAAGCAGAAGGTTCTCGAGATCCTCGACGTGCGCAAGCGCCTCGAGCACATCCTCGTCGCCATCGAAGGCGAGATGGACGTGCTGCAGATCGAGAAGCGCATCCGCGGGCGCGTCAAGGCGCAGATGGAGAAGAGCCAGCGCGAGTACTACCTGAATGAGCAGATGAAGGCCATTCAGAAAGAGCTCGGCGAGATGGACGAGGGCGGCAACGAGATCACCGAGCTCGAGCAGAAGATCGCCAAGGCCGGCATGCCCAAGGAGGCACGCGAGAAGGCCACCGGCGAGCTCAACAAGCTGAAGATGATGTCGCCCATGTCGGCCGAGGCCACCGTGGTGCGCAACTACATCGACTGGCTCGTGAAGGTGCCCTGGAAGAAGCGCACGAAGATCATCAAGGACATCGCCCGCGCCGAGAAGGTGCTGGACGAGGATCACTATGGGCTCGACAAGGTGAAGGAGCGCATCGTCGAGTACCTCGCCGTGCAACAGCGCGTCGACAAGCTGCGTGGCCCAATCCTGTGCCTCGTGGGACCGCCGGGCGTCGGCAAGACCTCGCTAGGTCAGAGCATCGCGCGCTCGACGAACCGCAAGTTCGTGCGCATGTCCCTCGGCGGCGTGCGGGACGAGGCGGAGATCCGCGGCCACCGGCGCACGTACATCGGCTCGATGCCCGGCAAGATCGTGCAGAACATGTCGAAGGCCGGCGTGCACAACCCGCTGTTCCTGCTGGACGAGGTCGACAAGATGTCGATGGACTTCCGCGGCGACCCCTCGTCGGCGCTGCTGGAAGTGCTCGATCCGGAGCAGAACGCCACGTTCAACGATCACTATCTCGAGGTCGATCTCGACCTGTCGGAAGTGATGTTCGTCTGCACGGCCAACAGCCTGAACATTCCGGCGCCGTTGCTGGACCGTATGGAAGTCATCCGTCTCCCCGGCTATACCGAAGACGAGAAGATGAACATCGCGCGGCGCTACCTCGTGCCGAAGCAGATGAAGAACAACGGCTTGAAGCAAGACGAGCTCAAGGTGTCGGATCCGGCGCTGATGGACATCGTGCGCTACTACACGCGCGAGGCCGGCGTCCGTAACCTCGAGCGCGAGGTTGCCAAGATCGGCCGCAAGGCCGTGAAGCAACTGCTTCTCGAGAAGAAGGACCAGAAGCAGGTAACGGTCACACCGCGCAATCTCGATAAGTATCTGGGCGTGAGGCGCTTCCGTTACGGCAAGGCGGAGGACCAGAACCGCATCGGTCAGGTCACCGGGCTGGCCTGGACGGAAGTGGGCGGCGAGCTGCTCACGATCGAGGCCGCGGTAGTCCCGGGCAAGGGCAAGCTGCAACACACCGGCCAGCTGGGCGAGGTGATGCAGGAGTCCATCCAGGCTGCCATGACGGTCGTGCGCAGCCGCGCGCAGGTGTTGGGACTCGAGCCGGAGTTCTACCAGAAGCACGACGTCCACCTGCACATCCCGGAAGGGGCAACCCCCAAGGACGGCCCGAGCGCGGGCATCGGAATGTGCACGGCCCTGGTGTCGGCACTGACCAAGATTCCGGTGCGCTCGGATGTGGCGATGACTGGCGAGATCACTCTGCGCGGCGAAGTGCTGCCGATCGGCGGCCTGAAGGAGAAGCTGCTCGCGGCCCACCGCGGCGGGATCAAGACGGTGCTCATCCCCGATGAGAACCAGAAGGATCTGGTCGAGATTCCCGACAACATCAAGGGCAATCTCGAGATCAAGCCGGTGAAGTGGATCGACGAGGTCCTCGGGGTCGCCCTTACGCAGCAGCCCGCCGTCCCGGCGGACGGTGCTGTGGCCGCCTCGGAATCGGCCGGCGAGGTCCCTGACGCCGCGGCCGGCGGCGACGGCAAGCGCCGGCGGCGCCTGAAGCAGGTAGTGCCGGCGCACTGAGGTCGATGACCGGGCGGCCATCGTGCCGCCCGGGTATCCAATAGCGGCCGCGCACCCGCGCGGCCAGCCGACTGGCGCGGTCTGCCCCGATTCTCTAGACTACGCCGCCTTTCCTGCCGGCCTCACCGCCGGCCGTTTCCTTCGGTTGGGTGCTTAGCTCAGCTGGTAGAGCGTCGCCTTTACACGGCGAATGTCGGCGGTTCGATCCCGTCAGCACCCACCAATACCTTCCGCACTACATCTCCCGCAGCCCGTGAGCGCCATAGGTCTCCGATGTGAGCCTTTAAGAGGCGTCGAATCCTCGACACAGGATCTTCTTCCATTTCGGTAGCGCTATGCTCGGACGGGCGGCCCCGCGCGCAGCACCAGCGCGATCGCCTCGAGCTGCTCGGCGGTGTAGTAGCCATCAAGAGCGGCCCCGCCGTCACGCAGCTTCAGGTACTCCTTATCCTCGACCTCGGTCACGATGGCTCGGGCGCGCTCGAGAGTCATCGGCAATTCGTGGCGCGCAGGGACTTCTGTCATCCGAGGCTGCGGATTCTGAGCAGCCGGCGCGACTGCACCTTCGCGGATCGAGTCTTCAGCGCGCCAACCGACTTCCCACGCCACGGCCTTGGCGTGCCAGTCTTCCAACCGCTCTCCAGTGACCGACGGCATTCCACTTGCTACATAGTAGGGATTGCTGAGTAGATTTCGGCCGAGCGCCCGAGCATTGGCGCCGTCTTTCTGGGCCTGCTCCTGTTGGTTCATGCGTCACCTGCCGGTTGTGTGCTCCTGCGCCAGGAGCGTTCCAAGCTGGCTGATCGAAAGGTGATTATACTCCGGCGGCGCGTACGGCAGTGCCCACCCTAGCTGCTCGACCGATATGGAGCTCCTCCGAACTGTGATCGAATTTCGTGATCGCTCGCAGTCCGCTGATCGTGGTCGCTGAGGACGTCGAGGGCGAGGCGCTCGCGACGCTGGTCGTCAACAATATCCGCGGCATCCTCAAGATTGCGGCGGTGAACCCGTGCAGCTTCTGCCGCGCGGGTTTGAAGGGCTGGTTGGTCGCGCGAACTGGTAGCCGAATGTAATGTGCAGATTGACGAAGTTGCAGATCGACTGCACGCGTGACCAGCCCGGCACCGTGTTGCCAAACAGAGTCCATGCGATTGCGGACAGGTGCTCGGTATCGCAGTAGCGGCTGCCGAGCAGGTAGACCAGCACACCAGATCAATGGGCAAGCCGACCGAGAGATTGCTGCGCATGGTGGAGTCGAACGAGACCAGGACGCATTTCATTGCGTCGCTAAGGTTGGTCAGAAGGACGCCTACACAGTAGGTCATGCGCTGCCCGAAAACCGTGCCGCCTCCTCCGAACCCCGGGTTGCATCGCCGGCGCTGTAGGAGTGGGCACCCGCTCCTGCGAGCTTTCCGCCGTCCACAATGAGGTATTCATTGCGGATCGGACGACCCTCGAACCAGCACTCGAGGATCTCGCGTACGCCTGCAGCATATCGAGCCTGAGCTGAAAGCGACGAGCCCGAGATATGCGGGGTCATCGCTTCGAACGGCATGGTCCGCCACGGATGATCACGCGGCGCAGGCTGCGGAAACCACACATCGCCCGCATAGCCGGCGAGCTGTCCACTCTTGAGCGCACGAACGATGGCATCGCGAACGCAGATCTTGCCGCGAGCCGTGTTCACGAGGTAGGCGCCACGCTTCATCTTCGCGATCAATGCGTCATTGAACAGACCTTCCGTTTCCGGATGCAGCGGCGCGTTGATCGTCACCACATCGCAGACACCGACCAGCGACTCTGTGGTCGGGTGAAACGTCAAATCCAGCTCCCGCTCGAGCGCCTCGGGCAGCCGGTGCCGATCGGTATAATGCAGCTTGACGTCGAAAGGCTTGAGCCGCCGAAGCACCGCCGTACCGATGCGACCTGCTGCGACAGTGCCAACGTTCATGCCTTCCAGGTCATAGGAGCGCGCGACGCAATCGGCAATGTTCCAGCCGCCATCGACGACCCATTGATGGGAAGGCAAATAGTTGCGCACCAGCGCGAGGATCATCATCACGACGTGCTCGGACACACTGATACTGTTGCAGTAGGTCACCTCGGCGACCGTGATGCCCCGGTCCATCGCCGCCTGCAGATCGACGTGGTCCGAGCCGATGCCGGCGGTTATTGCGAGCTTCAGGTGGCTGGCCTTGCCGATTCGCTCTGCTGTCAGGTATGCGGGCCAGAACGGCTGTGAAATGACGATGTCGGCGTCGGTCAGCTCGCGCTCGAACGCGCTGTTCGGGCCGTCCTTATCGGACGTAACGACAAACGTGTGACCTGACGACTCGAGAAATTTTCGCAGACCGAGCTCGCCCGAGACGCTCCCGAGCAGCTGCCCTGGGCTGAAGTCGATCGACCTGGGCGTTGGAGTGGATTGACCGCCGGGGTAGCGCTCAATGTTCGGAATGCCATCGCGTGCATACGTTTTGGGATACCCGGTATCGGGATCCTCGTAGAGCACACAAACGATCTTGGCCATGGCAGTTCCCCTTGGGCTGACGGTTGCGTGGGAAAACCCGCAAGTATCAAGGGCGGCACAGGACTTCTACGCCCAATCCTTCCCTGATTGAAACTCGGCGCGGGCTTGCAGTGCGCCGCTGAAGAGCTTCAGTCAGTGCGCTGCCTGATATCAGGCGCGCCGGGCTCGCGGAACCTGATCGAAGGCAGGAGAAAGTCCGCCGTCCAGGGCCGCACAGTCGAAGTCGCTGCAGCCGCCGGGACGCCGTTCGCATCTCCTTCGATTATCTGCCTGTCAGTCGCCGCCGCAGCATCAGTATTGCGGTCCGTTTCGGCTTTATCGTTCGTCATGGTCCGGCTCCTTGATCTTTGGGGATACGTTGCGCCCTTCGTACGGATCTGTCGGTGCGCCAGCGCACTTGGCAATGGGCGGCGTCAAGCCTGACGACGTCCAGCCGTTGGTACGGGGGCGCACAGAATCTCGAAGCCGATCCGCTAACCTGCGACTGCGGTCCATCGTCTCGTGGTGCGCTTGGGATCGACGCAACGGGTCAAAACCAGAGCTAGAGGTAGCGGGTTGTCAGTCTCGTCCACCGAGGCGGCTCCTATGATCGCTACCGCACAGAAGGGACGTGGGACCCGGCTCAAGCTGACCCGCATCGGAAAGGAGCAGGCGTGACTGCGAAAAAGAATGCGACCCCGCGACTTCTGTCCAAAGTGGTGACGGGCATCCAGGGGTTTGACGAGATCAGTCGTGGCGGACTGCCCCGGAACCGGACGAGCCTGGTGATGTGCTTATACGTCGCGGGCAACGCGCCCAACTCCGTCAAAGCCATCGCCAATCTGGAGGAGATCTGCCGGCGACACTTGAAGGACGGCTACAAGCTGGAGATCGTCGACGTCTGCGAACATCCGCGGCGGGCATTGACCGATGGCATCCTCGTCACGCCCAGCCTCACCAAAGTGTCGCCCGCGCCCGCCTCGAACGTTATCGGCAACCTCAGCGACACGCGCAGCGTGTTGGCGGCGCTCGGATTGCACGCGGGAGATCTGGAATGACCCCCGCCCCGCTGCTGGCCGCGAAGAGCCCTTGCGACCTGCAGGCGGAGGCCGCGTTCAAGGACTGGGTCTGCCTGCTCGTCAAAGGGGCGGCTGAGCTTCGGGCTTTCGAAGGGGGCCAGGTCGACGCCGTCATGGATCCCACGACCGGCAGCGCCATTCTGCTGCCCGAGGCACAGGCCGCGCTGCAGGGCTCGAGCCGCCTCGTTCTGAGCGCCCTGGATGCGCTACCTGGTGATGTCTGTGTGCTCGACGCGGCCGGCACGGTCGTCATGACTAACAGGGGTTGGCGCACGTTTATCGCCGCGCGCGCCGGCGCCGGACTCGGTGTCCGCGAGGGTGTCAATTTTCTGGCGGCGTGCCGGGATGCTGGCGCAAGTGAGCGCGTGCACGCCGAGGCGGTCGCGGCAGGGCTTCGCCAAGTGCTGTCCGGCGGGCGCGAGCTGTTTCGTTGCGAGTATGTCTGCGACTCTTCGGGCGGGCATTGCGCGTTCACGTTGACCATCGCGGGTATTACCGGAAACGGCGCGGTGCACGCGGTCGTTACACGCGAGAACGTCAGCGAGCGCAAACGCGCCAGTGCCTCACGTGGCTGCGGACGCACGAAGGCGAGCCGAATCGCGGCGATAGCACAGGCAGATGCTCCGAACCGGCTGCTTGCTGCTCTGCCCGCCAAAGAGTATGAGCGGCTGCTGGCTGGCTTTGAGCCGGTCAAGCTCACTTACGGTGAAGTGCTCTACGAGCCCGGCGAACAGATGCGGCACGTCTATTTTCCCAGCGACTGCCTGGTGTCTTTGCTGACGGTCGTCGAGGGCCACCGGGCTCTGGAAGTCGGACTGGTCGGGCGTGAGGGCATGGTGGGTTCTCGCCTCGCACTGGGCATCACTACAGCCTCGGTTCGCGCCCTGGTGCAGGGGAGCGGGACGGCCGTGCGGATCAAGTCTGCCGGCTTTCTGCGGGAATTCCACCGCAGCCCGGCGCTGCAGCGAGCGCTGCTCCACTTTACCGATGCGTTGATGATCCAGGTCACCCAGACCGCGGCGTGCAACCGCTTCCATATGGTCGAGGCTCGGCTCGCACGTTGGCTGCTGATGACTCGCGAGCGCTTGCCGTCCAGCGAATTCCATCTTACGCAGGAATTTCTCGCGGATATGTTGGGTGTGCGACGGGCGGGCGTGACGGCGGCTGCCAGCGCGCTGCAACGCCGGAAACTCATCCGCTACCGACGCGGCACCATTAAGATTCTCGATCAGCAGGGTCTCGAAGCCTCTTCCTGTTCCTGTTACCAGCACGTCAAGCTCATGGCGTTCGAAGCCGCGACCTGAGGCTGCGGAGCATGCAGCTACTGTTACCCCGGTGGGCTTGGGTTGCGATTTCGAGGGCATCCCTTCCGGGACCTACGCGCTGGTCGTCCTTCATGACGAGAACATGAATGGAAAGATCGATACCAACTGGCTCGGCGTTCCGAAGGAAGGATACGGCTTCTCGAACGATGCCAAGGCCGCCTCCGGCGCACCGTCGTTCTCTCAGACAAGTTTTGTCTATGACGGAACGACCCTAAACCTGGCGATCACTTTGCGGTACTAAACGCACGTGCCGGCGCGTCGCGCCGGCGAACGCGTCCCTGACATCGATCCCCTCTTCGAACCATTCTCCCACTCTCACGCCCAGAGCGCCTGCGCTGCCGAATTCGTGCATATCCCTGGAGCGATCCGAGCGCCAAGGTAACCTACACCTGCCTGTGTGCGCCAGCGTACGGAACCGCCGCGGCGTTCGGCTTATTTGTCTCTGTAGCACCCCCCACGAATCGAGGAGGATCAGCCAATGAAACCGAAACGCGTTCTGGGCGCGACGGTGACGCTTCTGGAGGGACCAACCGATCGCGTAAGCGCGCCCGCTGCCGAACGAAGCAGAACCCTCGCCCGATCGCCGGAAGTGCGGTGATGGTCATCGCGCATTTCCTCTACGGCACGATTCACCTCTCGTTTTGGGGCTATGTCGCGTTTACGTTCGCGATGGTCCAGCTGATGTTCCTTGGGGTGACGCTGTATTTACACCGCGACCAGTCCCATGGCGGCCTCGTGTTGCACCCCATGCTGCGACACTTCTTCCGGTTCTGGTTATGGTTCTGCTCGGGCACGGTGACCCGGGAATGGGTGGCGGTCCACCGCCGACACCACGCATTTGCGGATCGGCCCGGAGACCCTCACAGTCCGGTGGTCTTCGGCCTCGCGCATGTCCTGTGGCAGGGATACGAGCTCTACGTCGCGGCGGCACGGGATCCGAAGATTCTCGCCAACTATGGCCGCGGCACACCTGATGACTGGCTCGAGCGCAACCTGTATAGCCGCTTTCCCAAGGTGGGCATCTCACTGTTCGTGGTCGCGCAACTGGTCCTGTTCGGCGTGCCGGCCATCACCATGCTCGCCGTGCAACTGATTGCGCAACCCCTGTTCGCGGCCGGCGTTATCAATGGGCTCGGCCACCGCGTCGGTTATCGAAGTTTCGAGGTGCCGACCGCAGCGACCAACATCCTACCCTGGGGTCTGCTGATCGGCGGCGAGGAGCTGCACAATAATCACCATGCGTTTCCCGCGTCCCCGCGCCTGGCGGTGCAGTGGTGGGAGATAGACGTCGGTTGGCTATTCATCTGCGTGTTTCGAGCGCTCGGCCTCGCACGCGTCAGCAGCCTTGCGCCGAGGCCGAACATCGTCCGCGATCGCGCCGACATGGACGCCGACACCGTGCGGGCGTTGTTCACCAATCGCATGCACGTCCTGCGGGACTACCGGCGCCGAGTGATACAGCCCGTGTTTCGCGAGCTGAGGCAGGACCGTGTGGCCGTGGTCGCACGAGGCTCAGCGCAACTGCTCGTTCGGCATCCGAAGCTGCTGGACGAGCGAGCGCGCCGGCAGTTGCGCGAGCTCCTGGACCGATATGAGGCTCTGCGAACCGTGATCGAGTTCCGTGACCGCCTGCAGCAGCTTTGGGACGGAGCGTCCGCGAGCCATACGCGCGCACTGGAGCAATTGCGCGAGCTGTGCACCCAGGCCGAAGGCAGCCGCCTCCTTGCGCTCAGGAAGTTCGCGTTGAGGCTGCGTACCTACGCATCGGCAGCGGGATCCCCTTGAGGCCCTCGAGGGGGCTGCGGGCGAGGACGCGGCAGCAGGCGATCGCTTTCCTTCTTGACCACGGCATAACACTCGCAACACAGCTGTTCCAGCTTGGGTCGGTCCAGCACCGTGATCCGCCCACGGGCGTAGCGGATGACACCGAGCGTATGCAGCTTGCCGGCGGCCTCGGTCACACCTTCACGACGCACGCCGAGCATGTTGGCGATGAGCTCCTGGGTCATGACCAATTGGTTGGAGGACAGGCGGTCCAGGGAAAGTAGCAACCAGCGGCACAGTTGCTGATCCACCGAGTGATGGCGATTGCACACCGCGGTCTGGGCCATCTGGGTGATCAGGGCTTGCGTGTAGCGCAGCAGCAGCAGTTGCATCTGGCCATTTCGATGGAACTCTTCCTTGAGCTGCTGACCGATCAGACGGTACGCGTGGCCGGCGCTCTGCACGATCGCCCGGCTCGGGGTGGTTTCACCGCCCATGAACAGCGCAATGCCGATGAGGCCTTCGTAACCCACGACCGAGATTTCTGCCGACGCGCCGTCTGCGAGTACGTACAACAGCGATACGATGGAGTCGATCGGAAAATACACATGGCGCAGGACATCGCCGGGCTCGTACAAGACTTTGCCGAGCGGCATCGGAACGAGCTGCAGGTGGGGGTAGAGTCGTTCGCGCTCCGCCGCTGACAGTGCGGCCAGCAGGTGATTTTGCTGCGGATCATGGGAACCAGGCATAGAGAGTGTCGCCGTGGCGATGGAGCGGGTACCCCGCGCGCAAGTATAGATCAACCGTGCTCCATTTGCGCGGTACCGCACATAGTGCCTGGCTAAACGCAAACATTTAGCGCTTCGCGCGCCCGTGCGAACGGTGCGGCAGCCCGCAAGCAAGGTCTCCGTTACGTTAGCGTACGGACGCGCCCGATCGCGGGTCGTCAAGAGCCAACGAGCCAACCGCGCTCCACGAGATGCAAGCCGGTGCACGCGGCTGTCTGTGCCAGCTGGCTCAGCGTGACATAGAGGTAACGGTTAAGACTCCGTCTGTTGTGTTGGGGGCGTTTCTCGATGTCACAGGATGACTGCCGGCGCAGTGATCCGTTCGGTCAGACACCGATGCCAAGCCATGACGGTCACGGGGCTGCCGTGTACGCCAGCGCACAGAGCCCCAGGAGCATTCGGTGCATTCTTACGACGGCTTTGGCAGGACAGACTCTCAGGCAGGTGAGCGACGGATGAGCGGCGGGCAGGCCATAGCGATCAGTCAGGAGCTTTCAGAAATGGACCGAATCGATACCGTTCGCATACGCAAGCGCCTGATGAGCGAGCAGAGCTCGACGCGCCCGGAGAGGCCTGGCGAGATCGACATTGCCCGCCAGGCTACTCTGACCTACTCATCCGAGGACCCGGATCATCCGCTCGAGCACCTCATCGACGGGCACGACGGGCGGGGTGCCACACGTTGGGCGAGCGCCCGGCCCAATGCGATCGAGCGTATCGTCCTCGAGTTCGATCACCCCCAGCGGATCTCCCGTCTGGTTTACGAGGTGGAGGAGGACCGGCAGGAGCGCACGCAGGAGGTGCGCGTGGACGTCTCCTCGGATCATGGCGGCACCTACCGTCAAGTGCTGGCGCAGGATTACACCTTCAGCCCGCAAGGTGCGACCTTTCAAAGGGAAGACTTTCGCTTGGATCTGCCCGCGATTACCCATCTGAGTCTGACCATCGTTCCGAATAAGGGCGGCTCGGGTGCCGCTACTCTCACGTCCCTTCGCCTTTTCGCCTAGGGCCGTTCGAGCCGTGCCAGGCGCCGGAGCCAACCGGGGAGGGCGGTGACGCTGAGGCCGGGCCCCGGCGCGGGTTTGCGCGCCAGGCTCTGCTCATCGGACACGGGGCGAGCGTCTGCTTGCTGCAGCGCTTTAGCTATACGACTCGCATTCTGAATCTTCATCAAGTGCATCCCAATCGGCCTTGACCTTCCAGTTACTGGAACCCCTATAGTTCGAGCACGTTTTGCAGGAGCCAATCGATGAATTTACGGAATTCGAATCACGAAACGGGCGAGGCGCTAGTGCTGTCGGTCTCGGGGATGACCTGCGGCGGATGCGCAAATACGCTGACCCGCGTGCTCTCCCGAGTGCCGGGCGTTACCCGCGCAGAGGTGGACCTCGCCAGCGGGCGCGCCAAGGTGCTGGGCACTGCGCGTGGGGACGAACTGCTCGCAGCGGTACGGCGCGCCGGCTACGGCGCCGAGATATCGACGGACAACAGGATTTCAGGAGATGCTAATGAGCATGCCGGAAGCAACTGCTGCTGAACGTTTGCATCTGGTCCTGCCAGTCGAAGGCATGACGTGCGCAAGCTGCGCGGGGCGTGTGGAGCAGGCGTTGCGTGGCTTGCCTGGCGTGGAGGCGTCCGTGAACCTCGCGTCGGATCAGGCGCAGATCACTTACGATCCGGCGCGAGTTGAAGCATCCGCTCTCGCCGCTAGCGTACGAGATGCCGGTTACGACGTGCCTCATGAGACCCGCCAGCTCTCGATCTCAGGGATGACGTGCGCGAGCTGCGCGGGCCGAGTGGAGCAGGCGTTGTTGGCCGTGCCCGGAGTCGTGCGCGCTGAAGTCAACCTCGCTACCGAGAAGGCATCCGTCGAAGGTATTGCGGGTGTGCTTCGCCCCGCCGACCTCATCGCCGCAGTGACGGGCGCCGGTTATGGGGCTGAGCTCCTGACGGGCGATATTGAACGCGACCGCCAGATTGCCGCAGCCGAGGAGCAGCGCCTCAGGCGGGAGAGCTGGAGGGTGGTCGCCGCGTCTTTATTGAGCGCGCCACTGTTGCTGCCGATGTTCGGCGTAATGCTACCAGCTTGGCTGCAGGTCGCTCTGGCAACCCCGGTTCAATTCATCATCGGTGCGCGCTTCTATATGGGTGCATGGAAGGCCCTGCGCGCACGCGCGGGAAACATGGACCTGCTGGTGGCACTCGGCACCTCGACCGCTTACTTCTACAGTCTCTACTTGATGCGGTCTGCGCACGGCCACCCGATGCCGCACCTGTATTTCGAATCTGCCGCGGTGGTGATCGTCCTCATCTCGCTCGGCAAGTGGCTCGAGACTCGCGCCAAGCGTTCGACCAGCGCCGCGATCCGCTCGCTCATGGCGCTGCGGCCGGATCGGGCGCGCCTGGAACGCGGCGGCGAATATGTGGAGCTGCCTCTTGCGGCGGTCACGATCGGTGACATCGTCATGGTCCGCCCGGGTGAGCGAGTGCCGGTCGATGGCGTCGTGTTGAGTGGTCAAGGCGAGGTCGATGAAAGCCTCGTCACGGGGGAGAGCTTCCCCGTCGTGAAGACCCCCGGCGAGCAGGTCACGGGCGGCTCGATCAACGGCACAGGTCTCCTGCGTGTACAGGTCACAGCGGTGGGAGAGCAGTCCACGCTTGCGCGGATGATCGCACTCGTCGAGCAGGCGCAGCAGAAGAAGGCGCCGGTTCAACGCCTTGTCGATCAGGTCGCGGCCGTCTTCGTGCCGGTGGTGCTGCTTCTCGCACTCGGAACGTTCCTGGTCTGGTGGCTGTTCCTTGGGGAATTCACGGCTGGAATCATCGCCGCTGTCTCCGTGATGGTGATCGCATGTCCGTGCGCTTTGGGTCTTGCCACCCCAACTGCTTTGATGGTGGGCACCGGCTCGGCGGCTCGCGCGGGCATTCTCATCCGCGATGTTGAGGCACTGGAACGCGCGCATCGGCTCGACACCGTCGTCTTGGACAAGACGGGCACGCTGACCGAGGGGAAGCCTGCAGTGACGGATATCGTGACGTACGGAGTCGCTGAGCGGAGGCTGTTGGAGCTTGCCGCTGGGGCCCAGCAGGGGAGCGAGCATCCGTTGGCACGTGCCGTACTCGCAAGAGCCGACGGCCTTGATCTGCTCGCATTGGAGGACTTCCAAAGCTCCCCCGGGCGAGGGCTCACGGCGCGGGTGGGCGGTCAGGAGATCGCCATCGGTAATCGTCGTCTCATGAGGGACAAAGGGGCCGCGACGGAGGACACAGAACTTCAGGCAGCACGCCTGGAGGCGCACGGGAAGACAGTGATGTGGGTGGCCGCCCTCGGACCCTCCGTGCGATTGCTGGGCATGATTGCGGTCGCCGATCCCGTGAAGCCCACGGCTCGAGCAGCCGTGCAGCGGTTGCAGCATGCCGGAATCGAAACGGTACTGCTGACGGGCGATAATGAGCGCACGGCGGCTGCGCTGGCTGCACAGGTGGGTATTGAGCGGGTACTGGCCGGCGTGTTGCCGGAAGGAAAGGCAGCGGAGGTGCAGCGGCTGCAGAGCCAAGGCAAGCACGTGGCGATGGTAGGCGATGGGATCAACGACGCACCGGCTCTGGCCGCTGCCGACACTGGCATCGCCATGGGCACCGGTGCCGATGTCGCCATGCAGACAGCCGGCATCACCTTGATGCGCGGTGATCCGCTGCTCATCGCCGATGCCATTGCAGTCAGTCGCGCGACTTACGCCAAGATCCGGCAAGGGCTGTTCTGGGCCTTTATCTACAACGTGCTGGGCATTCCCGCAGCGGCGCTGGGTCTTCTGAGCCCGATGTTGGCCGGTGCTGCGATGGCGCTGTCTTCCGTGAGCGTGGTGTCAAACGCCTTGCTCTTGCGCCGTTGGCGGCCTGCGGCGGCGAAGCGTGGGGCATGAGCGGAGCAGCGTGATATGAGAAGCACTGAGGTGATGACAATCGGCGAGGTGGCATCCCGGTCAGGGATGCCGCCCAAGACGATCCGGTTCTACGAAAAGATTGGTCTGATCGCGCCGGCCGACCGCCTCGGCAATGGTTATCGCGCCTATACCCCCCAGGAGGTCGAGACGCTCCGTTTCATTCATAAGGCCCGCAACCTGGGATTTACCCTGAAGGAGATCGAGGCGCTGCTCAAGTTGTATCGCGATCGCAAGCGGGCCAGTCGCGAAGTGAAGCGCCTCGCCCTGCTGCATGTCGCCGCAATCGATCACAAGATCGCGGAGCTCACTGCGATGCGCACCACTGTCGCGCAATTGGCCGAGCGCTGCCACGGTGATCAGCGACCGGAGTGCCCGATCCTCGATGAGCTCCAAGCCGCCAGCCCCGAACTACGCTCCGGGCGTGCTGCGCAATGACGGGTCGCAAGCACGGCTTGCGCTCCGCGACGCTTGCTGTAGCGGCCCGGATAAAGAGGGTTATCTGGGGCGGGTTTTCCCCGGTGAGACCCCAAAGCGCCGTTTGAACGCCCGGACAAAAGCGCTTTCAGAAGCGTAGCCGACTGCAGTGGACACCCGTAACAGAGATTCCTTCGTAGAAGCAAGGCTCTGTCGCGCAAGGTTCAACCTGAGCTCTGCGAGGAAGGCGAGTGGCGCCATGCCAGCCGCCTTCTGAAAGGCGCGCACCAGAGTTGCCCGCGAGACATGCGATCTGTGAGCGAGCGCGTCCAAGGTCCATTCATGCGCCGGATTGTTGACGATCGCAGTTACGGCCTTGGCGCAAACCGGCGAGCCCAGAAGTTTCAGCAGGCCGCTCGAGGAATCCGCCTGCTCGAAATGCACGCGGAGCATCAACACCAAGAGTGCGCTGGAGAGACCGGAGGCGACCGCCAGGGCGCCCGCGCGAGCTGACGTCAACTCCTCGTCGATCATCTGGACCAGCCTGCGCATGTGGCCGAGCGCCCGCTCCGAGTTCACGTTGAGCAGCATCGCCGCAGGCAGGGTGGCGACGATCAAGCCGCTCGGACCTCCATCGAACTGCAGACGCCCGCAAATCAACTCCGTGTCGCTCGAACCGAGCGTGTTTGTCTTGACCCGGATCGCGTTGTTGTACTCAACGCGGACGGGCACCGCCCGGCTGCGTCCTCCATGGGGCGATCGCACGATATGTGCGTCACCGCGCGGTAACAGCAACAGGCTGCCCGCCTGCAGATGGAATGTTTCGCCATTTTCCATGTCGAGAACACAATTGCCTTTGGTCACCATGTGGAATTGTGCCCAACTTGGAGCCTCCGCCGTGTGGGCTGATCTCCACACCGACGCGAAGCGACACAGATCCTGCACCTCGACCTGCCGCACGCGCAGCAGTGGTGCGATGGCGCTCAGGGGATCGGCAGGCGGCTGCTGCTCATTGATCCGATCGGCAAATGAATTGCGCTCGGCGGCCATGCTCTCCTCCGCACTGGTGCGTAACCTGTTCCCACCCGCATGGCGGGGCCTCATGCGGAGATTCTCATGCACATGCACGACTGGAACAACTATCGCAATCAACTTGTCGCGGCCGCGACCGGCTTCGGCAAGCTCAGTCCCGACACCGTCAGGGGCTATGGCGTCCTGGGGGGAGCAGAAGAAAAAACCGGACATCTGGACGCCAAGACCGACTGAGAGACCGGTCCCGTCACTCCCAAGCCGCAGCAGGAAGCGTGGCAGCCATCTTACACTGACCCCGTTCGTCGTTGCCCTATCGTTGCGTCTCGAATAGCCTTGACCTGCATTGCGTCCGCACCCGACGAGGAGACTCCGATGACCCGATCATCGCCCGGCAAATCCACGACAGCGGTCTGGGGTGGAGAGACGGATCACGAGCCTTACGAGCGCGCAACCCAGGTGCCGGTCGTACACAGCGTGTCGTTCGGCTATCCGGATGTCGATATCTGGCAGGCCGTTGCGCTGGAGCGGGCGGAAGGTCATATCTACTCGCGCAACACCAATCCGACGGTGCGCGCCTTCGAGGAGAAGATCCGTGATCTGGAGGGAGCCGGGGCGGCGACCAGCTTCTCCTCGGGAATGGCGGCCATCAGCGCAACCTTCTTCACGTTCCTGCGCCCCGGCGAACGGGTGGTCTCCATCAAGGACAGCTATGGCGGCACGAACAAGCTGTTCACCGAATTTCTGCCCCCGTTCGGGATCGTAGCGAGTCTGTGCGACACGTCCGACTTCGCTCAAATCGAAGCCGAAGTCGCGCGCGGGTGCAAGCTGCTCTATCTCGAGTCTCCCACCAACCCAACGATCAGGATCGTGGATATCCCGCGTTTGGTGCAGGCGGCGCACAAGGTCGGTGCACTGGTCGTGGTGGATAACACCTTCGCGACACCCATCAACCAGAACCCGCTGCAGCTTGGCGCGGATCTGGTGCTGCACAGCGCGACCAAATACCTCGGCGGGCATGCGGACGCACTGGGAGGCGCCGCCTGCGGCAGCGCGCCTCTGGTGAAGAAGCTACACCATTTTCGCGAAATAAATGGCGCCGCACTCGCGCCGATGGATGCGTACAGTCTGTTGCGCGGCATGAAGACGTTGGCGCTGCGCGTCGAGCGTCAAAACGAAAGCGCCTTGACCATCGCGCGCTGGCTGCGGACGCAACCGATCATCGAGCAGGTCAATTATCCCGGCCTCGAGACACATCTGCACCACGACGTCGCCCGGCGACAGATGCGCGGCTTCGGCGGGATGTTGAGTTTCAGTCTCCGCGGCGGGCTCGAGGCCATCAGGGAGTTCCTGCCGAGACTTCGGTATGCGCACCGCGCTGCCAATCTCGGTTGCGTTGAGACCGTCGTCGGACCGCCGTTGGTCACCAGTCATGTCGAGTGCACGCCGGAAGAACGCGCCGCGGCCGGGATTCCCGAAGGCCTCGTGCGGTATTCTACGGGCATCGAGGACGTCACCGATCTCCTCGATGACCTCAAACAGGCACTGGCCGCGATTTCCTGATCGTATTGCTCAGGGTCGCGGCTCGTCAGAAGGCGGTGAGCGAGGCTCGCCGGGGAGGATTGAATCGTGACCGGGAACGCTGCGGGCGCAGGTGCCCCCCCCGGCCTTGACTGAGCTCGTCCATTGCCTGCACGCCGATTGGACTACCAGTCGTTCGCGGCGGCAATTATCCTCTGCGTCATGGCAGTGTTCGGCGCTGTCCCGCCGTTCCTCCGGGTGGGCCGTCGCTATGCCGCCTCCCAAGTGTCGTGACCGTCAAACTTCCTGGAGATGCGCATGATTGTGCATTGGCCGCACGCGTGGCCCTCGATCGCGGCGGCCTTCCTGGCCTCGCTTGTTGAATGTGTAGAAGCGTTGACTGTGGTTTTGGCGGTCGGAACGATGCGTGGCTGGCGCGGCGCGCTGATCGGAAGCGGTGCGGCGCTGATCGCGCTTGCGGTGATCGTCGTGGTTTTCGGGCGGGCCCTGACGCTCATTCCGCTCGCGGTCGTGCAACTGGGGGTCGGAACGCTGCTGCTCCTGTTCGGCATGCGCTGGCTGCGCAAGGCGATCTTGCGCTCGGCACAGGTCATCCCCCTGCACGACGAAGAGGCAGCCTACGCGAAGGAAACAGAATCCTTGCGCCGGATCGGCGGTGGACGCACGGGATGGGACACCGTGGCGGTGGCCTCCGCCTTCAAGATCACGATGCTGGAAGGCCTCGAGGTGGTTTTCATCGTTATTGCAGTGGGAGCGGGCGGATCCGGTCTCCTGATCCCAGCGAGCCTCGGCGCGCTGGCTGCGCTGGTGGTGGTGGTGCTGCTCGGCCTCATCGTCCACCGGCCCTTGGCGTCGATTCCGGAGAACACGTTGAAGTTCCTCGTCGGCGTTCTGCTGTCGGCGTTCGGCACCTTTTGGGTCGGCGAGGGGATGGGCTTTGCCTGGCCGGGAGAGGATTGGTCGATCCTCGCACTGATCGGCGGCTTCCTCGTCATTGCACGCTTGACCGTACCCTGGTGTCGGTTACACGTTCGCGGCCGAGCGGCCGTCGCCCGCCCATAGGAGATCCGCATGCGCTGGTTGAAGGCGATCGTCGCCGAAATCGCCGGCCTGTTTGTCGAGGACGGCCGCTTTGCTCTGGCTATCATCGTTTGGTTGGGAGTCCTGTGGTGGGCCCTGCCACGGCTCAACCTGCCGGCGACATGGCGTGGCGTCGTCCTGTTTGTCGGCTTGGCGGTCATACTGGTCGAAAGCGCGTTGCGCAGGGCGCGAACATGACCCCGACTGT
>CAZDTG010000081.1:0-18851 GCA_964508005.1 uncultured Steroidobacteraceae bacterium
GCGCCCGAGCTGTTGTGCAGCCCCTGTCGAAAGGATAATGCGCCATGGTCGATTCCATCGGGAGGCCGCTGCATTCCACCCGCCCGGAGACCATCTGGCCCATGACCTCCCGTTCGCGAAGGCTGAGAGATTCGTAGCGCTCCTGAAGAGTCCGGATCTGAGCCTGCTGGCGAAATGCCGCATGACTACGTTCGATGGCGTGCCGTTGCGCGGGCGGCGCGTCCGCTGGTGCTGGCCGACTCCGCCAAGGTAAAGCCTTGCCGCATCAGCGGCATTGAGCGCAGTCGCACTCCGGTGGCGGAGAAAATGGCATTGGCCACCGCAGGACCAACCGGTGGAACCGCCTCTTCGCCGACTCCGCCGACAGGAGCGTCCGATTGCAGGATCGTCACCTCAATTTCCGGAGTTTGTGCGAGCGTGAGCAAAGGATAGCTATCGAAATTCTTTTGCAGTACAGCGCCATCCTTGAGGGAAATCTCTCCGAGTAACGCGCCGGTCAGGCCGAAGATGATTCCGCCTTCCATCTGCGCGATGACCGCGTCGGGATTGAACGCGATACCGCAATCCACCACGCAATAGATGCGATGCAGTCGAACGGCGCGCTGCGCATTGACCTCGAGTTCGACGACGTGGGCTACTACCGACCCATTGGCGGCGTTCAGGGCGAAGCCGCGATGCCGGCCCGGGAGGGGCGGCCGGTCCCAAGCGGCAACAGAAGCCATCTTTTCCACGACCGCCAATTCGCGCGGGCGCTGGCGCAAGAGATGGCGGCGATAGGCGAGGGGATCGACCTTGGCCCTCGCCGCCATTTCATCGAGAAAGCATTCGAGACCAAAGACGCTGGCCTGCGATCCCACCGAGCGCATCCAGGTCAACGGCACGCCGAGGTCGATCGACGCCAACGCGATTTTTTGCGCGGACAGCGCATAGGGCAGATCCCGTGCATTGGCAAGGCCGGCTTCGTCGATTTCTTGCTGGGGCGCGCCGTTGCGCCGCTCGATTGTGTAATCCATGATCGAGGGACACGCCGCCGTAAAGGAAAAGGCCGTCGGCTGGCCCAGCGCGTCCAGGCCCGCCGTGAGTTGCATGACGGCCATTGGGCGGAAGTAGCCGCGCGAAGTATCTTCTTCGCGGGACCAAATCAATTTCACCGGCTGCTCGAAGTGGCGCGCGATCTGGACTGCTTGGATGGCATAGTCGATTTCCGTGCGGCGACCGAAACCACCGCCCACCATGGTGGTGTGCACCGTGACCTTCTCGCGCGGCAAGCGGAGAAGCTTCGCGACCACTTCGCGGACCATCGATTGGAATTGGGTGGGCACCCATAACTCCGCCCTTTGGGGCGTGACATGGGCGGTTGCATTCATCGGCTCCATCGGCGCATGGGCCAGAAACGGCACTTCGTAAAGCGCCTCGAGACGGGTGGTCGCAGCGGTCATGCCAGCGTCGTGTGCGGCGAGCACTTCAGCCGCTTGGGCACCATCTGGCAAAAAAAGATGGTGCGGCGAGTGCACCGCCCGCCGCAGCGAAGCGTATTGTGCGCCGCTGTCGTCGGCCTTCCTCTCTCCCGCTTGCCAAACGGGACGCAACCGAGCGAGGGCTTGCTTGGCAGGCCAGTAGCCGGTGGCGACCACCGCGACCGTGTCTTCCAGTGCCAATACCTTTTTGACGCCGGGCATTTTTTCCGCAGCGCTGGCATCGACCGACTCGAGCTTGCCGCCAAACCTCGGACATTGGGCGATGGTCGCGATGAGCATGCCGGGACGTTTGACATCCACGCCATAGATGGCGCTGCCGTCGGTTTTTGCGGGGATGTCGAAGCGCGCGGTTGCTCGACCTAAGCGCCGCCAATTGCCGCGCGCTCTGGGTTCGATGTCCTGCGGAACGGGCAACGTTGCCGCCGTAGGTGCCAAAGCAGCGTAAGACAATGTTCGGCCGCCAGTATGCCGCACGAGGCCATTTTCCGCGCTGCATTCGGTCTCGGCCACACTCCACAGTTGCGCCGCCGCTCTCAGCAGCAGCACTCTCACCGTGGCCGCGACCTTGCGCATGCTGTGATCCATGTCGCGGCTCGACAGACTGCCCCAGGTCGCGTAATAGGCAGCGCCTATTCCATAGCCCAGAGTATTGCCATGGTCCATGAATGGCTCGGTCACCGGCGCCATTTCCACGGTGACGGAGGCGGGGTCCAGCGCCAACTCATCGGCGACGATCATGGCCAGCGTGGTCAGAGCGCCTTGTCCCAATTCGGTCGTTCGGGAAAACACCGTAACCGCGCCGTCGTGCGCAATGCGGATCCACCCATTGAGAAGGATCGCCGTGGGTGACGCTGCCGCCCCTGACTGGCTCCCCGCGCGCATGTAGAAAAGCACCGAACCGCCGGCAGTCAAAGCCGCAGCAATGAAGCCGCGTCGCGACAACGCCAATGCCCGCTTCACAGTGTGCCGCCGCCCTGACGGCTCGCCCGCAAAATGGCGCGCTTCACCCGCGGATAGGTCCCGCAGCGGCATAAATTGGTCATGGTGGAATTGATATCAGCGGCGCTGGGCCGCGGGTTGTCGCGCAACAGGGCCGCCGCCACCATCAACATGCCGGACTGACAATAGCCACATTGCGGCACCTGCTCGTCGATCCAGGCGCGTTGCAGCGGATGCGAACGGTCAACAGATAAGCCTTCGATGGTCGTTATGCCGGCGCTTGCCACGGCACTTACCGGCACTAAACAGGAACGTACCGGTCGCCCGTCGATATGCACCGTGCAAGCCCCGCATAGACCGGCGCCGCATCCGAACTTTGTACCCGTCAAACCAAGATTGTCACGCAAGACCCACAGAAGCGGCGTGTCCCCATCGACGCTGACAGTCTTCTGCTGGCCGTTGACGGTCAAGGAGTAGGTCATGGCATCCGGTCTCCGAACAGTAGATCTGGACCCGCATTGGCTACTGTGGAGGTGACCTCCGTTTTAGTACGGTCTCGGGGTTAAGTCCGCGGTCACCTTTGAGCAGCAGCTGGACTCGGATATCACCCACTGAAGTGCGCACGGCGAGCACGCTGCCCCGGCCGAGGTGCGAGCGTCATGTGTCCCGGCGCGTGGAATGGAATTGAGGTGACCGACGAGCCGACGAGCCACCAGCTCGTCTTGATGATGCGCTCGTACTCGACACGGGCCATCTGCGGATGCGCATAAGACCCAGGCCGGCAAGGCGCGCGGGGGCAGGGCGGACTCGAGGGAGCGGAAGGCGGGTGCATTCACGGTGCTGCTCCCAGGAAGGGAATTATATGGCGATACAATTATAGGCCCAAAAAATTATATGGGAATATAGACGGTGCGCTTTCCAGGTGTTACCGTGCAATACAGGGAGCTTCGAGTCTCGAGGTGAGCGTAGCCATGCCCCGTAACCGCCGCTACGTGCGGGGTCATCGAAAAAACGTACCCCGAGTCGCTACGACGTGATCGCGGGCCTCGTCCGGTAGGCTCGCCGGCGCTGAACATTGAGAACAAACGGCAGACCTCGCACGCAGAGAATCGACTGGAGCAATGGGGTTTACGTAAGTTGGCAAGCCGATGCAGCGGTGATTCTGCAGTCATGAACGGCATCTGAGCGCCTCCAGGCGCCTTGAGGGCCGGCATGATCGGAGCAATAACCAATGATAAGAATAGCCCGTATCATCCGTCTGGCTCTCTGGCTCGTACTTCTGCCATTGTGCGCGCTGTCATTTGCCCCTCCGCTTGCCCGCGCAGCCGATGACGGGCAATCGACCGGCCAGCGCAGCACGGCTGCCGTCCGGGCGGAGGCTGCGGGTTCCGTCGGCCGGCGCGAGCAGCTCGAGGAGATTGTGGTCACCGCGACCCGGCGCGAGGAATCACTCAGCAAGGTCCCCATCAGTCTCACGGCGCTCAGCCAGGACACCATGGACGAGAAGGGCATCCGCGACATTCTGGACATTGTGCGCTTCACCCCGGGAGTGTCGATCGACACTTCGGGCACGAACGCGATTTCCATCCGGGGAATCTCCTCCTCGGGCGGAGCGGGAACCACGGGCATCTACATCGACGATACGCCGATCCAGATGCGTGCGGTCGGCTACAACCCGGATGACACCTTGCCCAAGACATTCGACCTCGAACGGGTGGAGGTTCTGCGCGGTCCGCAGGGCACGCTGTTCGGTTCGGGCTCCGAGGGCGGGACAGTGCGTTACATCCTCACCCAGCCGAGCGTCACCGGCTCGAGCACCTACGCGCGCGGTGAGCTGTCCTTTACGCGCTACGGGCAGCCCAGCTACGAAGCCGGCGTGGCATACGGTGCGCCGATTGTGGATGGCACCTTGGGCTTTCGTGCCAGCGTCTGGTATCGGGAGGATGGAGGGTGGATCAATCGGGCCGACCCGACGACGCACCTGGTAACGGAGCACAACATCAATCGCGCTGGAGCGCTGATGCTGCGTCTGGCGGCGAAGTGGCAGCCTGTCGAGGAGCTCACTGTCACGCCCAGCGTTCTCTATCAGAATCTGAAAAAACACGATGAGTCGACGTACTGGCCGGCCTACTCCAATCCGGATGCCGGCCAGTTCAACACGGGCACTCCGGAGCAAATGCCGGTGAATGACGAATACTACCTGCCCGCACTCAAGATCCAGTGGAATATAGGTCCCACGCAGCTCGTCTCCAACACATCCTACTATCATCGCAAGGAGCGCACCGCCTATCAGGGCACCGTGTACGATCTCGGTCTGTACCAGACGTTCGGCTGGCCCGCCAATCCCTCCAGCGGCGGCCTGAGCTGCGGGTCGGCTTCGGTGACACCTGCACCGCCGTGCTCGTGGTATCCCTTGATCGACGCCAACGGAATTCACCTTCCGGCGGGCTTGTCCGGGTACCAGAGCCCCAACATCATGACCAATACACAGGAAAGCTGGGTGCAGGAGGTGCGCTGGCAATCCAATGACCCCGCAGCACGGGTGAGCTGGACGCTCGGAGTGTTCTGGCAAGTCGCAAAGGAGGGCAGTATCGAGGAACTGCGCGACACCCAGGTCAACCAGCTGTTCCAGGCGTTATATGGGATCAATGCCACGGACCTGTTCGGCCCCTACTACTCCTGTAACGGTCAGGGCACACCTTATCCGGCCATTCCCGCATGTGATGTCTACTATAACAACAACACGACCTTCGATCGTCAGATCGCAGGCTACGGCGAGCTCACCTTTGCGCTCACGGAGCGCTGGAAACTCACTCTCGGCGAGCGGGTCGCGCGCACCTCGTTCAGTCTGAATCACTACGCCGATGGCATCCAGAACTACGGAGCCAGCCCTGCGACAGCCTCGCAGCACGAGACGCCGAACACGCCCAAGGCCAGCTTGGCCTGGCAAATGGACGCGTCTGATCTCTTTTACGCCACCTACGCAAAAGGCTTTCGCGTAGGTGGCGGCAATGCCCCGCTGCCGCCTTACTGCGATGCCGACCTGGCCACGGCAGGGTATCCGAACGGTGCGCCGCTCACGTACCACTCAGACTACACTCAGAATTACGAGATCGGCGCAAAAAACTCCATCGGTCAGATGCTGAAGCTCGCAACGAGCGTCTATTACATCCAGTGGCACAATATCCAGCAGAGTGTTTATGTTGCGGGAACCTGCGGACTGCAGTTCACCGATAATCTCGGTACCGCCGTGGCGAAGGGCTTCGATGTGCAGGCGCAGCTGGCACTCGGCCCGGTGCTCATCGATGCAGCCGCAGGCTACACCAAGGCGCGCTACTCCGAGAATTCCCCACACGCGGGGCTCGCGCATATCGGCGATGCGATCTCGGGCGAAGCCGCCATCGACTACGCTCCGGGGCTGGCGCCGCCATGGACGGTTTCCCTCGGTGCGCAGTACGCGTTCAGATTGGCTGAACACGAGGCGTTTGTACGCGCCGACTGGGAATATGAGAGCCGCAATCCCTGGCCCTCGACGCTGCAGGATCCCGCATCGTCGCAGTACAACCCGAGTACTTACACCTTGTCATCGAATACGTTCACCTCACTTCGTGCTGGAATGAATTTCGGCGACTGGCTGCTGGCAGCATTCGTCGACAACGTATTCGACTCGCATACGGTGACAAACTATCAACTCGGAGCAGCGGACCCGTACAATCCGGCAAGCGCTCCGCCAGTACAGCAGAACCAGTTCACCTTCAGGCCGAGAACGATCGGAGTGACCGCTACCCTGCATATCGGGGGTGGAGCTCATTGACACGGCTGGAGATTGATGGATGAACGGGCGTGTTGCACTGGTTACCGGCGGCGGCCGGGGGATAGGGCGCGAGGCGGCGCTATTGCTGTCCGCGGCCGGAGCGCGCGTGATGATCGTGTCGCGCAGCGAGACAGAGCTGGCGGCCGTCGGGCTCGAATACGTGGTGGCAGATCTGGGAACCCCCGAGGGCTGCGCCCTGGCCGTGGAAGAGACCGAGCGACGGCTGGGGCCGATTGACATCCTCGTCGTGAACCACGGAATGGGCTCGCCTCACGAGCGGCTCGTGTGGGAGCAGGATCCCGAGCTTTGGCGCGAGACGATGCGCGTCAACCTGGACGGTCCCTTCGAGCTCGCGCGGCTCACGGTAGGTCGCATGTGCAAGCGCGGCTTCGGGCGGCTGGTGTTCACGAGTTCGACCGCCGGGGAGAAAGCGGACCGCTGCGGCAGCGCCTACATCGCTTCCAAGCATGGAGTGATCGGGCTTGCACGCGCGGTCGCACAGGACGCCGGCCCATTCGGCGTCACCTCTAACGCGGTGCTGCCGGGCTGGGTCCGAACGGCAATGGCCGAGCAAGCGGCGACGGCGGAGGCCGAGCGGCGCGAAGTAAGTGTCGAGCAGGTGTGGCGCGAGCGCGCGGCGCTCTACCCGCAAAACCGGGTGCTGGAACCGCGGGAGGTCGCGGAAGTAATTGCTTTTCTCTGCAGCGATGCTGCCGGGGCCGTGAACGGTGAGGCGATCACCGTTGCGCTTGGAGGTCTGTGGTAGAGCGGCTCGTTCGACAATATGTTTGACGAGCGTCCCCATCCAGAGCCCTTCTTCCTAGACCTGGTCACCAGGGGCGTCCTGAAAGACGACGGCACTTGATCCCGAGGCTGTTGACCTAACCACGGGGTTGGGGGGTTCACCCCAGCCCCGTGCTCGTTTCTGCTCCCAAGTCGACCCGCGCCCCGTGCAATTCACGTACGCCGCCGACAGCCTCGAGAGTCAGTTACGCCAAGAGCACTTCTTCAGCTAAACATCTCACGTACGCGTCGCCCGGCTATCAGGCCCTGCTCGATAGCCCCGTCGATGAAACCGCGCCAGCCATTGGCCCAATCGGCGCTCGCGAAAATGACACGCCCACGGGGCTGCTGCAATTCGCGCAGGTATTTGGACCACATTCCGGGGCGCAACGTGCACCAGGTGCCCTGCGAATACGGATCCAGCATCCATTCGTAACCGACCGCCTTCACAACCTTTGCATTGGGAATGAACAAGCGCATCGCCTGTTCTACGGACTGCGGGTCATTGACGTCCAACAAATCTCGATTCGGACCAAAGCCGACCAGGTGGGTCATGCCACCCTCGCTGCGTTCCGTCACCACGTTGTTCAGAGGATTGTGACTGGGCGCTACGCAATTGATGTTTCCGTGCTCACCTTCCAGGAGGATATGCACTTTGGTACCGCACCCGGCATGTGTCTCTCGTGATGCGGCCTGCTGTGCTTCGCTCAGTCGCTGCTGCCAGTCAATGTTCTTCAATACGTTCAACGGGACAGTGGAGATGACGCAGCGGGCACGTAGCTCCTCGCCGGTGCTCGTGAATAAGCTGACTCCGGTCTCATCCTGGGCCACACGCTTGACGACAGTGCCGAGACGGACTTCTGCCTGGGCTTCCGCACGCATCGCCTCGAGCAGTGACGCAGTTCCGTTCGCCAGGTGGAATCGGCCGATCGCATCGTTCATGTCCGTGTAGTTGTGTCCAGGAAGCGCATACCAGCGCACCATCTCCATCCACGCGAACTGCTCGGAGTAATTGTGTCCCTGGCTCGCCATATAACCGTCTACAATGTCGCGCAACAGCGGCGAAATCCCCTTCAATGACCGGAGACGTTCGGCGCTGGAGACGTTGTCGACCTTGCGATAGGCATCCGATCCGAAAGGATCGTGAGGGAGCGGCAGCACTTCGCGACTATCGCCGATGTACGCGGCAAAGGCGTCTTCCACGCTGCGGCCGACTTTGGCAAACGAGAGCGTCGCGATGTCACCTTGGCTCGTATGCACGATCCACTTATCCCCAGTCGCCCCCAAAGTCTCCTTCAGCTCGAGGCCGAACCGCCGTATTTCCGTCCAGACATACGGTTGCGACCAGTGCACCCATGTACCGCCGAGGTCCGTCGGGTGTCCGTTGAAATCGGCCGTAAAAGTACGGCCTCCCAGTCGGTTCCGGGCCTCCAGGACCAGTGTTCGCAAGCCGGCCCGACGACACTCGCGGGCCGAGGTGATGCCGCAGAACCCGCCGCCAATCACGATTACATCGTAGCCCCCTGCGGGACCCGAATTGGCGTACGACGTCCGCTCACCGAGACCGACACCGGCGGTAGCAAGGCCCGTCGCGAGAATGAAGCCCCGGCGTGTCATCCGGGTGTCCGCGTCCGACGAAGTCGTGGGTTTTCCTGTGCTGTCACTCATTGTTTCTACCTCACTTCGAAGTACGCAGAGGATAGCAGACAAGCACGCGTTTTCGTTTTGAACACCGCGCCTCACCCCAAGTGATTATTTTAATGGATCTTCACGGCTTGGAATCGAATCCGCGAGTAAGCTGTTACGCCGGACGGCACTGAAGTCGAGCTCCTCGAAGTCCAGGAGTCTTGTCGATTCGCTGCCGATGGCAACAATGTCTGCGCCCAGTACGCGCAGACTTCGCAGGCCTGGTCGAGCGGGTAGTTGGCTGATGTTCTGCCTCCCCGGCCGTTATCCGGCTGGGACTAAACATCTAATGCGGGTGTCTCCGCCGATTGTAGTTGGCGTCTCTTCTTCGGCTTTTCCGTAAGGAGGCCCGGCGAAGCAGGTTCGAATTGTGGGAAGATGAGGAGCGCCTCGAAGCCTGCTGTGCGCCCTTCCGGTGGCGATGACAGTCGCAGGGTGCCGCCGACCTGCTGCATGATGCTGTTGACGATCGCAAGGCCGAGGCCGCGCCCTTGGCCAACCGTGGTGCCGCGTTGAAACGGCTGCGTCAGCACCGCAAGCAGATCCGGACGCACCACTGGGCCGCCGCTGGTCACCCCGATGGTATTTCTGCGCACGAAGACATGGATAGGCTCATCTGATGACCCATATCGCACGGCATTCTCGAGAAGGTTGCGAATGGCTATGCCCAGGACATCGATGTCCGAGTGAACAATGAACTCTGAGTTTTCACCTAATTCCATCTCAAGTCTCTGATTCAGTCCGTCCTGGCGGCGGAACTCGTCGACCAGAATTTTCAGCGCGGGCACCAAATCGACGGGTTCGCGGGCGAGCGCGAGGCCCGCCCCGGCCCGAGAGAGCTGCAGCAGCTTCTCGGTCAATTCGCCAAGGCCCTTGATCTGGCGGATGATGACGCCGACGCGCTCAGCGTGGCGGGGATCGTTCAACTGCGCAGACAGCACCTGCATTTGAGCGAGGGCCCCAGCAATCGGCGTACGCAATTCGTGCGCGCTGTTGGCCGCGAACTGTCGCTCCGTGGTCAGTGCGCGTTCGAGACGCTCCAGCAGCCGGTTGACTGCCCCATGGATGGGCACCAGCTCTACCGGGAATTCCAGGTCTGGAATCTGCGCGAGGTTTGTTCCGCTGCGAGTACTGATCTCGGTCTGCAGCTTGATGAGCGGCCAGAAGCTGCGACGCACTGTCCATCGAATCACAATCCAGGAGAGTGGCGGGAAGGCCAGCAAGGGCAGGATCGCAAGGGCGATTGCACGACCAATTGCCTCATGGCGGTGCATTTGCGGTTCGGCGATCTCGAGCCAGTACGGGCCCGCCGTGGCCGGCGCGGTATAAATCCGATAATGCGGCGTGTCACGAAAGCCGGGCTGCCGGGTGCCGTTGAACGGTTCACTTGGCGCATTGGGCGAGCGCAGGATGATCTGGCCCGGGCTGCCGAGGATCTGGTAGGCGATCGCCCGGCGATCCATGGCGGCGGGCAGCATGTGCTCGCCCAAGGACCGCATCGCTTCCGGTTCCGAATAGGATCCGTCCACGACGGGCATCAGGAGTTGGGCGACTTCCTGCAGGGCATTGTCCAGACGTTCGTTGACCTCGAAGCGGGTCAGCAGCGCGGCAGCAACGCTGCCCAGCAGCCAGACTCCCGCCAAAGCCGACCCGATCAGCCAAATCAGACGCGATGCGATGCTGCGATTTGCCATGTATCTAACCTGTCAGGCTGTAGCCGATCCCGCGAACGGTGCGGATGAAGTCCCGGCCGAATTTGCGACGGATGCGGCTGACGTAGACCTCGATTGCGTTGCTTTCGATCTCGCTTCCGAAAGCATAGAGCGCCTCCTCGATCGCTTCCTTGGACACGGTCGAGTTCGGACGTCGAAGGAGGACATCGAGCACAGCCCACTCGCGCGCGGTCACCTCCACGGGAGTCCCGTTGAGGCGGGCGAGGCGCGCTTCGGGCTCGAGTTCAACAGGCCCGAGCTGGATTGTGGGGATCGCCTTGCCCTGATAGCGGCGCGCGACCGCCTCGAGTCGCGCATTCATCTCATCGAGGTCGAAAGGCTTCACCAGATAGTCGTCCGCCCCGGCCTTGAGCCCCTCGATCCTGTCGCTCACCTGATCGCGCGCGGTCAAAATAACGACCGCAAGTGCATCACCCCGTCGCCGCAATCTCTTCAGGAAGTCCAGTCCCCGACCATCCGGTAGATGAAGGTCGAGCAGCAACGCATCGTACGGCACGCAGCGCATTGCGTCGTCCGCGGCGCCGATTTGGCCGACCCAGTCGACCGCGTGGCCGGCGGCTCGAACGTGCTCCTGAACAGCCGAGCCGATATGCGGCTCGTCTTCGACCAATAGAATGCGCATCGCACCGCCTCTGTGACGTGATCCTATATATATCCGTCAATCACCTTACGCCAGGCTGACGGCCGGAAGGCAGGCTCGTAAGGTTCGCGTCACCACTCCGTGGCAGTTTTCCTCCGCAGTTCACCGCTCGGAGGATATGGCCAATGCGAATCACACTCACATCGTCGACGGTCCAGGAGCCAACCCTCGGGCCGTGGCGCGTCATGAGAATGTCTCGGATCATGCTCCTCGTTGGAGCAAGCGCCCTGATCGCCGCCGTCGGAGGCTTCGAGGCCGGCCATGACACGGCCGGCCTACCGCGCTCCGCAGCGCCAACGTCCGCAGTGGAGGCAGCTCAGCCATTGCCTGACAGCGTCGACGTGGCACCGCCAGCCCTGCAGAACATGGACCTGCACCTCGCCACCATCAACGCCCAGCCTCTGGTGCGGACCGTAAGCACGACCGGAGTCGTCGCCTTCAACGACCTGCGGATGGCCCAGCTAAGCCCCCCGGCACGCGGGAGAATCCAGTCCATCGAAGTCGCTGTCGGCCAGCCGGTGCGGGCTGGTCAGCGCCTGGCGCTGCTCGACAACTTCGACCTTGGCGACACGCGGAGCCACATCGCGGCAGCGCAGGCCTCGCTCGCGCAGGCGAAGGCCGAGGCCAGCGCAGCCTTCGCCGCGTACAACCGAGCCGGAGAGCTCGTGCGCATTGGCGGGTTGGCACAGAGCGAGCTCGAGCGCCGGCGCGCCGAAGTTGCCCGGACCGACGCCGCGACCCGCACTCGCGAGGCCGAACTGCGGCAGTGGCAGGAAACCGAGCAGCGGCAGATGCCGGCGAGACCACAAGATGCACCGGCAACCAGCATCGCCTCGCCCCTTCAGGGGCCGGCAAACTCCCGCGGCGTGCTCGTCGCACCGTTCGACGGCATCATCCATTCCGTTGGGGCCGTGCCGGGCGAACTCGTCGATACCACCCGGCAGCTCTTCTCGCTGGCGGACCTGTCAACCGTCTGGGTTCAGGCCGATGTCGCCGAGCGGGATCTGGGCGCCGTCCAGGTTGGACAAGCTGTAACGGTCACCGTCGATGCCTACCCGGGGCGCACCTTCGTCGGGCGGGTCGCCTATATCCCCGACCAGATCGATCCACGCAGCGGGATCGCCAGGGTGCGGTGCGAAGTGCCGAATCCCGATGGCGCTCTGCGCGCCAACATGTTTGTCACGGCCAATATCAAGTCCCCGCTCGGTCGGGACGGCAGCATGGTGCCCGATTCTGCGCTGCAGGACATCGACGGCAGGCCGGTCATCTTCACTCCGGCTGGGCCCGGGCATTTCGATCGGCATTTCGTTCGCGTCGGCCTTCGCAGCGGCGGCTTCACCGAGATCGTGGAAGGGCTGCCAGCCAAGGCCACCGTCGTGACTGGCGGCAGCTTCTGGCTGAAGGCCGCCCTGATGCACTCATCGATCCCCGACGCCGGCTGAAAGGAACCAAGATGTTCACGCGCTTCGTCGATGCGGCACTCGCCAACCGCATCATTGTCATGATGCTGATCGTGATCCTGGGCGTCGTGGGCGGGGCCAGCCTTCGGCGCCTGCCGATCGATGCCCAGCCGGATATCTCGCCGCGACAGGTCCTGGTCATCACGCAAGCGCCGGGTCTCGGCCCGCTCGACGTCGAGCGGTTTATCACAGCTCCTCTGGAGCTCTCTCTGCAGGGGCTGCCGCACATGGATAACCTGCGGTCGGTCTCGCGCTACGGCCTCTCGGTGATCTATGTGCGTTTCGCCGATGATGTCGACATCTACGCTGCGCGCAACCTTGTCAGCAGCCGCTTGCCGCAGGTGCAACTGCCTGCAGAGGCGAGCCCACCGCAACTCGGGCCGGTCTCCACCGGCCTGGGCGAGATTTACCAGTTCGAGGTGCGTGGCGCCCACACCTCAGCAATGGACCTGCGCACGATTCTGGACTGGCAGATCGCCCCGCGCCTCCGCCAGGTTCCTGGCGTCATCGACGTGAACGCCAATGGCGGCGAGCTGAAGACGTATGAGATCCAGGTCTCATCGGATGCGCTGACCCGCTACGGCCTCTCGATCGGCGACGTATTCGACGCTGTCCAACGCAACAACGGCGCCCGCGGCGGCGCTACCCTGGAGCATAATGGCGAACAGGCCGTGATCCGCGGCGAGGGACTGGTACAGAGCCCGCCCGACTTGGGCAATATCGTCCTGCGCACCAACGAGGGAGGCGCGCCGCTTTATGTGCGCGACGTCGCCACCATCGAGGCGGCGGCGCGTCCGAGGCTCGGCGCCGTTACGCGCGACGGCAAGGGCGAGGCGGTGGTTGGCGTCGCGCTGATGCTGATGGGCGAGAACACGCGCGCGGTCGCGCAGAGCGTCGCCGAGGCGGTCGACAACATCCGCCCAAACCTGCCACCGGGTGTGGAGATTCTGCCCTACTACAATCGGGCAGACCTGATCGGTCTGACGATTCAGACCGTGGAGCACAACCTCGCGGAAGGCGCGGTGCTGGTGATGGTGGTGTTGTTCGCCTTGCTCGGCAACGCCCGCGCCGGCCTCATCGTCGCCTCCGCCATCCCGCTTTCCATGCTTGCAGCCGCCACGGCGATGTATTTCGCCGGTCTGTCGGGCAATCTGATGAGCCTCGGCGCCATTGACTTCGGTCTGATCGTCGACGGCGCAGTGGTGATGATCGAGAACGTGGTGCGCCGGCGGGCCGAATCTCCGCATCGCCCCGTCGACGAAGTCGTGCGCAGCGCGGCGCGAGAAGTGGCTCGACCGATCGTATTCGCCGTGGCGATCATCACGGTTGTATACCTGCCGATCCTCAGTCTGCAGGGCGTCGAGGGCAAGTTGTTCCGCCCGATGGCCTTGACGGTCATCTTCGCCCTGGTCGCCTCGCTGGTGCTGACACTGACGCTGATGCCGGTCCTGGCGAGTTACCTCCTGCGCGGACGGGTCGCTGAAAAGGAAAGTCGCCTGATCGTATGGGTGCGGCGCGCCTATTCGCCGCTGCTCATCCGCACGACCCGTCATCCCGGCTGGACACTTGGGCTCGCGGCTATGCTCCTCCTGGGAAGCGGCATTCTTGCCTCCCAACTCGGCGGCGAGTTCATCCCGCGTTTGGACGAGGGCGCGCTGACAGTGACGACGACCAAGCTGCCGAGCATCGGGCTCTCGAGCGCGGTCAGGACGCAGACGATGATTGAACAGACCCTTTTGAAATTCCCGGAGGTGAAGACCGCAGTCACGCTCGGCGGCAGCTCCGAGATCCCGACGGACCCGATGGGTGTGGAGCAGAGCGACACCTTCATCATGCTCAAGCCGCGGTCCGAGTGGCGCACGGCACAGGACCGGGAGGGGCTGATCAGCGCATTTTCGGCGGCATTGAAGGACAGTGTGCCGGGCTTGCAGCTCAGCTGGGCGCAGCCGATCGAGATGCGGATGGACGACATGCTGCAAGGCGTGCGCTCGGACGTCGCGGCTGTCATCTACGGCGACGACGCGGACGCACTGCGCGCTGCGGCGCAAGACGTGGCTGGTGCGCTGTCGGGCATTCCCGGGGCGGCTGACGTTCAGGCGGAACAGACGGCCGGTCAGCCTTACCTGAGGATCATCGTCAATCGGGCAGCGATCGCGCGGTACGGCATGAACGCCAGCCAAGTGCTGGACGAGGTCGAGGCCCTTGGCGGCAGAACCGTCGGCACGATGGTCGAGGGGGCGGCGCGCTTCGACATCCGGGTCCGTCTCAGTCCGCAGGACCGCAGCGATTTCGCCCACATCTCGAGCCTGCGGATCTCGGACGGCACCGGCCGTTCCGTGCCGCTGAGCCAAGTGGCGGACATTCGGATGGAGGAGGGGCCGGCGCAGATCGATCGGGAGCACGGCCGCCGGAAGATCACCGTTCAGGCCAACGTACGAGGGCGTGACGTCGCCAGTTTCGTTGCGGATGCACAGAAGGCGGTGGCAACCCGCGTGAAGCTGCCCAGCGGATACTCGATCGAGTGGGGCGGCCAATTCAAGAACCTGCAGGACGCTGTCTCGCGTCTGGTTGTCGTGGTTCCGGCAGCCCTGGCTCTTATCTTTGCACTGCTGTTCATCATGTTCCGGCGCCTGAGCCTGGCAACGATGATCTTCTGTAATGTGCCGTTCGCAGCGATCGGCGGCGTCCTTGCGCTCACGGCCCGGGGCCTACCCTTCAGCATCTCGGCTGCGGTCGGGTTCATCGCACTGTTCGGCATCGCGGTGTTGAACGGCGTCGTGTTGGTGACCACCATCGAGGAGAAGCGGGAGGAAGGGCTCGATCCGGTCCGTGCCGCCTTCGAAGCCGCGATGCTGCGTCTGCGGCCGGTACTGATGACGGCGACTGTCGCGAGCTTCGGCTTCCTGCCCATGGCAGTCTCGACCAGCGCCGGAGCGGAGGTGCAGCGTCCGCTCGCGACTGTCGTCATCGGGGGGCTGGTGACGGCGACTCTGCTGACTCTGCTGGTGCTGCCCGCCCTCTATCCCTGGTTCAGAGGCCGCCGGAGCGCGGCGGCGCAGCAACCCGCGTCGGGCATCTTGAGTGCCGCACAATGAGGATCCTCAACATGAACACCCTGGCGGCCTATATCGTCCTTGCGCTCGCCGGCTCGCTCTATGGCTGCGCGGTCGGGCCCGACTTCGCCAAGCCCGCGGCGCCCGAAGGAGCTGGATACGGGCCGCTAGCCAGTCAAACCACGTCTTCCTCCGTCCAACAGGGAGAGGCGCAGCGCTTCGTGCAGGATATGGACATGCCTGGTCAGTGGTGGGCGGCGTTTGGGTCGCAGCCGCTGAACGATTTGATCGAGAAGGCGCTGAAAGCCAACCCGACGATCGCCGCCGCACAGGCAACGCTGCGCGTGGCGCATGAAAATGTCCTGGCGCAGCGGGGTGCCTTCTACCCAACCGTCACAGCGGGATTGTCGGATAGCCGCAATCTGACGCCGACCCGGGCGCTCTCGCCGGTTTCGGCGTCGGGCAACCCCTATTACTCGCTGTTCACAGGGCAGCTCTCAATCTCGTACACGCCCGATGTGTTCGGCCTCAATCGCAGGACGGTCGAATCCCTGGCTGCCGAGGCGGAGAAGCAGAGGTTCCAATTGGAGGCGACCTACCTTTCACTGACCGCAAACGTCGTGGCTGCCGCGGTGCAGGAAGCGCTGCTGCGCGATTTGATCGGGGCCCAACAGGACACGATCAGGGCAGACACGCAAATCCGTGACATCATGAAACGCCAATACGAGGCGGGAGAGATGGCGCAAGCCGACCTGCTGGCGCAGGAGGCGGTGCTGGCCCAAGCGCAGCAAGCCCTCATCCCGCTGCAGAGTCAGTTGGCACAGCAGGGGCATTTGTTGGCGGCCTTGGCGGGTGGATTCCCGAACGACCCCGTAGCCGATGATTTTCATCTTGCCTCGCTGCATTTGCCGCAGGACTTGCCGGTAAGCGTCTCTTCGAAACTGGTCGAGCAAAGGCCCGATATCCGCGCGGCGGCGGCAAGCATGCAGGCCGCCAGTGCGCAGATCGGCATCGCAATCGCCAACCGGCTGCCGCAGGTATCGCTAACCGCTTCGCTGGGCACATCGCCGAACAGCATCGCCAACGCGTTCACGCCCTTCAACCAGTTCTTCAACCTTGCAGCAGTCCTGGTGCAGCCGATCTTTGACGGCGGCACGTTACGGCATCGCCAGCGCGCCGTCGAAGCGGAGTTCGACGTCTCAGTGGCCCAATACCGCTCGACCCTGATCACTGCATTCCAGAATGTCGCCGACGTGTTGGTTGCGTTGCAGTCGGATGCGGAAGCATTGCAGGCCGCGGTCAAATCGGAGCGTACGGCGACGCGGAGCGTCGAGATCGCCCAGGGGCAACTCAGGCTCGGTGAGGGATCATACCTTTCGGTCCTGGCCGCAGAGCAGCTTTACCAAACCTCGCGCAATGCACTCGTCCAGGCGCAAGCTCGCAGGCTGAGCGATACGGCGGCCCTGTTTGCCGCCCTCGGTGGAGGGTGGTGGAATCGCGACGACGTCGCACCGGCGACTCAAGGAATGGCGTCAGCGAATTTACGATGAGCGACTCACACCCCCCGCGCCTTGTGCCGTGATCCTGCGTCACATCCAACAGCGGCCAGGCGATCTCGCAAAGCACACGGAGAGTGTGATTCGAGGAGAGGAATGGACTCCCGTGAGGCGCCCCTGTTCAGGTCAATGTATGCAACGCGTTGCGGACTATTTCCTGATCACGTGTATCCGCATGACTGACCACCGCATACGAATAGCCGTTCTCTGAGCCGTACTCGGCCACAAGGTTACCTTCTTGCCGATGTCCACGGTGCAACAGGCCCGCTGCTGAGGGAGGACGTACGTAAAAGCTGATCGTGTCCCCGTGTCGGTCCTCGTAGAACACCATTGCTGCCGGGCCCGATGCGGTGGCGAGCAATCGCGCCCCCACCGGCAGAAAGCCTGCCGCGTCCAGGGCCGGTAAGCGCGGCGCGCGTTCGAAGTGGCTGTCCAACCACGCCTGCATGTCACTGTTGCGCTGATACACGACGTCCAGGCGCGAACCCTTGTCGGGAGCGAACATGCGATGCGCTTGCAATGCGTCAGCCATCGGTGGTTCGATCGCGCTCTGGCCCCAACCCCGCGCCTCCCAACCGCCGAGTCCGCCGATCGACAGGCTCAGCAACACGACTGCCGCGGCCGCCCACCGCAAACGCAGTTGTCCCTGCCGGCGTGCCCGGATGTAGTCCGGGTCGAGCGCCGGGTTCTCGGGCAGGTCCAGCCCGCTCAGCTGCGCACGCAGTTGCTGCGCATCGCGTTGCCATGCGCACACTTGTTCCGCGCGCTCAGGGTGGCGTGCGAGATAAAACTCGACGGCCTCACGCCGCGCCTCATCGAGGCGACCATCAACATAGGCGTGAATCTCGTATTCGCTCGGTGTTGTGTTCATTTGAGCAACCGTATTCTGGGCGTCGCGGTCTTGCCCTCGCAGAGGGAGCGAAGTGCCGCTCGTGCACGCGATAGGCGCGACATCACGGTCCCCATCGGTACCTCCAGGATGTCCGCTATCTCTTGATAGCTCAGCCCCTCCACTGACACCCAGAGGAGGAGACTGCGCTGCTCAGGAGGCAGTTGGTGCAGTGCCTCGAGCTGAGACTGGGCAACCACTTCGCGCTCCACGGAGGGCTGCGCCGGCTCGTCACTACTGTGCAGACGCTCCAGCGCGGCCACATATCGCCGGGAACGCCGGCGTTTGTCCAGAAACAGTCTGTAGAGGATGGAAAAGAGCCATGCGCGTAAGGCCTCGCCGTCACGTCGGGTCGTCCAGCGCGACAGGGCACGCTCGAGCGTGGACTGCACCAGATCGTCGGCGCCCCCGGCACCTTTCGTGAGCCAATGAGCGAAGCGCCGCAGCCGCGGAAGGATTTGGCGAAGCTGGTCGTCGACGGCGTGGTCGGACATGGTGATGGCCGGTTCCCGGGTATGCATATACGGAAGACGTCCCCGCGGCTCAATTATTCCACGGCAGTAGATGGAATACGCGCTGACGAACGACGTCACACTGCGCACGAACCCTGAATTCCGAGGAGCTCAAGTATGCATCCCCCTTCCCGCACCGCAGTTCGCTCGATCAGTCCTTTCGCCCCACGGGTATTCATTGCCGCAGTAGTAGCCGCCTTTGCAGTGTGCTTCGGCTATGTGGGGGGCTGGCTCGCTCCGGACCGACTCACGTCCAAGCGCCTGGTCGATCAGCTACAGAACAACTCCGGCATCTTTGCCGGCTATCG
>CAZDTG010000082.1:0-18760 GCA_964508005.1 uncultured Steroidobacteraceae bacterium
GAGATGCGCATGAACCGCACCGACCTCGCCGATGTGTCCGGTCACACCTACACCTATCTCATGAACGGCGCGCCCCCTGCCGGCAATTGGACGGGCCTGTTCAAGCCTGGCGAGCGCGTGCGCCTGCGATTCATCAACGGTTCCTCGATGAGCTTCTTCGATGTGCGCATTCCCGGGCTGAAGTTGAATGTCGTGGCCGCCGACGGGCCGGACGTCGAGCCGGTGAGCGTGGATGAGTTCCGGATGGCGGCGGGCGAGGTCTATGACGTCATCGTCGAGCCACGCGATGAGCGCGCATACACGATTTTCGCGCAGTCGATCGATCGTTCCGGTTACGCGCGCGGCACGCTGGCGCCGCGTGCAGGAATGCAGGCGGAAGTGCCGGCAATGGACACCCGTGCGTTGCTCACCATGGCGGATATGGGAATGGGGCACGGCACCTCGATGGGACCGATGGTCGACTCCGTCGCTGCGGACCCCCGGCGCGACCTCGACGATCCGGGTGTTGGTTTGCGTGATAACGGACGTCGGGTGCTGGCCTACGCGGACCTGCGGACGCTCGGTGGCGCGATCGATCCTCGTCCACCGGCACGGGATGTCGTACTGCATTTGACCGGGCACATGCAGCGCTTCGTCTGGTCCTTCGATGGACGGAAGTTCTCGGAAGCCGAGCCGCTGCAGTTCCGCTACGGCGAGCGTCTGCGGCTGGTACTCATCAACGACAGCATGATGAACCATCCCATTCACCTGCATGGGATGTGGGGCGAGGTGGAAGGTCCGGGCGGCGAGGTTCTGTTTCGCAAGCACACGATCAACGTCCAGCCGGCACAACGGCTGAGTTATCGCGTTACGGCCGACGCCATCGGCCGATGGGCGTACCACTGCCATCTGCTCTATCACATGGAGGCAGGAATGTTTCGCGAGGTGCACGTGGACGCGCCGGACCAGGCGGGAGGGCGCTCGTGATGCGGCATGTTGGAGTTGCATCGCGAGCTCTCGGCGCGAGCTTGCTGATCGCATCGGCCGTCCCTGCACAGGCAGCACCCGGTACGGATCACGTTCCTGCGGACCCGCCGCAACACGTCATGGGCGATATGAGCTACAAGGACATGGTGTCCATGATGCAGATGGACGATACGCATCCGTTCGGCAAGGTCATGATCGATCAGCTCGAATGGCGTGACGCCCGGGACGGCAATGCGGGGGCGTGGGATGCGCAGGGATGGTATGGAGGGGATTACAACAAGCTGTGGGTCAAAACCGAGGGCGAGCGGATCGCGGGCCTCACCCGCAATGCCTCGGTGGACGTCCTGGGCGCTCATGTGATCGGGCGCTGGTGGGATGCGCAGGCGGGTGTTCGACAGGACTTCGGGAAGGGACCCGCGCGGACCTGGGTCGCGCTCGGATTGCAGGGCCTTGCGCCTTACTGGCTCGACCTGGAAGCGACGTTCTACCTCGGCGAGCAGGGCCGGACGGCCGCACGGCTCAAGGCTGCCAATGATCTGCTGCTGACGCAGCGGCTCATCCTGCAACCCTACGGTGAGGTCAATCTCTACGGCAAAGCCGATCCGCACAGACAGGTGGGCTCGGGCGTCTCGGACCTCGAGCTGAGTCTGCGGTTACGCTATGAGGTGCGGCGCGAGCTCGCCCCGTATATCGGCGTAGCGTGGTTGCGAAGCTTCGGGCAGGCGGCCGAGCTGGCGCGCGCCGCCGGCGAAGGCAGCAACGATGTGGAGCTCGTCGCGGGGCTGCGCATCTGGTTTTAACATTGGCGATTCATAACGGAGAATAATGAATCATGAGATACATCAGGGTGGCGGGCGCGCTGGCGCTGTCTCTCGCGGCGAGCATGGCCTTGGCGCATGCGCATCTGCGAAGGACGGTTCCGGCGGACGGCGGCGTGGTGAGTGCGGCACCGGCCAATGTGGTGCTGACGTTCTCCGAACCGGCGCGTCTGACCGCGTGCTGGCTGCAGAAGGGGGAGGGAGCGAAGCAGAAAATCGAGCTGCTGCCCACGGCGCCGGCACAGCAGATCTCGGTTCCCATGCCGCGGCTGGAACCGGGTACCTACGTGTTGAGCTGGCGTGTCATCGGAGATGACACCCACATCGTGCCCGGGCAGATCCAGTTCACGGTTGCGGCGCCGGCCGGTCAACACTGAAAAAGCCCGATGCCCGACATTCTGTCCGTAGTTCTGCGCGCGCTGAGCTTTGTGCTGCAGCTGCAGGCGGCTGGCGCGGTGTTCTTCGCGGCGGCATTCGGGCCGGCGTTGACCGTCTCGATGAACGGAGTGCGCTCGCTGGCCCGAGTGGCGGCCACCGCCGCGCTCTTCGTGGTAGCCGGGCACTACGTGTTGGAAGCAGCGCGCATGGCGGGCGACCTGTCCGGCATGCTCGACAGCGCTCTGCAGGACATGGTTTGGACCTCGACCGCTGGAGGCGCGTTCGCGGTGAGGGAGCTTGGTCTGCTGCTCATCATCGCCGGCATGCAAAACACGTCTGCGCGACTCACGGCCGAGCGCTTCTTCAAATCCTCGACGGGGATGTCGGCGGCCGTATGGGTAAAGCGCCTTTCGTCGCGGGGGTTCACGGTAGTGGGCGTGACCGGGGCGGTGCTGGTGGCCGCGTCGTTCGCCCTGACGGGCCACATCGCCGCCAATCCGCGGCGTTGGGTGTTGGCCCCGCTGCTGCTGACTCACCTCCTCATCGTTGCGTTCTGGTTCGGTGCCCTGTGGCCGTTATGTGTGGCGATGTTGAGGGAGCCCCCGGAGCGGGCGGCGCGCGTGGTCGCGCTGTTCTCGGCCGCGGCGTTCTGGCTGGTGCCCCTGATTCTGCTCGCGGGTGTGGCGATGGCGGCTCTGCTGCTGCCCGATGGCACCGCGCTCGCCCGCCCGTATGGCGAGATCGTGATCGCGAAAGGCGCTCTCTTTGCCGTGCTGATGGGACTCGCCGGCCTCAACAAGTGGCGTTTAGCACCCGCGCTGGGGCGTGGCGATCTTCTGGCGGGCCGGTCACTCCGGCGCGTAGTGATCTCGGAATACGTGATTATCGTGCTCGTGCTCGCGATCACGGCGGTGATGACGACGTTCTTCTCGCCGGAATGACGGATCCGCGCGCCTGCACGATCGACAGGCGCACTTCGGCCAGCGGCGCATCGTCGATCAGTCGTACCGAGGAGCCGTCAGGCTCCACTCCCAGCTTGCGCCACAACCCCATGAGATCCGGCGTGACCGGGACGTCTTTCATTTGCGCATAGAGCTCCTCGAGCACGGCAGTGCCCACGGCCGCATCACCCGTCGCGAGGACGCGCTGAATAGGCCATTCGGCAACCAGTCCGCCGCTCGCCCGCACAATGGCGCGCACGGCATCCTGCAATCCGAAGCGGTTCTGGGTGCGGCGGTGGATGTCCACATCCGCCAGGAGGCAGAACATGGCGCCGCCCCAGTAAGTACGTCCCCAGGTATGCGTGTGATCGAGGCCCCGGTCGCCGGGTTGTGGCAGTCCGCGCGGCATGGAACGCAGCTCCTCCGACCACATATCCGACTGGGTGCGGTTGCCGGCCTGCACGCGGGCGATGCCTTCGATATATACCGCGAGCCCCTCAGAGAGCCATGCGTGATCATCGCCGACCTCGGGAAGAGCGAGGTGGGCCATCTCGTGCACCAGGACCCAGTCGTTGGTCAGCTGGTCCTCGGTCACGTCCCGCCCGACCTCCACGCGAATGAAGCCGCCGTTGGTTCCAAAAGTCTTGCCGTTGCGCACGCCGTCGCCGTATTCAGGCACGACCCGTACGCGCAATGTCGCAGTCGGAAACCGATCGTAGTAATGCGCAACGATTTCCGCCGAGCGGGTGATCCAAGCGATGAGCGGACCGCTTCCGCGCCGGTAGGCACCGTCGTCGAGCTCGACCCGAATGTCGCTGCCCGCCACCTTGAGCTCCCTTTCGGCGGCCACGGTGCGCCACGGATAAAACACCGCGGCGCAGAGCACGATCGAAGCGAGAAATGCCGTTTTCAAAGTCAGCGCATCCTGCCCTTTGGAGCCCCTGGGCGCTCAGGAATCAGGGCTGACTCTGTGAAGTCGCGCTGATGACGGCGGCGAGCTGCCGGATTTTGCGCTCCAGTCGGTCAAAATCATTTTTTGCCCGGTCGATTGACAGCGCCGAAATGCTGATGGCAGCGACAGCGTAGCCCTGAGAGTCGCAGATCGGTGCGGCGACACAGCTGGCACCGACATCACACTCCTCAACATCGTGAGCGACCCCATTCTTGCGCACTTGGGCAATCTCGGCAACCCAACGCTGCCGGTCCGTAATGGAGTTTTGAGTGCGCCCCACGAGCCCCGCATCAGCGAGGTTCTCTGCCAGGTCGGCATTCGCGTCAAAGGCGACGAGACATTTTCCAAGAGCGGTCACGTTCAGGGGTCTTCTCTGTCCGACCGCTGAGGCGATGGTCGCAAACTTGAGGCTCTCCGCCTTGTCGATATAGACCACCTCGCTGCCGTCGCGAATGCCCAGGTGCACCGTGGGGCCGCCCGACTGCACGAACTCCTCCATGGCCACTTTCGCGCGTCTGCGCATGATCGCCCAGCTTCCAGCTTGGGCGGCCAACGCAATGACCTTGGGGCCGAGCTGCCACATCGGTTGCTTGGGAACCGCTCGCACCAGCCCGAATTCCTCGAGCTCGTTCAGGAAGCGATACGCTGTCGGACGGGAAACCTTCGCTGCCCTCATGAGCTCCGCGACGCTGATGCCCGCAGGGTTGGTGGTTTCTCCAATCGCGAATAGCAGGCGCAGGGCTTTCCCGAGCGAGGTTTGCGATTTCATCTACGCCCTGTCGCTGTAAAATTGAGCTGCCCGGACGGCGACCACCGACGCATCGATCTTGGAAAGCTGGTCATTGCGGGCGCGCTCGGGTATGGACCCGGGTCGCACCGCTCCTTCACAAACGGTAAGTGCTTGAACAAGCGCATATTACCGGTGCTGATGGGATGCCGTAAATGCCTCTGCCGGCCCGATTGAGCCAATGCGCGGGCCGCTCACGAAAAACGTGATAGCGCGGTGCCGCCACCGGCGCTGGATTCGTAAGCCGCTTCCACCAGCCGCATCGTGTTGAGCACGTCATCGACACCAGTCAGCAGAACGGCATCTTCGCCGCTGACAAAGCGTTGCAGGTTGCTCATCGGGCCGATGAAGGCGTCGGGGAACCAGGAGCCGGCCAGCGCCAGGGTTTCCCAGTCGCGCCCCTCGACCTTGATCTCGAACAGATCAGGCTGTCCTTGCGGATAGTCGAGCATCACACCGAGGCGTATCCAGATCACCCCGCGATCGCCTTCGAACTTGAAGGATGCGGCCTGCCGATGCGAGCCGTGCGCATAGTTGTGATTCAGTGACAGGCACACCCGCGTCGCGCAGCCGTAATTCAGGATGATGGAGGAGCGTGTGCTCTTCAACTTGGGGAAGCGTGCGTCAGGGAGGGTGAGGGCGTACACCCCGACCGGCTCACCCAGCAGCGAGCGGATCAGATCCAGGTAATGGATCGAATGGACCTGGATCTCCACTCGCTCGAGCTGCTCGAGAAAAGGGAACAGATGCCAGGGATCGGCGGCGTTCAACTGCATCTCAACATCAGTCATGGTGCCCAGCCAGCCGCGCTGGAATGCATCGCGCACGGCCAGCATGTAGGGCGCGAACCGCAGTTGATGGTTCACTGCGGCGAGCAGCCGCTTGCGCCGGCAACAGTCGAGAATGGCGCGCGCCTGCCCGAGATTGACGCCCATCGGCTTCTGGATCAGCACGGCAGCCGCATCAGGCAATCGCTCCAGGAGGGACAACGTCGCCGCAGGCGGGATGGCTACGTCAAAAATCGCGCTCCGCGCGGCCGTGTCTGCGATCACTTCATCGAGACGGGTCCAGACGCGGGAGATCTGCCAGCGCTCGGCCGTCAACCGCGCGCGCTGCTCATTCTCGTCAAAGATCCCGGCGACCTGGAATCCGGCCTTGCGGTACGCCGGCAGGTGCGCATCATTGACGATGCCGCCCGCACCGATAATGGCGACAGGGACCGGGCTTTGCGGCAGCGGCCACGTCTGTTGCAACGACCGGGCGGTACTCATGAGGGCGCTCTCTTTCAATTCAGCCTGTAGATGCGCCGCGCGTTGTCTTGCGCCAGCGCGTCGAGCTCCGACCCGCTGGCGCCGCGCAGCAGGAAATCAGTGACCTGCTTCCAGGCAGTGAGTCCCTGCGTCAGTTTGCAAACAGGAGAGTCACTGCCCCAGATGACCCGTTGCCAGCCGAAGCTGTGAATCACCTGCTCGATGTATGGACGCAGATCCTCGGCAACCGCCGTAATGCCACCGCCCTGCCAGCGCGCAGGATCACCGTAGGCGATGATGCCCGAAATCTTGCAGTGAACATTCGGGAGCGCTGCCAGAGCACGGATCTGCTTGCGCCAGTCTTCGATCTCACCGCTTGCAACGGCAGGAATTCCGCAGTGATCGAGGACGAAGGCAGCACCGGGCAGGGATCTGGCGAGCTCGGCGGCCCGCGGCAACTGACGGGACAGGACGCAAAGGTCAAATGGGTGGCCCTGCGCCGTCAAGAGGCGCAAATTGGCGCGGAAACGTTCGCTCGAGGAAAGCTCGTCCGGTTGTGTATGCAACACACGCCTGAAGCCGCGTATCAGCGGGTTGGCCGTCGTGCGCTCGACGAACGCGGCGAATGCCTTGTTATCGGTGCATTCCGGGCGGCACGCCGATATTGCCCCGACGATCTGTCCGGAGGCGCCCCTGGCGAGCTCTGCCACGAGCTCGGTCTCAGCTTCGATGTCGGCTTCGCGTGCGTCCGCTTCCATGTGTAGTACCGGACCGATGCCAAGGGACCGCGCTTCGCTCAGGTAATCGTGCAGATGGAAAGGACGCTGCAGAGCGGGCAGCTTTGCGGTCCAGTCGTAATGCAGCCGCTCGGGGTAGAGCAGATGCAGATGGGTATCGAGCCACTGTCGCATGACGGGTATCAGGCCTTTGCCGGGCGCGGCTCCCGGTATTTCACCGTCTGCAGGTGCTCGCAATAGAGCACCAGTGCGCCGTCATCCTTGAAAACCTCGTACGACGCCCGGTACAAGCCGAGGGAGTCGCTCTTCGGGGCCTTCTCCATGTCGGTCTTGATGGTATAGATGGTGTCGCCTATGAAAACCGGCGCAATGAAGCGCAGCCGGTCATAGCCGTAGCTGAATGCGTTCTTGCAGTTGGTCGCGACCAATCCCAGCCCGACACTGAACACCATCGCACCCGCAACCAGGCGGCGGCCGAACAGGCCGCTGCGCGCGAAGGGCTCGTCGGCGACGTAAGGGTGCATGTCGAGCACCAGGCTGTTGAATAACATGCATTCGCCCTCGGACAGCGTCCGGCGGATCGACTTGATCTGGCGGCCGGGCGTGATGTCCTCCCAGTACCAGTCCTCGGCGTTCCAGACCGGGATTTCCGAGTGCTTCTCCGGTGGGGTATTTTTCGGATGTGTCGCCATGATCAGGTCAGCTCCTGCAGGAATGCACGCGTCACCCACTCGTTGTGCTCACCGATCCGCGGCGCCGCCAGCGCAGACTCCGGGCGGGCTCCGTCAAAACGAATCGGGCAGCGCGTGGTGCGTATTTCCCCGCCCCGCTCACGCCGCACCGTCTGCAGCATGTCGAGACAGCGGAACGCCTCGTGCTCGAGGAGCTCCTGCCAGTGCAGAACGGGAGCGCACCAGTAATCGACGGCCCGAAGGCGCTGCAGCCAGTATGCAGTCGGGTGTTGGGACAGGTGCGTGCCGAGCACGGTCTTGATCTCGTCGCGCCTGACGAAGGCATCCCTGGCCTGGTCGAAGCCGGTCAATGCCGGACAATCCAGCGCCTGCGCCAAGGTCTGCAACGAGCCCATGGCGAGCGCCAGGTGTCCGTCCGCCGTTGCGTAAATGCCGTAGGGAGCCCCGAGATAGGCATGTGCATTGTTGACTGCCGAGCGTCGCGGCGCCCTGCCGCCGTCATTCAGATAGGTGGTCAGTAGCTCGAACTGGAAATCGACGATGGATTCGAGCAGGCTCACCTCGACGCGCGCGCCCTCGTTGGTGGTGCCGCGCTGGATCAAGGCGGCAAGCAAGCCCTGCACCAGATGGGCGCCCGTGAGGATGTCGGCGATCGCCACGCCCATCGGCACGGGCCCCTGATCGCGATCGCCGCTGAGCCACACCAGGCCCGACAGGCTCTGCGCCAGCAGATCCTGGCCGGGAAAATCCGCCCAGGGTCCCTCGGGCCCGTAGCCGGTGACGCTGCCGTACACCAGGCGGGGGTTCAGCGTTCGGGCCACCTCGTAGTCGAGCCCGATGCGCTGCATGACGCCGGGGCGAAAGTTCTCCACCATCACGTCTGCCTTGGTAATCAGATGCCGGATCGCACGAAGGTCACCCGGAGCCTTCAGATCGGCGACATAGGAGCGCTTGTTGCGGTTGATGGTATGGAAGAGGGTGCTGTCGCCGTCGATCTCCAGGTCGCTGATGTAAAGCTGGCGACAGCAATCGCCGCTCACGGGGCGCTCGATCTTTATCACCGTGGCTCCCATGTCCGCAAGTCGCAGTGTGGCGCTTGGCCCGGCGAGGAACTGACTGAAGTCGAGCACCAGCAATCCTGCAAGAGGTGCAGCAGCCTGCCTCACGTGGCCGGGATCAGGTGAGCTCGAGGACTGGTATTTCATTGGCATTCCTTCAACCGTGGGAGCTTGATTGCCGCAGTCGACGATCCAGATCGTTGAGCGCCTCGAGAGCTGCTCGAGGCGACAGCCGGTTGCGCAAGTAGGCGTCCATCACCGCCGTGGCGCGTATCTGAAATTCGATTGCCCGTTCGTGCCGCGGCCGCACGTATGCGCAATCCAGCGTTGCAAGCGTCCGCATGAAGAAATTCCCGGTGATGCGGTTGTTCTCGGCGTCGAGCCAGGCCCCCCGATAACCGGGCTGGCCGCCGCTGGCGGTAAACAATCCCGTCTGGACCGGGCCGGACGCGACAAATTGCGCGTAGCTCAGGGCAGTATCGAGCGCAGGACCGCTGCACCGGGCGGAAACGGCCAATCCGGCGCCACCCAATGTCGTGCGCAGCGGCTTCCCCAGGCGCTGCGGTGGGTCGCTGAAGAGCAGGGGGCTGCGGGAGCCGACAGCATATCCGGCCCTGGCGTAGTTCGAGTACCCGTAAGCCAGCGGGCTGTATCCGTAGTCATCGCTCGTTGTCATCAATTCGTACGCCGCGATCGGATTTCGCGTCAGGCTGCTCTCGCCGCACAGTGTAGTCAGCTCCTTGATCGCCCCCAGGGCCGCCATGCCGACCGCCTCGTCCACGATTGCCGTGGCCGCCGTAAATGGTGTTTGTCCCTCGTTGATGCAAAGGGAGTACCAATGCATGAGACAGTCGAGCGGCAAGCCCGCGAAGGCCACCCGTCCGGCGCGGGCCAACTCCAGCATGTCATCCCAGGTTGCCGGCTCCTCGAAGCCATGCGCCTCGAGGATGTCCGGCCGGCAGGCGGCAACCGGCGCGGCGGCATCGATGGCCAGAGCCCACTGGTGATCGGCGATGTGATAACTGGCATGGGAGGCGCCCACGCTGTTGTTTGACTGATCCTGCAGGAGGTCCGCTGACAGGAACCTGTCCAGCGGAATGAAGATATCGCCAGACGCTGCTTCGCCTGCGGAAGGGTGGTCTACGACCAGAAGATCGTACCTGGCGCTCAGCGCGGTGATCGAGTCATCCGCAAATGACTGCAGCGAGCGGATATGCCACTCGATCCGCACATCGGGATGCAGCTCGCCATAGCGCTGCGCCGTGGCCACCATCGGCAGATATCCGCGTGTGTGGCCCCAGGTAATCCCTCGCAACACGAGCTCCGGCACCGTTGACTCCCGATCAGTTACCGCATACTGACTACTTGTCGCCGCTGGGATCGTATGCGACTGTCTTCTGCAGCTGCTCGCCGAGCTTCTCGATACCCAGACGCAGCGTCTGGCCCGGCTTGAGGTAGACCGGCGGCGATTGTCCCAATCCCACCCCGGGCGGCGTGCCGGTTGAGACGATGTCGCCGGGTTGCAGCGACATGAACTGACTGATATAGCTGACGAGATAGGCCGGGCTGAAGATCATGGTTGCCGTGCTGCCGTTCTGATAGCGGTGCCCGTCCACCTCCAGCCACATTCTGAGGTTCGTCGGATCCTGCACCTCCTCGGCACTGACCAGCCACGGACCGATCGGGGCGAACGTGTCGCAGCTCTTGCCTTTCGACCACTGACCGGCCCGTTCCAGCTGAAAGGCTCTTTCGGAGAGGTCGTTGACCACACAGTAGCCTGCGATGGCCTGCGAGGCCGTGCTCTGGTCGACGTAGCGAATCTCCTTGCCGATCACGGCCCCCAGCTCCACTTCCCAGTCGGACTTCTGTGAGCCCGGCGGAAGGATGACGTCGTCGTAAGGTCCGGTGAGGGCGGACACGGCCTTCATGAAAATGACCGGCTCGGCTGGCAGCGGCTGCCCCGATTCCTTGGCGTGGTCCGCATAGTTCAAGCCGATGCAGATGAACTTCCCGACCCCGGCGACACATTGTCCGATACGAGGCTTGCCTGCGACCAGCGGCAGGGAGCTCAAGTCGATGCTGTCGAATTGGCCGAGTTGTGCCAGCGCACGGCCGCCAATGTCCGGCAGCAGATGGCTGATGTCACGGATCCGGTCCAGCGGGTCGAGCACGCCCGGACGCTCTTCTCCCTTGGCCCCGTAGCGAACGAATCTCATGGTGAATACCTTCCCGTCAGATCGTGATGCCGCCGTCGATGGCGAGCAATTGGCCGGTGACGAAGCTGCTCTCATCGCTCGCCAGATAGATGCACAGGGATGCGACCTCTTCCGGCGTGCCGAAGCGCATCATGGGTTGGCGAGAAATGAACATGTTATGAGCCTTGTCATACCCCCCGAGCTCGGCTCCCAGCGCCGTGATGCGCTCCTCCAGGGACGGTGAGCTGACCGTACCCGGGCACACGGCGTTGCAGCGGATCCCGCTGGCGATGTAATCGGCGGCGAGCGATTTCACGAGGCCGTTCACCGCCGATTTCGAGGCGCCATACGCGGCGCGTCGCGGCAACCCCTTCAGGCTGGAGGCAACCGAGGAAACGCACACCATGCTGCCCCGGCCCGCCTTCTGCATGCCGGGCAGAACGGCGCAAGCGGCGAAGAAAAAGCTTTCAACATTGATCTCGAAGGACCGTCGCCAGGACTTCAGGTCACACTCGAGCGCAGTGCCCTGGTGCACATAGCCGATGCAATGTATCAGCGTGTCGAAACGAGGCGAGTCCTCCACCAGGGACCGGACCGCCTCATGATCCGTGCCGTCCAGGACGACTGTCTTTACCGAGGGGCTGTCCAGGCCCTCGAGAGCCGCCCGGTCGATGTCGGTGGCGATAACATGTGCGCCTTCTGCGCTTGCCGCGAGGGCGCATGCCCGTCCGATGCCCCGACCGGCTGCGGTCACCAGTATGTTTTTGCCTTCAAGCCGTCCCATACGCACTCCCCAACTCTCTACGGAACGAACGAAAAAAGAAGCTCACCGGCGGCCTGAGAGCCGACGAGTGGAGACATTCTGTCTTATTATATGAGACAGGACAAGTCAACATACGGGAAATAAGACTGAATTGTCTTGGATGTTGACACTTAATGTCCATACTGCGAGTATCGCCGCAGGTAAATCGGACTTTCGGCGGCCATTGGGGGGGGTGAGCTGTGAGAATTCGGAACTGGTTATTCGTCTCCGCGTCGGTGGGTGCGTTGACTCTGGTCCATGCAGGGGGGGTCCAGGCGCAAGCCGCCCCGGTTGCGCCCAGCGATGCAGCGGGTTCCGACAGCCCGGTTGCGAAGGATGGCGGCAGTGCGCCGCCCGCGGACGACCAATCCCTTCAGGAGATCACGGTTACCGGATTCCGGGCGGCGCTGCGGGCGGCCGAGCGGGAGAAGAGAAGTGCTGCCGAAGTAGTGGAGGCCATCACCCCGGAAGACCTCGGCAAGTTCACCGACAACAGCATTGCTGATGAGTTGCAACGCGTGCCCGGCGTGCAGATCGATCGGGGCACCGACGGCCGATCCGGCGACCACGTATCGATACGCGGTATGGGCTCGGAATTCATCACCACGACCGTCAACGGCCGCACGCCGGGCAGTTATGGCATCGAGGGCCTGAGGGGCCTGCGTGAATTCGCCATCGATGTGCTGCCCACCGAGATCCTGAGCGGCGTCAAGATCTACAAGACTCCCTCGGCCGAGCTGGTTGAGTCCGGTCTCGGGGGCGAGGTGGAATTTCAGACCCTGAGGCCCCTGGATTACAAGCCCAAGAATGGGCAGAGCTATTTTGGCAACATCACCGCAAAGACCCAGAACAACAGCACGGAACCGAAGTGGGGCAAGGGGGTCAGCGGCATCTTCGGCGACAAGCTGCTGGACGACACATTGGGTGTCTACGTCGCCGGCGTACTGAACACGAATCCGATCCGCGAGGACTTTGCCGAGGTTCGGCCGCAAATCGATACGGTCAACGTGAGAAATGCCGCCGGGGGCGTCAGCCAGCAGCAGGTGATATTTCCGAGCTATCCCGATTTAGGGATGATGAGGAAAGTCGAGGATCGCAACGCCCTGAGCGCGGACATTCAGTGGAAGCCGAATGACGCCGTGGAAGTCAACGCGGATTATACGTTCAGCAAATACGATCGCACGGACAACCGCGACTACAATACCCTCTCGTATGATGGCGGGAGCGTTCTCAACGGGATATTCGAGCCGGGCGGCATCACCATTCAAAACGGAGCTGCGACGGCCCTCGACTTCAGCAAGTACACTCCCGCGGCTGCGCCGGCCGGAACGCCGACCCAGGTGACCGTATCGGAGCTCCCGCTCATATACGATAACTATTCCACCACCCAGATCGGCGGCGTGAACGCAAAGTGGCACGACGGCACGTGGAGTGCCGCACTGGATCTGTCGCTGAACCGGCTGAGGGCCTTGCAGAATCTCGGGCTGCTCTATGCTCCACCGGTCAGCTATCCCTCGTATACAGGGGTCAACTACAGCGCAAACCTCAGCGGACCCGCCACCTTCAACCAGGGCGCGCCACCGCTCACTGACCCCGCGCTCTATAGCACCAACGCGGTATTCCAACGGTTCATCCAGAGCAACAGCGACGGTGGAGCCGCGAAATTCGATCTCGCGGACCGCTTCAACGACAACATCACGTTCAAGACCGGGGTGCGCTACTCGGAAACGGACGTCGACGTGCGCAGCGTCTCCTACTACGGCGCGGTTACCCCCGCGCAGAGTCAGGCGATCCAGAACCAGCTCTATCCGGGTGGCGTCGATACCATATTTCCCGGTTGGAACTTCGGCATGAACGCCCAGCCGGTGCAGAACCCCGCCGCGGTCTTCTCCGGCAAGACAGTTCTGGTTCCCCCCCTCAATTTCAGCCAGGCGCCCTTGTCCGGCTCGTTCCTGGGAGCGATCAACGCTCCCGGGCCCTGGACGATCGACGCGACCCACAGTCACGCCAACCGTGAGGCCACGACGGCTGCTTATGGACAAATGGACGCAGCGGGATCGCTGCTCGGTGTCGATGCGAGCGGCAACATCGGCTTGCGAGTGGTGCGCACGAATGAAGAGGCGCGGGCGTTTCAGACGATCACCTACGTGGACAAGAATAATCTTCAAACCGGCCCGAGCGTGCTCGTGCCGATCGAGACCAGACATCAGTACACCAACTTCCTGCCCTCGGCAAACCTGACGCTCCACCCCGTGGACAGCATGAATCTGCGCTTTGCCGTCGCGCGCACGTTGAGCCGGCCGGAATACGAGGACATGTCGCCGATAAACGTTCTGTCGATCCCCGACCCGAAGCTTGCTTCGACGACAGCGAATTCCCGCGGTACCGGAATAGTAGGCAACCCATACCTGAAACCCGAGACGGCCTGGAACTTCGATTCGACCCTGGAGTATTACGGCGGCAATGGCGCATCGTACGTTGCCAGCGTATTTTACAAGGCGGTATCCGATTTCATCACCCCGGTCACGGTCTATAATGCGACTGTTACCGGACAAGGTGCGCAGCAGTTCAATCTGTCGGCCGCGGAAAACATCTCCAGCGGCAAGGCGTACGGCGCCGAATTGGGATTCAATCAGCCGCTGCGGAATTTTCTGCGGGCCCTGGATGGTTTCGGCCTGCAGGCGAACTACACCCTGGTCGAGAGCTCCATCGATCAGCCGATATCCGGGCACAAGTTTACGTTCCCCGGCTCGTCGAGGAACAATGTCAACGGCACCCTGTATTACGATAACGGGCCGATCGACATGCGCGTCGCTCTGGTGTACCGCAGCGACTATCTCAGCGCTCTGCCCTGGATCGGCGTCGTCAATTTCCCCACGTACACGGGCGGCTACAGCACCGTGGACGCCAGTGCGACCTACAGCTTCAGCCAGCACTTTGATCTCACCGTCACGGGATCGAATCTGACGCAGGCCGGCCGCCGCGACTACGCGTACAACCCCACGAACTTCCTGAACTATTACACGCGGCCGCGTGTCATCGCCATTGCGCTGCGCGCCTCGTTCTGATGAAGAACGAGGAACCCGCCCGACGCGTATACGCGGTCCTGCCCTTTGCGATGACGATCAGTTTGTTCTTCCTGTGGGGCATGGCGCACAACCTGAATGATATTCTGATAGCGCAATTCAAGAGAGCATTCAGCCTGAGCAATCTCCAGGCAAGCCTGGTCCAGTCTGCCTTCTACTGTGCATACCTCGTGATGCCGCTGCCGGTATCGGTCGTGATGAACAAGCTGGGGTATAGAAACGCCGTGCTTTGCGGGCTGGCAACGTACGGTGTCGGCGCGATGTTGTTCTGGCCCGCGGCCGCGGTCCATCAATACCAGGCGTTTCTGGCGGTTCTATTCATCATCGCGTGCGGGATTGTGTTCCTCGAGACATCCGGAATGGCAATGATCGCCGCACTGGGGCCGCGACGCAGCTACGAGTGGCGCATCAATCTGGCGTCGGCGTTCAATCCGGTGGGCTCGATCGCCGGTATATTGATCGGCCGCCAGTTCATCTTTCCGTCCGTCGAGCTCACGCCGGCCCAGCGAGCCCTGCTGTCGCCGGGGCAGGCGGCCCACTATTCGGCGATTCAGGCCAATGCGGTGCGCTGGCCTTACCTGGCGATCGGCATCTGCGTCATTTTGTGGGCCATAGCGATCAAGATGACTCCTTACCCGCGGGAGGTGGACGCAAGGCGGGTCGATGCGAGCTTCAAAGGCGGGCTGGCGAAGCTGTGCAAGGCCCCGCATTATCTGTTTGGTGTGCTCGTGCAGCTGCTGTATGTTGGGTCCCAGATATCGTGCTGGAGCTTTCTCATATTGTATTCGAAAGCGCAGCTGCCCGGCATGACCGATCGCAGAGCCGCTACGTATCTGATCTACTCATTGTGCGCTTTCATCGCGGGTCGATTTACGACCACGATCTGCTTACGATGGTTTTCGCTGGCAAGGATCTGCGCCGTGGCGGCTGCGGCGAACGTGGCTCTATGCATCATCGCGGCGCTGGTTGGCGGTGCGCCGGGTCTGTGGTCGCTGGTCGGCGTTGGATTCATGATGTCTGTGATGTTTCCGGCAATCTTCACCCTGGGCCTGTCGGGTCATGAGGAGGAAGCACGCCTCGGCACCGCACTCATGATCATGTCCATCATTGGCGGAGCGATCATTACGGCGATCATGGGAAGAGTCGCCGATGAATTCAGCATCATGGATGCTTACCTGGTCCCCGCTGCATGTTTTGCAGCGGTATTGATTTATGCACTCGTGTCGATCAGGAGGGAGGAGAGACGCGGCAGCCCTCTCGTGGAGGAGCCGGCCCGATCCGTCGAACCCATATGACTCGCATCGAACGCGCCACGTTGAGCCTGGTTAATCTCACGCCCCCTGTGCGGCGGGTCGATGCGATCCAGAGCTTCGTTACTCAGGAGACGCCCGTGCTGCGTCTGCAGTGCAGCGACGGCTCGGAGGGAGTGGGCTACAGCTACACGATCGGCACGGGCGGCTCGTCGGTCGTCGCCTTGCTGAGAGACCATCTGCTGCCGCGTCTCATCGGGCAGGACCCGGAGCGAATCGAGGGGATCTGGCAGGACCTGCTGTTTCACACTCACGCCACCCATGTGGGCGCCGTCACCAGCCTGGCCCTGGCCGCCATCGACATCGCATTGTGGGACAGGCGCGGCAAAAATCTGGGCTTGCCGCTCTGGAAGTTGGCAGGCGGTGCCCGCTCGCAGGTCCCGATCTATACCACCGAGGGCGGTTGGCTGCATTTGCCGACCGAGGATCTGGTGGCTCAGACTGCCGCAGCCAGGCAGAACGGGTTTTTGGGCGCCAAGATAAAAATCGGACGCCCGCATGTGAGCGAGGACCTCGAGCGCTTGCAAGCTGTGCGCGAGGCGATGGGCGCCGGCTTTGAGTTGATGGTGGACGCCAATCAGGCTTTCAGTCTGTCCGAAGCGCTGCGGCGCGCACACGGCTTGCAGGGCCTGAACCTCGCGTGGCTGGAAGAGCCCATGCCCGCTGATGACGTGATGGGCCACGCCCAGCTCTGCAGCAAGTCCGCCGTGCCGATTGCGGTGGGGGAATCGCTCTACAGCATTGGCCAATTTGCCGACTATGTGCGCGCCGGTGCCTGCCATATCGTTCAGGTCGACGTGGCCAGAGTGGGCGGCATCACGCCTTGGCTGAAAGTTGCACACCTGGCGCAATGCCATAACCTTGCCGTGTGTCCGCACTTTCTCATGGAGTTGCACGTCAGCCTGGCTTGCGCCGTTGCCAACGCCACCTGGGTGGAGTACATCCCGCAACTCGACCCCATCACCCACAGCCGCTTGCGGATTCACGATGGCCGGGCCATGGCGCCCGAAGCCCCCGGCCTCGGCATTGAATGGGACTGGGCGAGCATCGCGCAGCGCAGTATCGCGACGCTCGAGATCAAATGACCCTGGTGGGGAGCATGGTATGCGGCGTTACGGCATGGTGATCGGGATCAAGCCGGAGATGATTGCCGCTTACAAGGCGTTACACGCAGCAGTCTGGCCCGCGGTGTTGGCGCAGATCTCACGCAGCCATATCCGCAACTACAGCATCTACCTGCGCGAGCCGGAAAACCTGCTGTTCAGCTACTTCGAGTACCACGGTCGTGATTTTGCCGCCGACATGGCTGCCATGGCCGCCGATCCCGAGACGCAACGCTGGTGGGCCGTCTGCATGCCCTGCCAGGCGCCGCTACTCAGCCGTCACACTGGGGAGCATTGGGCCGCGATGGCAGAGGTGTTTCACTGCGATTGACGAGTTGGCCTGCATTTTTTCGGGAAATCCCACCCGGCCTCGGGCGGCCAGGCCACGCTCTGCGCCGCCCGCCTGTTGAGTCAAGGTATCGGCATCCATGAATCACCGTCATTTGATCGACCCGGAAGTCCTTCCGATCCTCGAGTTGTTGCCGTCCGTCGAGCTGAACCTGGAAACGCTGGCCCAACTCCGCCAGGTCGCGCCGTTTCCGGACGTGGCACTCGCGCCCGAGCAGATCCCCGAGGTGGTGCATGTTCCAGGTCCCGGCGGAGCACCGGACGTTGCGCTGCGCATTTTCAAGCCTCGCCCCCAACGCGCCAGCCGGCCGGCCATCTTCCATATACATGGAGGGGGCTATGTGTCCGGCTCGGCGGCCATGATGGATCTCGCCAACGGCGCCCGCGCAGCTGAGCACGACGCGGTCGTGGCGTCGGTCGATTATCGGTTGGCGCCCGAAGACCGGTTCCCTGCTGCGATCGAGGACTGCTATGCGGGACTGACATGGCTTGCGGACAATGCGGTCCGCCTGGGCGTCGACCCGGAGCGAATCGCAATCATGGGAGAAAGCGCCGGCGGCGGCCTTGCAGCCGCGCTGGCGTTGTTGGCACGTGACCGGGACGGCCCAAGCATTTCCGCGCAGTTTCTGATTTATCCCATGCTCGATCACCGCACGGGAGGCCCCGGCGATGTGCGGCAGAATCACACGGTCGGCGAGTTCGTCTGGACGCGCCAGCACAATCAGTTCGCCTGGTCTTGTTTGCGCGGCGAGCAGAAGATCGATGCCGGGCGGATCCATTACTTCTCCCCAAGCCTGGCGCAGAATGTTGCCGGTCTCCCCCGTTGCTACATGGCAGCCGGATCCCTCGATCTTTTCTTCGAGGAGAACATTGACTACGCGCTGCGCCTCGTGCGCGCCGGCACAGCGGTCGAGATCCACTCCTATGCCGGCGGTATCCACTCCTTTGACCTGGTCCCGGAGGCCGCGGTTGCGCGATTGTTCGCGGCCGATCTCGCCAATTGCCTGAAGCGGTGGCTGTGAAGTAACGGCTGAGCCCGAGGCGTTCTTCAACCCTCGCGAAGCCATCAACAGTAAGTTCCGAAGCCAGCCCGGCGCCTCGCTCCTACGTGCGGCGCGCGCGCAGCGGCAGATCGCCGACGGCCTGCTGGATGATGCGCGCGCCATGCTCCAGCAGGAACGCGCGAAACGCGGCAGGAATCGGCGCCAGCCTCTTGTCACGCAGGTGAATGACATACCAGTCGCGGATGATCGGCAGGCCGACGACGTCGAGAATGACGAGCTTCCCGGCCGCGAGCTCGAGCCCCACGGTATGGGAGGAGATGAAGCTGATGCCCA
>CAZDTG010000083.1:0-18756 GCA_964508005.1 uncultured Steroidobacteraceae bacterium
CGGGCATGGGAGTCTTTATAGGGGTCGCCAAACAGCAACACAAGCCTGCGATGATGGTCCGAGTTTACTCCAGTAGAAACAATTGCTTGAGAGCGCAAGCAACGGGCCCGTATGATTGCCCGGCGGGGGTTGGCGCACGATCGGCGCGCGCCGCTGTCCATAGCGCTTGACCTTGCCTGTTTGGCCGCGGTCACAGGATCTTATTGCAACGATGAATGCCGCCTCATGGCTTGAAGGACTGCCGACGCCCGAGAAGTGGCGCACGCTCCTGCTTGCGCACGGGCCTCGCCTCGCCACCTGGACGCTGGCGGTGCTGCTGGCGGCACAGGCCGCGATCATCGTCACCGGACTGGGCGGCGCGGGCCGCTCCCATGTGGCCGGAACCGGCCCGGGCGTCGCCGTCCCCCGACATGCCGTGGACGTCGCCGCTATCGTGAATGCGCGGTTATTCGGTGTTCCGCCGGTTACGGCGACACAGCAGGATGCGGCGAACGCGCCGCAGACCAGCATGCCGCTGGTGCTGACAGGAATCATATCCGGTGATGATCCTCAATATGGCCTCGCTATCCTGGGGCAGAGCGCGCAAAGCACCAAGGTGTACGCGGTCGGCGACAACGTCCCCGGAGGGGCCAAGCTGCACTCGGTCTTCAACGACCGCGTCGTGATCGACCGCGGCGGGCATCTGGAGACATTGGTGCTGCCGCGGCAGGTGACCGGCGGGGGCGCGCCCCCATCGGCCGGCGCACTCACGACGGAGAGCCCGGTCGCGGACCGCATGCGCAAGCTCATCATGGAACAGCCCAGCCTGCTCGCCGATGTGATGCGCCCGCAGCCCGTGTTCGCCAACGGCAAGCAGACCGGCTTCCGCGTCTATCCCGGCCGCAACCGGCAGGCGTTCCTGCACCTGGGACTGCGGCCCGGCGATCTGGTGACCGCGATCAATGGCACGCCGCTCGATGATCCCGAGCGCGGACAGCAGATCTTCAACACACTGGGTGCGACCAGTGAGGCGCACGTCACGGTGCAGCGGAACGGGCAGCAGCAGGATGTGGTCTTGAATCTGGCGCAGGTCACGCAGGAAGCGGAAGCCCTGGCCGGCGCGCCGCCCGGGACCGCTGCCCCGGGGGACCAGGCGCAACCCGCACCGCAGGCGCCGTCGCCGGCGGAACAGCCCAGAACGTCTGACAACATGCAGTAAGACAATGCCCGGTTCGGGGGAATCATTTGTGAAAGGTTTTCGCTTCTTCGCGCGCGGTACGCTGGCGCTTCTCGGCGCAGCCTCGCTCGCGTCCGCTCAGCCGGCCGGCACGCCGCCCGGCCAGTCGAGCCAACCAGGCCAGGCCGGCCAGCAGCAGCAGCGCATCACACCCAATTTCAAGGACGCGGACATCACTCAGATCGCCGAGGCGGTGGCCGCGGCGACCGGCAAGACCTTCATCATCGATCCGCGCGTGCGCGCGCAGGTCACGATGCTGTCCTCGACGCCGATGTCCCCGGAAGCCTTCTACCAGACGTTTCTCTCCATCCTGTCCGTTTACAACTTCATCGCCATCCCGGACGGCAACGTCGTGAAGATCCTTCCCGACGCCAACGCACGACAGAGTCCCTCGATCGATCTCCCCGACCACGTCAGCCCGACCTCCGATGAGATCGTCACCCAGGTCATCGACGTCAAGAACGTCAATGCCGCGCAGCTCGTCCCCATCCTGCGGCCGATGATTCCGCAATACGGGCACCTGGCGGCCTACCCCGCGGGCAACATTCTCATCATCTCCGACCGCGCCAACAACGTGAACCGCATGATCCGCATCATCCGGCGCATCGACCAGGTCGGCGACCAGGATGTCGAGATCGTGCCGCTGCAGAACGCCTCGTCCGCGGAGATCGTGCGGGTACTCAACTCGCTCTACCAGGGAGCGGCCGCGGCCGCCGAAGGCGGCACGCCCATGAAAGTCGTCGCCGACGAGCGCTCCAACAGCGTGTTGATCAGCGGCGACCAGAACCAGCGGCTGCGCGTGCGGGCGCTGATAGCCCATCTGGATACGCCGCTCGAGGCCGGCGGCGATACCCGGGTGCGCTATCTGCACTATGCGAACGCGGACAAGATCGCGCCGAAGCTCAAGGAGCAGATGACCGGCATCGCGCAGCAGAGCGCCGGCGGGGGCGGCGCCCAGGGGGGCGGAGCTTCGCCGCAAGCACAGGCGGAGAAGAACTCGCTCATCTGGGCCGACCCATCCAACAACGCGCTCATCATCACGGCTCCCCCGAAGATCATGCGCCAGATAATGGCCATCATCGACAAGCTCGACATCCGCCGGCCGCAGGTGCTGGTGGAAGCGATCATTGCGGACGTCAACGTCACCAAGAATGCCGAGCTGGGCGTCAACTGGGCGGCCTTCGGCTCCGGCTCCTCCAATGTCCCGGCGGCCAGTTTCGTCAGCCCTGTCGGCGGCACGAGCATCGTCGACCTCGCCACCGCGATCCAGAACCCCGCCAACGTCAGCTCGACGCTGTTGAACGGCACCACCCTCGGCATCGGGCGTATCGGCTCGGGCTCGGTGAACTTCGCGGCGGTGCTGCGGGCCATTCAAAGCGATGCGCACACGAATATCATTGCCACACCCTCGGCCGTGACCCTGGACGACCAGGAAGCGGAGCTCAAGGTCGCGCAGGAAGTCCCCTTCGTGACCGGTCAGTTCTCCAATACCGGCACCGCCACCAACGGCGCCGTGAACCCCTTCCAGACCATACAGCGCGAAGAGGTGGGTACGATTCTCAAGGTCACTCCCACCATTTCCGCGGAAGGCACCTCGGTCATCATGAAGCTCTCGATCGAGAGCTCGAGCATCGGCCAGAAACCCGCGGGCGCGGTGGACCTGGTGACCAACAAGCGCACGGTGACCACCAACGTCCTGGTCGAGGATGGCGGTGTGGTGGTGCTGGGCGGCCTGACCCAGCACACCAACCAGAAGCAGGAAGCGCGCGTCCCCATCCTCGGCTCGATCCCGATCATCGGGCTTGCGTTCAAGACGCGCAGCGCCAGCACCGAGAAAGACAACCTGATGATCTTTCTCAGGCCGAAGATCCTGCGTGACGCCTCGCAGGCTGCCTACGAGACGGACCTCAAATATAACTACATGCAGGATCAGCAGAAGAGCTTCGAGCACCGCGAGATCCCGCCGTTGCTGCCGGGTGAGCACCAGCCGCGGCTGCCGCCGCTGCCACCCCCGCCGCCGCCGAATTCGCAGGGACCCCTGTCGCCTGAAGACCAGGCGAGGGCTGCGGAGGCGCGGCGAGCCGCCGAGGACGCGGCCACCCGACGGGCGCCGTCGACCGTGCCGCGACAAGCTCCCACGCCCCCGCCCTACGGCGCCGAGCCGCCGCAGTCTGAAGCGCCCCGCTCCAGTTCCGCCCCTGGCACGCCTGATCCCGAGAGCCCGGCAGCAACCCCGACACCGCCACCGCAGAATGGAGGCCAGCCGCGATGAGCGCCGTACCCGAAGGCCAACAAGCAGTGCCGGAATCGGCAACGGTCACCCAGTTGCTGCCGCCCGAGCGACGCCTCGCGTTCGCCTTCGCGAAGCGCCACGGCATCGTGGTCAAGCAATTCGTGGATGGAGTGGCCGAGTGCGCCTGCCGGGAGAACGCCTCGCCGCTGGCGATCGCAGAAGTGCGCCGCTATCTGCGCCGCTCGCTGCGGCTCGAGCGTGTCCCGGAAGCGGAATTCGACCTGCTGCTGCGCCACGCCTATGAAGGCGGCCAGGAAACGATGCAGGCGGTGGAAGGTCTCGATGACAGCACCGACCTGGCACATCTCGCCCAGGACCTGCCCGAGCAGGACCTGCTCGACAGCGACGACGACGCGCCGATCATCCGCCTCATCAATGCCGTGCTCACCCAGGCGATCAAGGAGAACGCTTCCGATATCCATATCGAGCCGTTCGAGAACCGCCTCGTCGTCCGCTTTCGCGTCGACGGCGTGTTGCGCGAAGTCCTGCAATCCAAGCGCGCCGTCGCTCCCCTGGTCGTCTCCCGCATCAAGGTCATGTCGAAACTCGACATTGCCGAGAAGCGCCTGCCGCAGGACGGCCGCATAGGCCTGAAGATCGCGGGCCGGGCGGTCGATGTGCGCGTCTCGACGATTCCGTCCGGCCACGGCGAGCGCGTGGTGCTGCGTATCCTGGACAAGCAGGCCGGCAAGCTCGACCTCAGCGCGCTCGGCATGGATCCGCGGACCGAGTCGCTCATCGACGAGCTCATCCACAAGCCGCACGGCATTCTGCTCGTCACGGGCCCGACCGGCTCGGGCAAGACGACGACTCTGTACGCCGCGCTCGAGCGGCTCAACGACAACTCACAGAACATCATGACGGTCGAGGATCCGATCGAGTACTACATCGACGGCATCGGGCAGACGCAGGTCAACACGAAGGTAGAGATGACCTTCGCGCGCGGCCTGCGTGCGATCCTGCGCCAGGATCCGGACGTGGTGATGATCGGCGAGATCCGCGACCTCGAGACCGCGCAGATCGCGGTCCAGGCGAGCTTGACCGGCCACCTGGTGCTGTCGACCCTGCACACCAACACGGCGGCCGGCGCCATCACGCGCCTGCGCGACATGGGCATTGAGCCCTTCCTGCTGTCCTCCAGCCTCATCGGGGTGTTGGCGCAGCGCCTGGTGCGCGTGCTGAGCCCCGACAGCAAACAACCGTTCCAGGCGGGCGAATACGAGCGCCGCCTGCTCAACCTGCGGCCTGACGATCCCGCGCCGGTCCTCTACCGCCCGGCACGAGACTCCGCCGGCGGCGGCTATCGCGGCCGCTCCGGCATCTACGAGCTCATCGTCGTCGACGATGCGATGCGCACGATGATCCATGACGGGGCGAGCGAGCAGGAAATCGAGCGTCACGCCCGCCAGCTGACGCCCTCGATCCGTGACGACGGCCGCGCGAAGGTGCTGCGCGGCGAGTCGACACTCGAGGAAGTGCTGCGAGTGACGCGCGAGGACTGAGTTTATGGCTGCTCGCTCAACCGGCATGCGCTTCGCCGGCAAAAACCACGCTTTTTGGCGGCGGGCAGACACGGCAAGCCGGCTGGCTGGTGAAAGCGCCGCAGGCGACTTTCACCCGGTAAACTAATGGGAGCGTTTGAATACACGGCGCTGGATGCGGGGGGCAAGGAACGCACCGGCATTCTCGAAGGCGATACGCCGCGCCACATCAGACAGCTGCTGCGTGAGAGGCAGCTGCTTCCGGTCGCGGTCAACGAGGTGGCGCAAAAGGAGGCGACGCGCCAGAAGTCGTTCAGCCTCACGCGCCGCGTGTCGGCCGCCGATCTCTCGCTCTTCACACGGCAGCTCGCGACGCTGGTGCGCGCCGGACTGCCCCTCGAGGAGTCTCTGCTGGCGGTCTCGCAACAGACCGAGAAGCCCCGCATCCAAAGCATCGTCATGGGCGTACGGGCGCGGGTCATGGAAGGCCACACGCTCGCCGACGGCTTCACCGAATATCCCAAGGTCTTTCCGGAGATCTATCGCGCTACCGTCTCGGCCGGCGAGCAGGCGGGCCACCTGGACAGCGTGCTCGAGCGGCTCGCCGACTACACCGAGAGCCGCGAGGGCATGCGCCAGAAAGTCATGGCCGCCATGCTCTACCCCATCGTATTGAGCATCATGTGTTTCGCGATCGTCTCCGGTCTCATGACTTTCGTCGTGCCGAAGGTGGTCGCCGTGTTCGAGGCGAGCAAGGGAAAGTTGCCCTGGATCACCCAGGCACTGATCGGCACGAGCAATTTCATGCGGGCGGACGGGGTGTGGCTCATCCTCGGCGCGGTACTCGCGTACATCCTCTTCAACCGCTGGCTGCGCAATCCGGACGCACGGCGTAAATGGCATCGGCTGCAGTTGCGAATGCCGCTCGTGGGCAAGCTCTCGCGGGGCTTCAACACCGCGCGCTTCACGCGTACGTTCAGTATTCTCTCGGCCGCCTCCGTGCCGGTCCTGGAAGCGCTGCGCATCTCGGGGGAGGTTGTGACGAACCTGCCGATGCGGGATGCCGTCATGGATGCGGCGGCCCGTGTCCGCGAGGGCGCCGCGATCGGCCGCTCGCTCGCGACGAGCAAACTGTTCCCCCCCATGACCATCCATCTGATCTCGAGCGGGGAGTCCAGCGGCACGCTGGAAAACATGCTCGAGCGGGCCGCGATCGCCCAGGAACGCGAGCTCGATGGATTGCTCGATGCCATGGTGGGCCTGCTGGGGCCGCTGCTCATCGTGACCATGGGCCTGTTCGTCATGGGCATCGTTTTTGCAATGCTCCTGCCCATCTTTGAGATGAATCAGCTGATTCATTGAAGATGACATTGCGGATGTCATCGAAACTGATTTAACTTCGCGCCGTCGAATGACCTGGGGGTAGCCTGGTGTCCGGCATGAGTGAGAAAAGCGAAGACGAGTTCGAGGATGAGGACGCGGAAGAGCCTGTTGCCGAAGAAGGCGACGTCGATCTCGATCAGGTCACGAAAGATCTGGACCTGGCCAAGCGCCGTGGCCAGAAGGTCGGCGACCCGGCCTGGCGGCGCCTCGAGCGGCTGCTCGAAGCCAAGCGTACCGCCGAGCTCACGAGCGATTTCGAGGACTACGAAATCGGTGTCGATGACGAGGACGTGAAGCGCTCCAAGCGCCGCAAGCTGCCGCCGCTCGAATGAGCCTGCAGTCATCTTGGGCTTCAGCCAGGGCTGAAACCCCGCTGTGGCCGGTTGCGGCGGCGCGCGCCTTCAGCGAAAGTCGCGCGAGTGCGTCAGCAGCTCGCCCAGCAGCCTCGTTCGATCGATGAGCCGCCGCGCGATGAGGTGCATCACCTCCTGCTGCCGCTGCCACTCCCCCTGCACCTCGAGCAGGCGCGACTCGACCAGCGCCCGGCGCTGCTCATTCCCCACGCGCTCCCAGACAATGACATTCACCTGCCCGCTCTCATCCTCGAGCGTGAGAAAGGTGACACCGCTCGCCGTCTGCGGCCTCTGCCGCATCAGGACGATGCCCGCCGTACGCACCTGCCTGCCATGGGCAACACAGCGCAGCTCACTCGCGCTCAGGAGTTGTTTCCTGCGCAGCCGCTCGCGCAACAACGCCAGCGGATGGCGTCCGAGGGTGAGCCCGACGGAAGCGTAATCCGCCACGATGCGCTCTGCCTCGGTGGGCGCAGGAAGCAGCGGCTGCCCCTCGGCAAAATGCCCGGTTCCCGCACCTAACTCGAGCGCGCCGCGCGCCGGCACCCCGGGCTTCGCCGTCGCCGGCGCACGCTCCGTGCCGGCGACTTCCCAGAACGCGAGATGGCGGTTGCCGCTCAGCGAGGCGAATGCGCCTGCCGCCGCCAGCGCCTCGAGATCGCCGCGATCCAAAGCGGCACGCCCGGCGAGATCCTGCACGCTGGCGAACGGCCGCTCGCGGCGCGCCGCGACGAGCCGGCCCGCGCCCGCCTCCGACAGCGATTTCACGAGTCTCAACCCCAGCCGCAGGGCGGGCTGGCCATCCGCGCAGCGCTCGAGCGCGCAATCCCAGGCACTGACGCAAACATCCACCGCCCGCACCTCGACGCCATGCGCCCGCGCATCCCGCACCAGCTGCGCCGGCGCGTAGAACCCCATGGGCTGGCTGTTGAGCAGCGCGCAGGTGAACGCCGCCGGCTCGAAGTGCTTCAGCCACGCGGAGTCATAAACCAACAGGGCGAAGCTGGCGGCATGCGACTCCGGGAAGCCATATTCGCCGAATCCCAACATCTGCCGATAGATACGCTGCGCGAACTCGTCCGGGTAGCCGTTGGCGCACATCCCCTGCAGCAGCTTGTCCCTGAAGTGATCGATGCCGCCGCTGCGCTTCCAGGCGCCCATCGCACGGCGCAGGGCATCCGCCTCGCCCGGCGAGAAGCCGGCGGCGACGATCGCGATCTGCATCACCTGCTCCTGGAAGATCGGTACGCCGAGGGTGCGCTCGAGCACGCCGCGCACCTCGGGACTCGGGTACTCCACCGGCTCCTGCCCGCAGCGGCGCCGCAGGTAGGGATGCACCATGTCACCCTGGATCGGGCCGGGGCGCACGATCGCGACCTCGATCACCAGGTCGTAGAACTTTCCGGGCCGCAGGCGCGGCAGCATGGCCATCTGCGCGCGCGACTCGATCTGGAACACGCCGATCGTGTCGGCGCGCGAGATCATCTCGTAGACCGCGGGCTCCTCGGCGGACAAGGTGCCGAGCGAGTGTTGCGTGCCGCGAAAATCGTTCACCAGGGCAAACGCCCGCCGCAGCGCCGTCAGCATGCCGAGCCCGAGCACATCGACCTTGAGCAGCCCCAGGTCGTTGAGATCGTCCTTGTCCCACTGCACCACCGTGCGCTCGGCCATGGAGGCGTTCTCGATGGGCACGAGCTCTTCGAGCGGGCCTTCCGAGATCACGAAGCCGCCGACGTGTTGGGACAGGTGACGCGGAAATCCGGGAAACAGCACGAGCTCGCGCGCGAGCGGCAGCAGGCGGGCGAGCACCGGGTCGTTGGGATCGAAACCGGCCTCGCGCAGCCGCTCGGGCATGGTCTCGCCCCCATCCCACCACTGCATGACCTTGGCGAGATTGCCGCTGTCCGCGGCACTCAGGCCGAAGACCTTGCCCAGATCGCGCAGGGCGCTGCGCGGCCGATACATGATCACCGTCGCGGCGATGGCCGCCCGCGCACGCCCGTATTTTTTGTAGATGTACTGGATGACTTCCTCGCGCCGGTCGTGCTCGAAGTCGATGTCGATGTCCGGCGGCTCGTTGCGCTCCCTGGAGATGAAACGCTCGAACAGCAGGACCGCCTCCCGATCCGGATCGACCGCCGAGACGCCGAGGCAGTAGCAGACGCGCGAATTCGCTGCCGACCCCCTGCCCTGGCACAGAATGCCCTGCGCGCGAGCGAACCTGACGATATCCTCCACGGTGAGAAAGAACGGTTCGTAGCGCAGAGCGGCGATCAGGGCCAGCTCCTTGTCAATTTCAACACGGTCCTTCTCGGGCACGCCGTTCGGCCAGCGCCGCAGCGCGCCCTCCTCCGTGAGCTTGCGGAGATAGCTCGTGGGCGTGTGGCCGGCCGGCACGAGCTCGTGCGGATACTCGTAGCGCAGCTCATCGAGCGAGAAGTGGCACTCGCGCGCGATCGCGTCCGTTTCCGCGAGCAGCTCGCGCGGGTAAAGCTTCACGAGCCGGGCGGGCTCGCGCAGATAACGCTCGCCGTTGGAATAGAGATGCCAGCCGGCCTGCGCGAGCGGCATGCCGAGACGGATCGAGGTCAGCGCGTCCTGCAATCTGCGGCGCGCGCGCGAGTGCATATGGACAGCGCCGCTCGCGACCAGGGGTAACCCCAATTCCCGGCCGATGCGCTCGAGCGTGGCGAGATGCTCGCGATCGGCGCCTTCACAGAGCAGCTCGACCGCGATCCGCACCCTGGGAAAGCGCCCGGCGAGCCAGCTCGCCTGCTCCTCGCACGGCCGTGGGCCGGGCAGCCACAAAATGAAACACTGCTCGAGACCGAGCTCCTCCAGATCCGCGCGCGTGAGGCAGTATTCGCCTTTGGCCGCCGAGCGGCGCCCGCGCGTGATGAGCCGGCACAGTCTTCCATAGCCGCGCCGGTCGATGGCGAGAGCGACGAAGCGCAGTCCGCATTCGAGACGAAACTCCGAGCCGACGAGGAGCCGCAGCGGCTTGCCCTTCGCCGCCATGTGGGCGCGTACGATACCGGCCACGGAGCATTCATCGGTGATCGCGAGCGCCGTGTACCCCAGAGCGCCGGCCTGCTCGATGAGCTCCTGCGGATGAGAAGCGCCGCGCAGGAACGTAAAATTGCTGATGCAGTGCAGCTCCGCATAGCGCAACGGCTCTGGTATGGGGTCGCGGCTCATGATGGCTCATGTCCCGACAGGTCTTGGGCGCTCGGCCCCGGTATGCGGGGCCTCGCCCGCGCGCCGGGTGTTTTCCAACGCCCACGGCAGCGCGCTCCATCGCACTTACGCCGGCGCGGTGAAGAAACCCACGGGCAACGCCGCGACCCCATGCCCAAGCTGTTCCTTGCAGAGAGGCTCCTCACCCGAACACTCCATGGAGGAACCAGCGATGGGGCGCGGCGCGCTCGCGGAAAATCCACAGCCGTATGCCATGAAGGTCGACGGCGGTGTAGTAATCGCGTGCGATATCGCCGCCGTCCCACCATCCGGTCTCGATGCGCTCCGGCTCGCCGAGCAGGCGCAAAGGGCCCCGGCGCCGCGGCAGGCCATCCCGTTCGGACAAAACTCTCGGCACCGGCAACAGCCACATGGGGCGGCGAAAGGCCGGCCACGGAGTGACCTCCGGTGCGCGCCGCGCTCGAGCGCGGCCTCTCGGTAAGCCCTCTACGTCGTACCCTCCCTGGAGCCGTAACCCAGCCCGCCATTGCGCTGCGCATTCCATGCTCCGCGCAAGCCCAGGGTGGCCCTCCCTGGCCACCCGCTCGCCGCATGCGGCGAGCCCATGGCGGGCGCTCGGTCCCTGTATGTGGGACCTCGCCCATGCGTTTTCCGGCCGATGTCCCGGCAACACCCGCAGGCCATATACCGCTTCGGGCCCTAGATGTGCGCGCAGCCTCTCTATGAGCTCGACGGCCTCGGCACCGGCGCCGCCACCATGCTCCCCTGGCTGCCACACGGAGTTGGAAGTGAGTACGCGTGACACGAGCGAGCTCGAGCGCAGCTCGCACGCACGCACGGGCTCCGGCAAAGTGAGCGCGCTCAGACGCTCACCGAGAAGCTCCGTCAGACGGCAAACATCCGCCACAGGCGCGGCAAGCCGGAGCACGCAACTCGTCGGTTCCGCATGCCGATGCCGCAGCAGACACTCGAGCTTCATCACGCCGCACTGGCGCGCTTCCAGAAACTTCCCCAGCTCCGCCAACAACGGGGCGAGCGCCCCGAGAACGGCATCATGACTTTCCAGCTCGTAATTGAGCTCGCGGCGGCGGCGGAAACGCTCGCGGGCGTGAAAGCGCTCGCGAAGATCCGCACTCCGGCCCGTGAGCCGGTCGAGTATCGCGAGTGAGTCGGTACCGAAGCGCCGCGCGAAACCGGCGCGCGGCAAGCGCAGCGCCTGTCCAATGGTCCGAACACCCATGCGCGCGAGACGCTCGAGGGTCTCTGCGGGCCAGCGCAAGGCCGCCAGAGGGAGCGGCATCAATTGCCCGACGAGCCGCGTCAGCTCCGTGATGACGAACGGCTTACCCGCGCGTGCGGCCACCAAGGCGGCGAGCGGTGTAGGCGCGAGTGCCATGATGGACTGCAGCCCCAGCGAAGCGCATTCGTTCGCCAGGGCGCGGCTGAGACCCTCCACGCCATTGAACAGGTGAAGGCTGCCCTTGACCTCCAGAACGAGACCGTCCGGTGGGACGAGGCTCACACGCGGTGTAAAGCGTTGTGCGCGGGTGGCGAGCAGCTCCAGCCTTTGCCCCACCGGACTCTGCCCCGCGGACTCGCTTACATGCACACCGATCCAAAGTTCGGTCGAGGTGACAGGAGCAGTGCCGGGAAAGCGCCTGAGAGGGACGAGCCGCGGAGCGACAGGTTTGCGCGGTGTCAGCCGTCCCGCAGGACGCGGGCGCGCAGAACTCGCCTCTTCGGGCGGCGTGGTGTCTAAGGCGTCCATTCGAGCTCGATCGAGCCGCGTGCCCCGCCACGACTCTTCAGGAACGTGAGCCTCACGCCGTCAGTTTTTGGCTCGACAGCGACCCGCAGAACCGCCGGAGACGATTCTCGGGCAGCACGTTGAGGACGAAACAAAACACCGAGCGTCCTGCCCCGCTCGGCAGCGAGCTGCAGCCGCCGGATCTCACGTGTGCGTGGACCGCGTGCCGCCCATGCCAGCGCGACATCGCCAGCACCCGAGCCGAGAGTCTGCTCGAAAGCCCAGAGCGGCTCGGGAGCGCGCACCACGAGCACTCGCTCGACAGTCACGCCATGAGCAACGAGCGCCGGTGCATACGGCTCGAGGGGGGGTGATATCCAAACGCACCAGCGGGCCTCCGGCCGGCGTGTCAGAGCGGCCAGCACCGGAAGCAGCAGATGCAACTCCCCGGCACCGAAGCGGGAAACCAGGATCTCGATCAGGCCGCTACGGGGCCAACCCTTGCCGGGCAGACAGGCATCGAGCGCGGCGTAACCCGTGGCAAGCGTCTCCGCCCGCGCGGCACTGCGGCCGCGCCAGATGGCCGGATGCTCGAGCAACCGAGCCAGTTCGAGATCGGCGGAGACGGACATGCGGCACTCATGGGCACCTGGTAGACATCGGATCGCCGGCGCCGCGGTGCGCCAGCTGATACGTCACATCAGCCCCTGCGCCTTGCCCCGGCGCAACACGCCGACCACGATGCCTTCGATGATCATCGGCTCCTCCTTGAGATCGACCTTGATGGGCTCGAAATCGGTGTTCTCGGGCATCAGCCATACCACCGTTCCCTCCTGTCGATAGCGCTTCACGGTGACCTCGTTCTCGAGCCGCGCCACCACGATCTGCCGGCTGCGCACTTCGGAAGTGCGGTGAACCGCGACGAGATCCCCATCGAGGATGCCGGCGTCCTTCATGCTCATGCCGGTAACCTTCAGCAGATAGTGCGGGCGCGGTTGAAACAGGCCGGGATCGATCTGCAGCCGCGCCTCGAAATTCTCCTCGGCGAAGATCGGCTTACCGGCGGCGACGCGGCCGATGAGCGGCAGGCCCATCTGCTCGCGCAGGGTGTCCTTGAGCTGGATACCGCGCGAGGTGCCGGGGACGAGTGCGATGACGCCCTTGCGGGCCAGGGCGCGCAGGTGCTCCTCGGCGGCGTTGGCGGACTTGAAGCCGAGCTCGCGCGCGATCTCGGCACGGGTCGGGGGCATGCCGGTGTCCGAGATGAAGCGTTGAATGAGCCGCAGTATTTGCGTCTGTCGAGGGGTCAGATCGGACATTTCGGCCTGCCTGTTCATCCGTACAGCTACTGTAATTATATCCAGATTACGGCGCGCGGCAAGGGGGACCTGAAAGACTGGCGAAACGCCTCCCGGACACGCCCTCTCCTGCCCGTCACGCGAGCCGGCCCGCGGCAGAAAACCCCGGAAAACTCGCGTGCGCGCCAATGCCAAACGCCGTGGACGTGTAAGTTATGCTTCATTTGAACGTTTGGTTGGGCACTGCCTACATTGTCGGTGTACAACGGAATGGAGTCCTCCGACACACATGCACCGCGTCAGCGCGGTCGCCGGCGGCGCCCTCCTCCTTCTGATTCAGACAACGTTCAGACGGATCACGTACCATACGCGCCCCGACAGGCTTCGACCGGTGTATTGCCGCGTGCTCCATTACCGTGCTTTTAGACTCACGAGCAGCCCTTATAGGCCAATGGCGCGCGCATACAATCCTGTCGCGACCCCAAGACAGACCATTTGTCTAGAGTTGCATTCCAGCGCCAAATTTGATGCAGTTACGTGCTGCGCATGACGGCGTGAAACTTGCTTGCCCGTTTTGCATCGTTCCAGGACCTCCCGAATCAACAACCCAGAAGGGGACGTTTATGAAGTACGCGATCGTTTTGAAGGTGGCTGCGGTGGCAGTCGTGGCTGGGCTTGCAGGCTGTCAGGATCTCAAGCCCCTCCAGAGCGATGTCAACGACCTGAAGGCGCAGGTGGCGAAGCTGTCGTCGGATGTTGCGGCTGCGAAGAGCTCGGCTGACCAGGCCAACAGCACCGCGCAGTCGGCCAGCCAGGCCGCCAGCGGCGCGCAGAGCACCGCCAACCAGGCGTTGGCCGCCGCTCAGGCCGCCCAGTCGGCCGTGGATGCGACGAACGAGAAGATCGACCGCATGTTCAAGCGCTCGATCTCCAAGTAAGCGCGAAAGACGATCCAAAACCCGACGCCGCGCCTCACCGCGCGGCGTTTTTTTATGCGCGGGTTGTCTAAAACTTCCGTAATGACCGTCAGTAACGCACCAGGGCCGACCCCCAGGTGAACCCGCCGCCGAACGCTTCCAGCAGCAACAGATCGCCGCGCTTGATGCGGCCGTCGCGGATGGCGAGATCCAGTGCGAGCGGCACGGAGGCGGCGGAAGTATTACCGTGATCCTGCACGGTGATGACGACTCGCTCCAGGGGCAGATCCAGCTTCTTCGCCATGGCCTGGATGATGCGGATGTTCGCCTGATGCGGCACGAGCCAGTCGATGTGCTCGCGACCCAGCTGGTTGGCCGCGAGCGCCTCATCGACCGCCCTCCCCAGGGTGGTCACGGCCACTTTGAACACCTCGCTGCCCGCCATCGAGATCGACATGAGCGGCTGCGTCTCGCCGAAACCTTTTGACACACCGCTGCCGCAGTAGAGCAGGTCCTTGTAGAAGCCGTCGGAATGCAGGTGCGTGGAGAGGATGCCGGGCTGCTCGGCGGGCGCGAGCACCAGCGCACCCGCGCCGTCGGCAAACAGAATGGCAGTCGAGCGGTCGGTCCAATCGGTGATGCGCGAGAGCGTTTCGGCGCCGACGACCAGGGCGCGCTTCGCGTCGCCGCAGCGAACGTACTTGTCGGCGATCGACAGGGCATACATGAAACCCGCGCATGCGGTCTCGAGGCTGAAAGCCGGAATGCCGCGGCAGCCGAGCCGCCCCTGCAGCAGCGTGCCGCAGTTCGGGAAAACGAGGTCCGGTGTCGTCGTGCCGAAGGCGATGAAGTCGATATCCTGGGGCCTGAGGCCCGCTGCGTCGATCGCCCGGCGCGCGGCCTGCTCGGCAAGATCGACCGTGGTCTCGCCGTCGGCGGCGATATGACGGCGCTCGATGCCGGTGCGGGTGCGAATCCACTCATCGGTGGTATCCACCATCTTCTCGAGGTCGAAGTTCGTCAGGATCCTTTCGGGAAGATGCGAGCCGGTCCCGACGATGCGCGAATGAATCAAGTTACCGACCTCTGTTAATCATTACCGCCCGTAACCGCCGCTGCCCGCTGCGGCGGCGCGCCCTGCAGCGCCTGGGCGATGTGCGCCGTGAGGCCCCGACGCGCGGCGAGTGCGGCGGTTGCAATCGCCCTCGAGAAGGCAACGCCGCTCGCCCGGCCATGGCTTTTTACCACGATACCTCCAAGGCCGACCATGCACGCGCCGTTATAACGGCTCGGATCGACTCCCGCGGCCACGCGCCGCAGCACCGGCCGCGCGATGAGCCCCGCGAGCCGGTCGCGCCACGAGGCGTTGAATTCCCGGCGCATGCGATCGGCAATCAGACCGGCGGCGCCCTCCATGGTCTTCAGGGCGACGTTGCCGGTGAAACCGTCGGTCACCACGACATCGACGTCGCCGGAGAAGATGTCGTCGCCTTCGACGAAACCCACGTAGTTCAGTCCGCTCGCGCCCAGCAGCGCGTGCGCGGCCTGCACGACCTCGTGGCCTTTGATGTCTTCCTCGCCGATGTTGAGAAGACCGATCCGCGGCGCCTCGCGGCCGTGGATGTCGCGCGAGATGATGGCGCCCATGGCCGCGAACTGGCACAGCTGCTGCGGCGTCGCTTTCGTGTTCGCGCCGAGATCGAGCATGTGGGTATGGCCGTGAGCGGCGGGGATGGCGGAGATGATGGCCGCCCGCTCCACGCCCGGAACGGTCTTGAGCACGAAGTGCGCCATGGCCGTGAGCGCGCCGGTGTTGCCGGCACTCACGCAGGCGGACGCCCGACCCTCCTTCACCAGGTCGATGGCCACCCGCATCGAGGAGTTTTTCTTGCGGCGGATCGCCTCGCGGGGCGAGTCGCCCATCGCGACCACTTCCGTGGCGGGTACGATCTCGGCCCGCTGCCGGATCGGCTCGGGCGCGGAGCGCAGCTCGGCGGCAATCAGCGCGCCGTCGCCGACGAACAGCGCGCGCAGCTGCGCGTCATCGTGCAGCGCCCGCAACACGCCGCCAACGTACTCGCGCGGCTGTTGGTCGCCGCTCATCACATCGATGGCGATCGGCAGCACGCGCGCTTGGTGTCCGGGGCCGCTTATTCCGTCTCTTCGACTTCGGCGGGCTTCTCGATGACGCGGCGGCCCCGATAGAAGCCATCGGGCGTGATCCGGTGGCGCAGGTGAGTCTCACCCGATTGCGGGTCGATCGACAGCGCGGGCTTCTCGAGTCCGTCGTGCGAGCGGTGCATACCGCGCGCCGAAGGCGTCTTGCGGCTTTTTTGAACGGGCATTATGAGCTCCTAAATGCGCTAGCGCGCTTGCTTCCACGGGCATCGCGAAGCGCGAAGCCCCCTCAATTCATCGCGGCGCTGCGCGCCGGCCGGCGGATGCGGAATGCATCCATCGATTCACTGTCGTTTCAACAGCTCGGCGAGCTGTGCAAACGGCCTCTGTACTTCTGCTTCACGCCCGTCCGTCGCGAGCGGCGCCGCCTCGGCTACAACACAGGCGCCGCCTGCGCCGTCCGCGTGCAGCGGCACGATGGGCAGCGTCAACAACAACTCTTCCTCGACGAGCTCGCCGACGCTTATGCGGCCCTCCGGCGCGAGCACCGGCTCGAACTCCTCGGGCACGCGACTCACGTCCGCTTCCGCCGCCACCAACCCGACTTCCGTCGCGGCCTCGACGCCAACATCGAGCGGCTCCAGGCAGCGCTGGCAAACGAGGCGCGCGGTCCCACTCAACGTCAACTCCGCCACGGCGATACCCGCCGCGCGTCGAAAATGCACGCGCCCGTGCACTTCGCCCGCCACGCTGGCGAGTTGCGCGCGCAGACGGGGAAGCTCGGCGAGCGGAACGGCGAAATCGATGTCGGCTTCGGCTTCGGACAGCCGATCGACATCGAGCGGCTTCGACCAGGGCGGCGACATGGGGCGCGTATAATAGGTACCGAGGGTGCGCAAGTCAAAATCCTTTTGACCCCTAAGCCTTTGTTTCATCGGAGCATTTCGGCGACCCTTATGAACCCGCTCATTCTTGCCTCGACTTCCGCCTACCGCCGCATGCTCCTGGAGCGCTTCGGGCTGCCGTTCGAGACGGTCCAGCCAAGGGTAGCCGAAGAGCACGTGGCCGGCGAAAGCCCCTCGGACCGGGCCCTGCGCCTGGCCGCCACCAAGGCGGAAGAAGTCGCGGCCCGGCATCCGGGTGCCGTGGTGATCGGCAGTGACCAGGTCGCTGCCGCAGGCCACAAAGTGCTCGACAAGCCTGGCGATGCGGCGAACTGCCGCTCCCAGCTCACCGCATTGAGCGGCACGGACGCGAGGTTCTACAGCGGCTGCGCGGTGATCGGACCGGCCGGAAGCGTCAGGCTCGTGCATGTGGACATGACGACGGTGTTCTTCCGGGCGCTCTCCGCGAAGGAGATCGAGCGCTACGTGGAGCGGGAAAAACCGTTCGATTGCGCAGGCGGCTTCAAGGTCGAGGCCCTGGGCATCAGCCTGTTCGAGAGCATCGAAAGCAAGGACCCCACCGCCCTGATCGGCTTGCCGCTGATTTGGCTCGCCTGCGCTCTGCGCCGCGCGGGGTACCCCGTCCCTTGAAACGATGGGCTGAAAGTCGGCCCGAGCAAAAGGCGTGGCTTTCGATCGCGAAACGAGTTCCGGTCAGACGCTAGAGCGACTCCGGGTTGCCCCTCATCTGGCTCGCCTGCGCGCTGCGCCATGCGGTGCAACCCGTGCCTTGGGCAAATCCCCGAGCTTATCGATGACCGCCGCGAGCTCCGGCGGCAAGGGGGTGTTGACGCTGAACTGGCCCCCGCCCGGCCACTCGAAGCTCACGCTGTGGGCGTGCAGGAACATCCTGCCGAGTCCCAGCGCACGCATGTCTTCGTTGAAGGCTTCGTCGCCGTATTTGGCGTCGCCCGCGACAGGGTGGCCGGCGTGCTGAGCGTGCACACGAATCTGATGGGTGCGACCGGTGAGCAGGCTCACCTCCATCAGGGTTGCACGCCTGCCGAAGAACTGGACGGGGCGAAACTCGCTGACAGATGGCTTCCCGGAGGCGTCCGCCCGCACAGTACGCTCGCCCCCGACGCGAGTGTCGGTGCGCAAGGGCGCGTCGATACGCTTCTTCCCCAAGTCCCACGGCCCCTTCAGGAGCGTGAGGTAGCGCTTTTCGAAACTCGTGTTTTCCTCCCGGAGCAAAGCGTGCAGGATCCGAAGCGTGGCGGTGTTTTTAGCCACAATGAGGCACCCGCTCGTATCGCGGTCGAGGCGGTGCGCCAGCTCCAGGTGCTCGTCGGGGCGCAGGGCGCGCAAGGCTTCGATGACGCCAAAGCTCACGCCGCTACCGCCGTGCACAGCGATGCCGGACGGCTTGTCGATCACCAGCAGCTTGTCGTCCTCGTAGATGATGGCCTGGCGGATCCTCTCCTGCAGGTCGGTCGAGGGCCGCCCCACCTCCTCCGCCGGCCGTACCCGTACCGGGGGGATCCTGATCTTGTCGTGCGCCTGCAACCGGGTGTCCGGCCCGGCGCGGTGACCATTTACGCGAACTTCACCTTTGCGGATTACACGGTAAATCCTGCTGCGCGGGATGTCCCCCAGGAGCTTGTGCACGAAATTGTCCAGCCGCTGCCCGGCCTCCTCGTCCGTGACCTCAAAGTGCCGTACGCCGGTGCGTATTGCGGCGTTCTGTTGCTCAGACACATCAACCTCGATGTAAGGCATTGTTTTTACAATACTCTTGGGAGTATACTCCCATTGCCGTCCGGACTTCGGACGTGTCAATGGTCGGCGGGCCTCGAAGCGGACAGCGC